>NZ_JBTGNV010000008.1:0-126605 GCF_054332375.1 Haemophilus sp. SZY H53
AATACAAAGTGCCAATGCCAAGGCATTGAGAACATTTGGTTAGAATCAGAACCGATTAAGTTGAATAAGGTTGCTGTTCCAATCATACCGATCATAACACCAGCCATAATGCGCCAAGAAGCAATACGGGTGAATACAATTAACGCACCACCGATTAATAACGCAAGCGTTGAAACCTCACCCATTGAACCAGGAATATTACCGATGAATGCATCCATCCAAGTAATTGGTTGACCTGTTACAGTGTGTTGTAATGCGGCTTGACCACCTTGAGACCATTGTGAAAGTGCGGTTGCACCAGAGAAACCATCTGCAGCAGTCCATACTAAGTCACCGGAAATTTGAGCCGGATAAGCAAAGAATAAGAATGCGCGACCAGCAAGCGCAGGGTTCATAAAGTTACGACCTACACCACCGAAGATTTCTTTCGCTACTACGATACCAAAGCTGATACCAAGTGCCGCTTGCCATAATGGCAATGTTGGTGGAACGATTAACGCAAATAAAATGGTTGAAACGAACATCCCTTCATTTACTTCATGACCACGCACCACTGAGAACAATAATTCCCAAATTGTACAAACGGTAAATACCACTAAGTAAATTGGTAAGAAGAAGATCGCCCCTAATGCCATTTTTGAGCCCCAAGTTGCATTATTGGTCAAGTCTAAACCTAATGAACTTGCAAGTGCATAGTGCCAATCATTAGCAATTAATTGATCTAAATTGCCTAATTGATTTAAGGCAGGGATCGCTTGGTTACCCACATTGTACATCCCGTAGAAAATCGCAGGGAACAACGCAAGGAAAACCGTAATCATCATACGTTTTGAGTCTAACGCATCACGAACGTGTGTGTTTTTGTGCGTTACCGTACCCGGTGTATAAAGCAAGGTATAAATCGATTCAAAGATCGGATAAAGCTTGCTGTATTTACCGCCTGGTAAAAACGCGGGTTCCATTTTTTCAAAAAGATTTTTTAAACCCATTTTTAACCTTCCTTCTCAATCTTATCTAATACTTGACGCAAGATTGAACCGTATTCATATTTACCCGGGCAAACGAAAGAACATAACGCTAAGTCTTCTTCATCTAATTCAAGACAACCTAACGCTTGTGCACCATCGGTATCGCCCACGATTAAATCACGTAATAATAATGTCGGTAAAATATCCAACGGCATCACGCGCTCATAGCTACCGATTGGTACCATTGCACGCTCACCACCATTTTCTGCGGTAGTGAAGTTGAATAGTTTTTTACCAAAGTGACCCAATACGGTACGGGTAATCGAATATTTGTTCGATTGTGGTGTGATCCAACCTAAGAACTCTTTCTCATTACCTTCTGCAATCACAGAAACTTGTAATGCATAACGACCTAAATAATCGTGAGCATCTTTTGCAGTTTGACCACAAAGCACAGAACCAGAAATCACACGGTTATTACCGTCTTTCAATTCACCTGCCGTTAACTGAGAAAGGTTAGCACCGATTACTGTACGAACTAAACGAGGCTCTTTCACTTGCGGACCCGCAAGAGAAACAACACGTTCTACATAAAGTTCGCCCGTAGTGAATAATTTACCTACAGCAATCACATCTTGGTAATTGATGTGCCATACGCTTTTATGAACACCAACTGGATCGATAAAGTGAATATGTGTACCCACTAAACCAGCAGGATGAACACCACCAAAATCATGTACTTTTAGATTAGCTAAATCCACGGTTGGAATATTACTATCACCCGATTTACATAGATTTAATGGTTTATTTGGAAATAGACGACTTAATACGGTTAAACCATCAATAAAATCTTGATGATGAGCACTCAACACTACTTCTGGATTGACCGCCAAAGGATTAGTATCCATGGCATTAATAAATAAGGAGGATGGTTCTGCATCCACTGCTGGTACTTTGCTAAATGGACGAGTACGCAATGCTGTCCATAAACCAGAGTCAATAAGATTTTGTTTAACTTGCTCGGAAGAAAGCGTATTGAGTTGATCTGCGTTATATTTGGCAAAAGTAACAGACTCATTACCTTGCACATCAATAACCACAGATTGTAATACACGTTTTTCGCCACGATTAATTGCAGTGATAGTACCACTGGCTGGGGCTGTAAAAACCACACCTGGTTTTTTCTTGTCTTCAAAAAGTACTTGGCCTTTTTTCACGACATCGCCTTCACGTACCTTCATAGAAGGACGCATACCTACATACTCTTCACCAAGAATCGCAACTTGATTCACAGCGTTACCGCTGTGGATTACTTGTGCTGGCTTTCCTGCAATAGGAAGATCCAAGCCTTTTTTGATTGTAATCATACTGTTTGCACTACTTTTCTAGGTTAAAAACACGACTGCAATCAAAGCCTACGCCTTAAAAGCAATCTCACGATTGAGCGTGACAAAAATACTTTTAAAACAAAGCATTATCAACTGCCACATAAATAAAAACTCAAATCTGTTTTAATGTCTCGACAAGTTAAACAACTATTAACTTGCCCAAAATTAAAATTTAAAAGCACACTATTCTAGCGGAAAATAAGGGGTTATTCCACTTTAACCCGCACTTTTTGTAAAATATTTGTGAACTGATTTTCACAATACTCTTTAATTAGGTGGTAATGTTACAGTTAACCAAAAGACCATTCTACATTACCCGATAGTAATTTCCCTATTGACCAATCCCAAGACAATTTGGTGATTTTGGAAATGCTTCACCTTGTTTTTCCCATTCACTTTTTGTATAAAGATGAAGCGCTAATGCGTGAATGCCATTTTTTAAATCATCGGCAAAAAGTTGGTACAGTTTTTGGTGACGTTGCACCTTGCGCATACCTTCAAAAGCATCGCTGACAATTACTAATTTAAAATGAGAATCAGCTCCGCGACCGGAACTGTGCATATGGCTTTCATTTTCCACGGTGGCAAAGTGCGGTTGCAATTCGGCCTGAATTCTCTCTAATAATTCTTGCTGTTTTGACATAAATAAACTCCCTAACTTTTTGCTATACATTCAGCTTTAAGTTTGTAAGAATAACACAAATTAACCTAATTCAATGAGGAAATTATGAAAGTAACAAACAAAATCAAAGCATTATCAACAATGACGTTGGCCGCTGCGACATTATTTTTAGCGGGTTGCCAAGCGCAATCTAATACCTTAACGTTTACCCCTCAATCACCGACTGCATCAATGAATATCAACCAATCAGCAGTGGTAACAGTCAATACTCGCGATTCTCGTCCACAACAAGAAATTGCAACTTATACTAAATCAGGTGAACTGATTAAATTAAACGCCTCACCAAGCGTGACTCAACTTTTCCAACAAGTGATGCAACAAAATTTGGTCAGCAAAGGTTTCCGTATTGGACAAGCGAATAATGCGAATGCTGGCGTGACTGTTGATGTAAAAGAATTCAACACTCAAGTGGAGCAAGGCAATTTACGTTATACCTTGAACAGTAAAATTCAAGCGGTTGTTTATGTACAAGGTCCACGCGGACAATACAACAAAACCTTTAATGCGACCCGTTCACAATCTGGTGCATTTAATGCGAGCAATGATGAAATTCAAAAAGTGTTAGGCGAAACATTCAAAGATATTGTTAATAATATTTATCAAGATCAAGAGGTTACTAACGCAATTAATCAATATACCAATTAATTAAAAGTACCGTGTCCTTTTCAATAATACTTGACGAAAGTGCCTTTCAAGCGTAACATTCGCCCGATTTTTTAACGAGAAGGACACACACTTTGGACAGTCATAGTCGATACCGAATATCGCTTTAGACTCTCGCCTCTTATCAGCGAGAGTTCGCTGGTAATCAACTTACCTTTCTTCGGCATCTTTTATCGAACGAAACCCATTTTTAAAATTTTAAAACATGAAAAATTTGACCGCACTTTTCCCTAGTGCTAATTTCGTTTGATCTTTTTTGTTCACAGTTAGATCTTCATAATCCCAAAAGGAGTATGACCAATGATTAACGCTTTTGCCATTAACGATTCCCGCTTGCTTCGTATTGATGAGGAGCCGTCCGACCTCAGTTCTGCCATTTGGTTGGATTTGCTTGAGCCATCAGGGGAAGAGCGTGAAATGTTGCAAGAAGGCCTAGGCCAAAGTCTCGCCTCATTCCTTGAATTGGAAGATATCGAAGCATCCGCGCGTTTCTTTGAAGACGAAGACGGCTTGCACTTGCACTCATTCTTTTATTGTGAAGACGAAGAAAATTACGCCGACCTCGCAAGCGTGGCGTTTACTATTCGTGATGGGCGCTTATTTACCCTACGTGATCGTGAATTACCCGCATTCCGTTTATATCGTATGCGTTCCCGTAGTCAACGATTATTAGAATGTAATGCGTATGAAGTTTTGCTCGACTTATTTGAAACTAAAATTGAGCAATTAGCGGATGTCATCGAAAACGTTTATGCGGATTTAGAAAAATTAAGCCGTGTAATTCTAAACGGTACACAAGATGAAGCTTTCGATGAAGCCTTAAATACGCTAACCGAACAAGAAGATACCAGTTCTAAAGTGCGTTTGTGTTTGATGGATACACAACGCGCATTGGGTTTTTTGGTGCGTAAAACTCGCTTGCCTCCAAATCAATTGGAACAAGCACGTGAAATCTTACGAGATATCGAATCCTTGCAACCGCACAATGAGTCTTTATTCCAAAAAGTAAACTTTTTAATGCAGGCGGCGATGGGTTATATTAATATCGAGCAGAATAAAATCATGAAATTCTTCTCGATAGTGTCGGTCATGTTCCTACCGGCAACCCTTGTGGCATCCACTTACGGGATGAACTTTGACTTTATGCCAGAGCTACATTTTAAATATGGCTATCTAATGGCTATCGGCTTAATGATTGGTGCGGCAATTACGCCTTATATCTATTTTAAACGGAAAGGTTGGTTATAATGGAAATTTCCCAAACTGCGTTATTTTTAGGATCGATTATCGATCTGTATTGTTTAGTGTTAATTTTACGCGTATGGCTACCATTAGCGAATGTGGATTACTACAATCCTATTTCTCAATTTACACTGAAATTTACCCAACCAGTTATTGCACCATTGCGTAAAGTTTTTCCTGTGGTGAAAAAAGTGGAAACTGCGGCACTGGTTTTAGTCTTCTTGCTTTGCGGACTAAAATCGATTCTCTTTGGCGGATTAAATCTCAGTTTCTTCTTACTATTGGGCATACTAGGGCTGATCAAAAATATCGGTGTAGCTATTTTCTATGTATTAATCGCCGGTGCAATTTTAAGTTGGTTTAATCGTGGCAATAATCCTGCATTCTATGCATTATATCAACTTACCGAACCTTTGTTGAAACCAATTAAACGCATTTTACCCACAGTAGGCGTGATTGATTTTTCACCGATGGTTATCGCCATTGTTCTATTATTTTTGAATAATCTCTTTTACGACTACTTCCAGGTTTTATGGGCAATTGCCGCTTAAAGTGCGGTCAAAAATAACATTATTTTTCGGGCTGGATTTTCCAGCCCGTATTGTAATTGTAAATGTGGTGAGTAAATTTAGTTATGTCAGCAATCGAACAAACGACTGAAGGGCTACGTCTCAAAATCATTTTGCAACCCAAAGCTAGCAAAGATCAAATCGTGGGATTACATGATGATGAACTCAAAATCACGATCACCGCGCCACCTGTTGATGGTCAAGCCAATGCTCACTTGCTGAAATTTTTGAGTAAAGCATTCAAAGTACCCAAAAGCTCGATAGTTCTTGAAAAAGGTGAATTAAACCGACATAAACAAGTTTGGATTCCTTCGCCTAAATTAATTCCATCTGAAATTCAAAATCTCTTATAAAATCAGCAAAAAAATCACCGCACTTTCTACCAATTTTCCCTGTTTTACGCTATCCTATATCACATTTTACAAATCAAAACATGCCGCAAAGTGCGGTCAAAATTTAAGGTGATTTTCTATGCAACAACATTACCGTCCCGATTTGATTGAACCTGCAGTTCAACAATATTGGGCTGAAAATAAAGTCTTCAAAGCAATCAAAGATACGTCTAAAGAAAAATATTACTGCCTTTCTATGTTCCCTTACCCATCTGGTCGTTTACACATGGGTCACGTGCGTAACTACACCATCGGTGATGTGGTTTCACGTTATCAACGTATGAACGGCAAAAACGTATTACAACCGATTGGTTGGGATGCATTCGGTTTGCCGGCTGAAGGTGCCGCAATTAAAAATAAAACTGCACCGGCAAAATGGACTTACGAAAATATCGAATACATGAAAAACCAGCTCAAAATGTTGGGCTTTGGTTATGACTGGGATCGCGAAATTGCGACTTGCCGTCCAGAATACTACAAATGGGAACAATGGTTCTTCACTGAGCTTTACAAAAAAGGCTTAGTGTACAAAAAAAACTCAACCGTAAACTGGTGTCCGAACGATGTAACTGTGTTGGCGAACGAACAAGTGCACGACGGTTGCTGCTGGCGTTGTGATACTCCGGTAGAACAAAAAGAAATCCCACAATGGTTCATTAAAATCACCGACTATGCAGAGCAATTATTAGGTGGATTAGACCAACTGCCACAATGGCCAGATATGGTTAAAACTATGCAACGCAACTGGATCGGCCGTTCTGAAGGGGTGGAGATTACTTTTGATGTAGCGGATACCGCAGAAAAAGTTGCAGTTTATACGACCCGTCCAGATACCTTCTATGGTGTAAGCTATTTAGGTATCGCGGCAGCGCATCCATTAGCCGAATTAGCGGCAGAAAAAAATCCTCAATTAGCCGAATTCATCCGTGAAGCGAAAAATGCCAAAGTGGCCGAAGCAGACCTTGCCACGATGGAGAAAAAAGGGATGGCAACCGGCTTATTCGCCATTCATCCATTAACCGGTGAAAAATTACCGATTTGGGTCGCTAACTTTGTATTAATGCATTATGGTACTGGTGCAGTAATGGCGGTTCCAGCACACGACCAACGTGACTTTGAATTTGCTCAAAAATACGATTTACCAATTAAACAAGTAATCGCACCGCTTGCCGATGAAGAAATTGATTTAACTAAACAAGCTTTCGTTGAGCACGGTAAATTAGTAAACTCTGCTGAGTTTGATGGTTTAGATTTTGATGGCGCATTCAACGGTATCGCGGACAAATTAGAAAAATTAGGCGTGGGTAAACGCCAAGTTAACTATCGTTTACGTGACTGGGGCGTTTCGCGTCAACGTTATTGGGGGGCACCAATTCCAATGCTGACCTTGCCAAACGGTGAAACCGTACCGACACCAATCGAAGATTTACCGATTATTCTACCGGAAGATGTGGTCATGGACGGTGTGAAAAGCCCAATTAAAGCCGATCCAAACTGGGCGAAAACTACCTTCAATGGTGAACCTGCGTTAAAAGAAACGGATACTTTTGACACCTTTATGGAATCATCTTGGTACTACGCACGCTACACCTCGCCAAGCTATGCGAAAGGTATGTTAGATAAAGATGAAGCTAACTACTGGTTACCAGTGGATCAATATATCGGCGGTATTGAGCACGCGACCATGCACTTGCTCTACTTCCGTTTCTTCCACAAATTATTGCGTGATGCAGGTTTCGTCACGAGTGATGAGCCAGCACAAAAATTATTATGCCAAGGCATGGTGTTAGCCGATGCATTCTACTACACTAGCCCGACCAACGAGCGTATTTGGGTAAGCCCAACGCAAGTGACCCTTGAGCGTGATGAAAAAGGTCGTATTATCAAAGCAACCGATCCAGAAGGCCGTGAATTGGTGCATACCGGTATGACCAAAATGTCGAAATCCAAAAACAACGGTATCGACCCACAAGAGATGGTGGAAAAATACGGTGCAGATACCGTTCGTCTCTTCATGATGTTCGCGTCTCCTGCAGAAATGACACTTGAATGGCAAGAATCTGGCGTAGAAGGTGCAAAACGTTTCTTAGGTCGTGTATGGAATTTAGTGTATGAATATAGCCAAAATCCTGCAAAAACCGCTTTAGATGTGACCGCACTTTCTGCAGACCAAAAAGCACTTCGCCGTGATGTCCATAAAACAATCGCGAAAGTGAGTGATGACATTGGTCGCCGTCAAACCTTCAATACCGCTATCGCGGCAGTAATGGAGTTAATGAATAAATTAACTCGTGCGCCATTAGAAAGCGAACAAGATCGTGCGGTTATGGCAGAAGCATTAAGCGCAGTCGTGCGTATGCTTTATCCTATCACACCACATATCTGCTTTGAGTTATGGAAAGCTTTAGGCAACGAAAGCAACATTGACCATGCAGAATGGGTGAAAGCTGATGAAGCGGCGATGGTAGAAGATGAAAAACTTATCGTGGTGCAAGTCAACGGTAAAGTACGCGGTAAAGTGACTGTTGCAGCTGATGCGGATGAAGAAACCGTGAAAACTGTTGCATTTGCAGATGAAAATGTGAAGAAATTTACTGACAATACACAAATCGTGAAAGTGATTTATGTACCAGGTAAATTGTTAAATGTGGTGGTTAAACCGCAATAATCCATAAAATAACCGCATTTTATTCTAAGCGTTGTATAAACGGCTCTTAAACAAAATAAAGTGCGGTGAATTTTACAGGTAATTTTTATGATGAAATCAATCAAAACGATCTGCTTAGTTGGGGCAACAGCCTTTTTAACTGCTTGTGGTTGGCACTTCGATAATGGTGCGGCAGTTCCTGCAGAATTAAAAACAATGGCCCTTGAAAGCAGCGACCCATACAGTGAAATGTCTATGGCAATGCGTAAGCAACTGCTTAGCAACAACGTAAACCTTGTTCCTGCAAAACAAGGTGTGCCAGTATTGCGTTTAAATAAACAGACTTCAAGCGATAAAGTGGCTTCAGTCTTTAAACAAGGCCGTGAAGCAGAAAAAGTATTGACCCTTGATGTTGAGGCTAGCGTGCGTTTAGCAAATGGGGAAACCTATCCAATCTCTGCAAAAATCAACCGCACTTTCTTTGATAACTCACGTGCTGCATTAGCAAAATCAGCTGAACGCGATGTAATTTGGAATGATATGCGTGAACAAGCGGCTCGCCAATTACTTAATAAAATGGCTGCCTTGCAACATCAAGTTCAAGGAAAATAATGAACCGCATTTTTCCTGAGCAACTGGCCTCTAACCTGAACAGCCATTTAGCGAAAGTCTATTTTTTGGTTGGGACAGATCCCCTGTTGCTCAGTGAAAGTGAAGATCTCATTCATCAAGCTGCCCTTCTTCAAGGTTTTGATGAAAAAAATCAAATCACCATAGATACTAATACTGACTGGTCTGCATTAATTGAGGCCAGCCAATCTATGGGGCTCTTCTTTAATAAGCAAATTTTCATTCTCAATTTACCCGAAAATTTGACCACACTTTTGCAGAAAAACCTTCAACAATTTATCAGTGGATTAAATGAAGATAGCTTACTTGTCCTCACCTTGCCTAAATTGTCTAAAGCAGCCGAAAAACAAGAGTGGTTTATTCAGGCAAATCAACTAGATCCGCAAGCTGTTATTGTTAACTGCCAAACACCGAATTCAGAACAACTTTCTCGTTGGGTGAAGCATCGTACAAAAAACATGGGATTATCAGCTGATGAGGAAGCCATTCAACTACTTTGTTACAGCTATGAAAATAATCTACTGGCATTGAAACAAGCGTTACAGATTTTAGATTTGCTTTATCCTGATCACAAACTCACGTATAACCGCGTTAAATCAGTCGTAGAGCAATCTTCTGTCTTTACCCCTTTCCAATGGATTGATGCTTTGTTATCAGGCAAGGCAAATCGCTCAAAGCGAATTTTGCGAGGTTTACAAGCTGAAGATCTGCAACCTGTCATTTTATTGCGTACTTTGCAGCGTGAACTGCTCACCTTGTTAGAATTAACAAAACCACAGCAGCGTAATCCCTCTCTTAACACGAGTTTGCCTACACAGACACTCAAAGCGGATTTTGACCGTCTCAAAATTTGGCAGAATCGTCGTCACCTTTATATGGCAGCGATACAGCGACTCACCTATCAAAAGCTCTTTGAAATATTGCAAGAGTTGGCAGATATTGAGCGCACAGCCAAGCAAGAATATAGTCAAGACGTGTGGGTAAAATTGACTGACTTATCGGTTAAATTTTGCTTATAAAAAAATCTCGGCGTTAACCGAGATTTTTTATTATTGCGCAATTTTTAAATCTTGATACAGATAATTTCGATAGCTATTCACTAAATCCATATCTGCTGCATCTTCGAGCTTACCTTGGCTTAACTGACGCATAGCGATATTCGCCCGCATAAAGTCATCTTTCGGTGATAAAGCTGCCACATCAAGTAATACGCCACCAACAAAGGCTAAATCTAAGAAATCTTGTTGTTGAACAAAGTCAGTCTTACGATTAGTTCGAACTACAAATTGAGTCACATAATCTGGATTCGCAAAGTTACCTTTTTTCGGTGGAAGCTGATTATCAAAAGCAACCTGATGATCACCAAAATAACCGAATACATAAGGTGTTTCACGTGATTTTAAATAATCATTTAGACCTTCGATCGCCTCATTAAGGCTATCAATACGATCAATATAATCGTTCAAGCAAGAAATCGCTTTTCCCCCTAAACGCTTACTCGCCAAATTAAAATGGTTTGGCATATTCGTGTTGTAAGGGCCGTGCTCTTTCATCGTGAGCACATAAACAAACATGGGCTGTTGTACATTTTCCAATGATGGATGCTGTTTCTGCAAAATCAGTTTGGTGTAATACATCATCTCTTCGCTTGTAATATGCCAGAGATTTTTGCTGATTGATGCGGGATAGCCTAAATCTTGTGGTTGCAACATCAAATCAAAACCAAAGTGGTCATAAGCAGGTTTTGCGTTGTAGTTACCTTTCGTAAAAGGCGATAACGCTACGCAAAAATAGCCTTGCTCACGGAGATTTTTAATAAAACCCGTCTGTAAGTGTGGCACAACAGAATAAAACACCCCACTTGCTAAAGCACCAAAATCGGTTGAAGGCACCCCTGCAAGGAAAGCAAATTCAGATTTCCACGTTGCACCGCCCACCGTATGTACACGCAATGGACTCATAAATACGGTATCTTCCTGCTTATTAAACATTGAAAATGGTGGGATGGTTTCTGCATCAAAATCAAATTGATGAGGATTCAAGGTTGATTCTTGTAAACAAACCACAATGTCGGACTTTTCTGCACTTTCAGTTTTACTCTCAGCCTTTTCATTTAAAAGTGCGGTCATTTTTTCTTTAAATTTTTGGCTATTACCTTCAAATTCTGGCACTTTAAAAAATACGCCACGACAAGACATAGGCAGGTTTAAGAACACATCTCGACCATCATCCGGCAATGAGTCTAACCAGACTTTTGTCGCATCTGGATCTTTAGAATAATGCCATATTAAACCAAAACTCGTTGCTGCAAGTATTGCTGCAAATACGCGAAATCCAGTTGAGGCATTTTCTACATCTGACCAGCCAAAGACGGCATAACCCAATAGACCTAATAGCCCAAATACACCGAAAATCGCCCCTTTATAATGTAAAAGGGTTTCCCAATTTCGCCAGTCTGTCACAAGCCAAAAATCTGAAATGAGTAAAGGTTGTTTGTAGTAATGAATTTTCATTCGATGGAATAGCATCAACACCACAAAAAGCACGGATGCAAAATTCAATCCGCGTTGCCATTGACCGGTTATTGCAAACATTGAGCTAAACAATAAAACGAATAATGCAATCGCAAAAAAATATGTCCAACGATAGTGCGAATTGACGATAAAAATCACCGTCGCAATAAAAAATAAACTCAGAAAAATACTTGGAATCATAATAAATAAATTTGATTAAATGTTATTTGACACTTTCAGCCACTAAACGCTGAATCAGCTTTAAATTGGCTGGCGGGAATTGTCCTGCATCAAGCTCACGTTGTTCAAGCCAAAAACCTTCCTGGCCTTCTCGTCCAAAAGGCTCGCCGATCCATTCAGTGACCAAATAAAAACTAAAATCTAAAATTTTGGTTGGATATTCAAATTGAAAACGTTCGTACAGTTCAGCATTTAAAATATGAATGCCAATCTCTTCTTCCAATTCTCTTTTTAAGGCTTCTTCAGGGGTTTCACCTGCATCAACTTTACCGCCTGGAAATTCTAATGCCTGTGCAAAATCTTGCCCTTCTAAACGCTGGGTCAAATATAGCTGCCCAAATTCATTACGAATAATCCCTGCCGCAACTTGAATGATAGGCTTACTCATCGTTTTTCCTTATCTCAAAAGTAGAAAGAGCGGTTATTTTTAGCGGTGTTTTAAAACACGCAAAAATTTAACCGCTCTTTTCCTTAACTAAGCATATCGGGCTTTACTGCCGTGACAATGCTTGTATTTTTTACCTGATCCACAAGGACAAGGTTCATTACGTCCAATATGGCGATCTGAATAGTCCTCGCTTTGAGCTTGCTCTGTGTTTTCACCTACAGGATGATGCATTTGAGCTTCACGCTCAGCCATTGCTTGACGTGCTCGCTCTGCCTCTTCTATCTCTTCCTGCGTACGAACTTTCACACGAGTAAGTGTCATAATCACATGATGTTTTAAAGAATCTAACATTTCAGTAAACATACGGAAAGATTCTTTTTTGTACTCTTGTTTTGGATCTTTTTGCGCATAACCACGTAAATGGATACCTTGACGTAAATAATCCATTGCAGCCAAGTGCTCTTTCCAAAGCTCATCAAGGGTTTGTAACATCACGCCTTTTTCGAAATGACGCATGGTTTCTTCACCCGCAAGCGCTTCTTTCGCTTTGTATTCATCTTCCGCTTCTTGAATAATGCGCTCACGCAAGTTTTCTTCGTGAAGATTATTATTTTCTTCTAACCAATGTTCAATTGGTAACTCAAGGCCAAACTCTTGCGCTAAACGCTCTTCTAAACCTTTAATATCCCATTGTTCTTCTAACGATTGTGGTGGAATATATTGGTCAATCACATCATTAAATACATCGCTGCGGATTGCTTTAATAGTCTCTGAAATATCATCATTATCGAGCAAGTAATTACGTTGTTCGTAAATCGCATGACGTTGGTCGTTCGCCACATCATCATATTCAAGCAAGTTTTTACGACCGTCAAAGTGGAAGGCTTCTACTTTTGCTTGCGCTGATGCAATCACTTTAGCAAGCAGTTTAGATTCCATCGCTTCGCCTGGTTGAGTGAAGGCTTTACGCATCATATTTAATTTACCTTCATTCAGATAAATACGCATTAAGCCATCTTCTAAAGAAAGGTAGAAACGTGAAGAACCTGGGTCACCTTGACGACCAGAACGACCACGTAACTGGTTATCAATACGACGTGATTCGTGACGTTCTGTCCCGATAATATGTAAACCACCGGCTTGCATCACGATCTCATGATTTTTCTCCCACTCAGCTTTAAGTGCCTCGATTTGCTCTGGGGTTGGGTTATCCAATTTTGCCGCTTTTGCTTTCCAGTTACCACCCAGGATAATATCGGTACCACGACCGGCCATATTGGTTGCAATGGTTACTGCACCTGGCGCCCCTGCTTCAGCAACGATTTCCGCTTCTTGTGCGTGGAATTTTGCATTCAACACATTGTGTTTGATACCCGCTTTATCTAACGCTTGAGAAAGCATTTCAGATTTTTCAACAGACACTGTACCCACTAAAACTGGTTGATTGCGAGCAACGCAGTCTTTGATATCCTCAATAATTGCATTGAATTTGTATTCTTCATTCTCAAACATGACGTCCGTACGGTCATCACGAATCATTGGACGATTTGTTGGAATGACGACAGTTTCTAAACCATAAATTTGTTGAAATTCAAAGGCTTCGGTATCTGCTGTACCTGTCATACCCGCTAATTTGTCATAAAGACGGAAGTAGTTTTGGTAAGAAATAGAGGCAACCGTTTGGTTTTCGCTCTTAATCTCTACCCCTTCTTTCGCTTCGATCGCTTGGTGTAAACCATCAGACCAACGACGACCCGCCATAGTACGACCAGTGTGTTCATCGACGATTACGATCTCGCCATCTTTCACGATATAGTCTACATCGCGCTCAAATAAGGTGTTTGCACGTAATGCCGCCATAACGTGGTGTAACAATACAATACGCGCAGGTGAATAAAGGGAATCACCTTCTGGCATTAAACCTTGTGCGATTAACCACTCTTCTACTTTTTCTTGACCGCGCTCAGTCAAATACGCCTGTTTGGTTTTAAGATCTAAGGTGTAATCGCCTTCACCGGTATATTCTTCCGTATCTTCTTTTTCTTGCTTAATTAAATTCGGAATTAATTTATTTACCGCAATATAAAGCTCAGAACTGTCTTCCGCTTGACCTGAAATAATCAACGGCGTACGTGCTTCATCGATTAAGATAGAGTCCACCTCATCCACTAAGGCATAGCCTAAATGACGTTGGAAACGCTCTTCTTTAGAATGCGCTAAGTTATCACGAAGGTAATCAAAACCTAATTCGCTGTTTGTCGCATATGTAATATCTGCCGCATAAGCTTCACGTTTTGCTTCAGGCGGTAAGCCTGGGATATTCACGCCAACAGTCATACCTAAGAATTCAAATAATGGACGGTTGGTATCCGCGTCACGACGAGCTAAGTAATCATTCACTGTCACAACATGTACGCCTTTACCTTCTAACGCCATCAAATAACAAGGCAAGGTTGCAGTTAAGGTTTTACCTTCACCCGTACGCATCTCAGCGATACAACGGTTTGTTAACACCATACCACCGATTAATTGCACATCGAAATGACGCATACCGAGTACACGTTTACCCGCTTCACGCACGGTAGCAAACGCTTCAGGTAAAAGTTGTTGTAAGGTTTCACCGTTAGCTAAACGGCTACGGAACTCGTCAGTTTTTGCTCTTAATTCATCATCACTTAATGCTTCAAAAGCCGGCTCCATTTTGTTGATTTTCGCAACTTGTTTTCTTAATCTGCGTAAAATACGTTCGTTACGGCTGCCAAAAATTTTTGTTAAAAAACTCATAATTTCTCTTTCAAATAAAAAATAAAAAGGATCATCCGATTAAAAAATCGGTTCGTTCAAAGATAAAAGAAAATTAAATGATGGCTGGGCCGGCACGAATAGGGGCAAAAACAGGGAATTCTGCCGCAATAAAGTGCGGTTGAATTTTTTCGTGTTTTTGATTGGAATGGGTTTTGTGATTTGTTGGCTGAGGTTGAACCTGCAATGCTTGACGAATTTCACGCACCGCAATCAATATATGTTGTTCAGATGATGTTTGGTAATTTTCACCGCTCATATTTGATGAAGGCTGAGCCTCCAGTCCCTGAGCAACAGGTAAAGCAAAAATCGCAATCATGCTTAACAGCAACTGCGACCAGAAATTTGTTTTACCTTTGTTTGATTTCATCATCTTATTGTCTCTGACAAAATTTGTGTGTATTGTATCGGAAATTCAACGTAAAGTCATTATTGGGGTATTTTTGTGGAAAACAAGCATGAGCGTTATCAAAAAGCCATGAATATTATTGATGTGCTAGAAGGATCACAATTTGCCAAAATCATGCAGAAAGGGTTAATGTTGAATGAACTAAACCAAAACATCAGTCGCCTTTTTCCTCAAGAATTTAAAGGACTTTTTCGGTTAGGCTCCATCACAAATGGGAAACTCTTTATCGAAGTCAAAAGTGCGGTCGTTCGCCAAGGGATTTTATTTCGCCAAAACGAATTACTCACTGTAATTCAACCGACTTATCCCGAAGTAAAAGACTTTGAGATTAAAATCAATCCAGAATTAACCTGCTAAACTAACCTTTAAAAATAGCGATTAATTCTTTTACCTTAACTCGTTTCTCTGAAGATTGACTGATTGAGCGCTGTACTTTAACGCGTTTAAATTTTGCCCCTTTGTAAATCTCACGTGTGAATTTTGTATCGTGGTTAGAAATCACGACAGAAATTTGCTTTTCTTTTTGGGCTTTCTTTGCACATTCCGCTAAATTCTTTTGATGCTCAAGCCCAAAAGCATTCCCCGCATAGCCAGTAAAATTAGTATCTTGCGGAAGCGGTGCATAAGGCGGATCACAATAGATCACGCTGTGTTTATCCGCTAATTCAAATGTCTGTTGAAAATCAGCACATAAAAAGACCGCACTTTGTGCCTTATGAGCAAAATAGCGTAATTCATCTTCAGGGAAATAATGGGTTTTATAAGCGCCAAAGGGCACATTAAACTCATTTTTACTGTTATAACGGCACAAGCCATTAAACCCAAAGCGGTTCAAATAAAGGAATAACACCGAACGCACGAAAGGATCGGTGGATTGATTAAAGGCGTCTCGCTGTGCGTAATAATACTCGGCTGTATTCGCATTTTCAGCGAAGAAAATTGGCTTACAAGCCTCAATATAGGCATCCACATTGTCTTTGACGATATTAAACAAGTTAATCAAATCGGGATTAATATCCGCCAAAATATAACGTTCAAAATGAGAATTTAAAAAAACAGCACCCGCGCCCACAAAAGGTTCGATTAAACACTGTTTTCTTTTTGGAAAGACTCGGTTGAGATCGTCCGTTAAACGAAATTTACCGCCCGCCCATTTCAAAAACGGGCGGTGTTTAATTCGAGGTTTCGTTTTGTTATTTTTCGGACGCAACATGAGAGCAACGACAGTTAGTCATGTTGTGTGCAACGCTCAATGGCGTTTAGCACAAGAGATTTGTCAGTATCAGTCGCCACATAGGCTTGACCAAGGGCTTTTAGCAATACAAGACGCAACTTACCTGCGAGCACTTTTTTATCACGCATCATGTGCGGTAAATAATCATCTGGTTGCATAGTATCAGGCGAAACGGTCGGCAAATTAGCACGTGCTAAAAGCTTTTCTAAACGAGCAACATCTTCAAAAGAAAGATCGCCTAATTGTTCAGATAACACCGCAGCCATCATAGCTCCTACTGCAACAGCTTCACCATGTAACCAGTTTCCGTAGCCTAAATGTGTTTCGATCGCATGCCCAAAAGTATGCCCGAGATTTAGTAATGCACGATCGCCTTTTTCGGTTTCATCACGCGCAACAACATCCGCTTTAATTTGGCAACAACGTGCAATGCAATATTGAAGTGACTGTTGATTTAACGTAACTAATTCATCAATATGTGCTTCAAGCCATTCAAAAAAGGCATAATCTAAAATCACCCCATATTTAATAACTTCCGCAAGTCCCGCATTCACTTCACGTTTTGGCAAGGTATTGAGTGTAAGGGTGTCAATGATCACCGTAGAAGGTTGATAAAACGCCCCAATCATATTTTTGCCCAACTCATGATTAACGGCTGTTTTGCCACCAACAGAAGAATCTACTTGGGCTAATAATGTGGTAGGAATTTGAATAAAACGCACGCCACGTTGATAACTTGCTGCAGCAAAACCAGCTACATCACCAATCACACCACCACCTAATGCAATGATGGTGGTATCTCGCCCATGATTATGCTTTAAAAGTGCGGTAAAAATGAGATTTAAAGAATCGAGCGTTTTATATTTTTCGCCATCAGGCAATAATACCGATTCAATCTGACAGCCGATTTTTTCTAAGGTTTGTGTAACGGTTTCAAGATAATATTGTGCGACGGTTGGATTAGTCGCGATCATCACTTTATCCCCTTTCTTCAGCGGATAACAGGTTTCATCTTTTAATAAACCTTCGCCAATATAAATGGGATAACGACGTTCTTTTAATTCAACATTTACGCACAACATTTTTAATCCTTAGAGTGAACCGTTTAAGCCGTTTAGATTATCAATTAAATCAACGATTTGATTAACCATTACTTTGGCATTTTGCTCATCTGTTGGTAAAGTAATATCCGCAATTTCTTCGTATAACGGATTACGCACTTTAGCTAAATCTTCAAGCACTTGGCGCGGGTCATCAGCCCCTTGTAATAATGGGCGCTTTTTATCACGTTGTGTACGTTGATATTGCTTATCTACCGTGGTTTCTAAATAAATGACAATACCACGAGCAGAAAGATAATTACGACTCTCTTTTGACATCACTGCGCCACCACCAGTAGAAAGCACGACGCCCTGTAATTGAGTCAATTCATTGATAATACGTTCTTCACGCTTACGAAAGCCTTCTTCACCTTCTAAATCAAAAATCCAGCTAATGTCTGCTCCCGCACGTTCCTCAATTACGGCATCTGAATCGACAAAATCCATATTCAATTGTTGCGCAAGCTGACGGCCAATGGTGCTTTTACCCGCACCCATGGGACCTACTAAAAAAATATTACGTTTTTCAGCCATTGTTATTCTTCTAACTTAAATAATGTTCAAATTAATCTTTCCTAATAAAAACTGGCCACCTGAAAAAATGGCAGCCGAAAGATCACCCAAAAAATAATGAAGATTATCGCAATAAATCCCCCTATGTTTCAACCTTTAGCGGGAATTTATTTTAAGAAGCGCAAAAGTGCGGTCAGTTTTTTAGGGATTTTAATGAATGATAAAGTCAAATAGAGCATCGAGATAAAACATCCTAAAATTCAACCGCACTTTAGAAACAAAAAAGGCTATTCAAACGAATAGCCTTTTCTTTTATCAGCAGTTAATTATAGATAACCAAACAAGCTTGTGAAAATGTAACCAAAGATACATGAAGTGATTACACCGATTAAGCCCGGTAAAATAAAGCTGTGGTTAATTACAAACTTACCGATGTGGGTTGTACCTGAACGGTCGAATTGGATTGCCGCAAGGTCGCTTGGGTAAGTTGGTAAAATGTAGTAACCGTAACAAGCTGAAGCAAAGGCTAAGATAACAGCTGGGTCAACTCCGATACCTAGAGCAAGTGGAACGAATGCAACTAATGCTGCCGCTTGTGAGTTGACGAATTTAGAAATTAATAACAACATCACGGCGTAAGTCCAAGGATGTGCTTTTACCACATCACCAAGTGCTGCTTTCATCATTGGCGTGTGAACAGTAAACATCGTTTCCGCCATCCAAGAAATCCCGAATACAGCGACTAACGCAATCATACCTGAACGGAAAATTTCATTTTTACTGATTTTGCCTGCATCAGTTTTGGTAAAGATAACAATTAATGCACCCGCTAATAACATGAAGATTTGAATAACGTGAACCATACTTAAATTGACTTTTTTCTTCGCGCTATCTTTCAATACAATTGCAGCGTTATCAATCGTTTCTGTTTTATCTCCCGCTGTAATTACAACACCGTTATCTTGAGCGGTAATTGTTTGAGCAACTTCACCTTTATCGTTATAAATCGCAACGTTGTTATAGGCTGTTTTTGCTTTTGCTTTGCTGTCTTTAACATCAAGTACTAATGTACCGTCTTTTGCTAAAGCAACGATTTTACCGTCTTTAACATTAAAGGTTTTCACTGCTTTATCAGCAGAAACGATTTCAACCACTTGAGCAGGTGCTGATTTTTCAAAGGCTGGACGTAAATCTTTAAAGTAACCTAATAGGGCAACCACTAAAATCGCACCAAAGAAGATCCACATCGCATTCCAGCTAGATTGTGGTAATTTTTTGTCCAACAATGATGTGCTATCACCATAAACATATTTTTTGAATTCGGGATCTTTTAATTTCTCTTGGAATTCTGGGTCTTTATCTAAATCTTTACCACGGAACCAGCTGAAAATACCGATAGCTAACACACCACAAAGGGTTGAAGGCACGGTAATTTTTAATAAATCTAAATAGCCATCAAAACCTGCTAATGGGGTTTTAGCATTCACTAAGAATGTGGTTAAAGTCACGACTGCCACCGAAACTGGTGACGCGATGATACCCAATTGAGAGGCAATTGAACTTGCCGCCATTGGACGTTCAGGACGAATGTCATTTTTGATCGCGATATCATAGATGATTGGTAACATGGTATAAACCACGTGTCCTGTACCACATAAAATAGTTAAGAAACAAGTGACAAATGGTGCCAAAATACTGACATATTTCGGATTACGACGAAGCATTTTCTCCGCAATTTGTAACATGACATCTAAACCACCACTGGCTTGCAATGTTGCCGATGTGACCACAACTGCAAGGATGGTCAACATTACATCGATAGCTGGCTTACCTGGTTCAATACCAAAGCCGAAAACAAGAACAATTAAGCCTACTCCACCGAGCATACCCAGTGCGATACCACCTTTTTTTGCCCCATAAAATAAACAGATAAGAACAATAGCAAGCTGAATCGCAAACTGGCTACCTTCATCTAGGTTCATTAGAAAATCCATAAGATACTCCGGAATCATTTTATGGTTAATTAGAAAAAAATTTTGATCGAATACTAGCATCAAAATTAACTCATAATAAGTACTTTTAAGGTAAATTTTGTTTTAAATCAAAAAATAGGGGAGCCAAACAATAAAAGCAAATCTGAGAAAGATTAAATAAAGGAAAGTGCGGTCGGAAATTTAAAAGATTGAGATGTATCTTGTTTTATTTGAAGATAAGTAATTTAGAAAGGAATTTAAAGAAAAAAATTAGGCGACCTAAAAGATCGCCCAACTTAAAAATTACTGATTGTTTTGAACGTAGTCAATCGCAGATTGAACAGTTGTGATTTTTTCAGCTTCTTCATCAGGAATTTCGATATCGAATTCTTCTTCTAAAGCCATTACTAATTCAACTGTATCTAAAGAGTCCGCACCTAAATCTTCAACGAAAGAAGCTTCTGGTTTTACGTCTTCTTCTTTAACACCTAATTGTTCAACGATGATTTTTTTCACGCGTTCTTCAATACTCATTTGTTTTTCCTATTGTTGTTTTAACTCATTTAAGAGCGGTTAGTGTATGCATTTTTGATAAAGTTGCAACTATTTCTTAGGTGGTCGCACCACAAAAAACAGGCAATGTAAAAACACATACAGAGAAAAAGTTACATTGCAGTTGGGATTTTATCATTAACAAAACGGCTTTGCTATATTTTATAGACAAAATCCCAGATATATATCCCCTAAAGGGCTAGCTCATATATAAGCCGCCATTCACATGCAATGTCGTACCTGTAATATAAGCCGCATCGTCAGAAGCTAAAAATGCCACTGCTTTTGCGATATCTTTTGGCTCACCTAAACGGCCAGCAGGAACATTACCAAGAATACCCGCTTTTTGTTCTTCAGTAAGCACTTCTGTCATATCCGTTGCGATGAAGCCTGGAGCCACAACGTTTACAGTAATGCCACGTGATGCCACTTCTTTCGCTAAACCTTTAGAGAAACCAATTAAGCCGGCTTTTGCGGCACAGTAGTTAGATTGACCCGGATTACCCATTGAGCCCACAACCGAGCCAATAGTAATGATACGACCGAAACGTTTTTTCATCATGGAACGTAACATCGCTTTAGAAAGATGGAATACAGAAGTTAAGTTGGTTTGCATAATATCAAACCATTCTTCATCTTTCATACGCATTAATAAGTTATCACGTGTGATACCTGCGTTATTCACGAGAATATCAATATCACCAAATTGTTCTTTAATTTGTTCTAATACGGCATCAATACTTTCTTTGTCTGCCACATTTAATACGAAACCTTTACCTTTATCGCCAAGGTAAGCTGAAATTGTATCAGCACCTTTTTCAGAGGTTGCGGTACCAATTACAAATGCACCTTTTGATGCTAATTCTTCTGCAATTGCGCGGCCAATTCCGCGTGTTGCACCTGTCACTAATGCGATTTTATTTTGCATTTTTAATCCCCCTTTTATGCTAATAATGCTTCAACAGCATCTAATGATGCCACATCGTTTACTGATGTTGCTTGTAATTCTGCCACGATACGTTTTGTTAAACCGTTTAAGACTTTACCTGGGCCGATTTCAACTAAAACTTCTACGCCATCTTGCGCCATTTTCTCAACGGTTTCAGTCCAACGAACTGGGCTATATAACTGACGAATAAGTGCGGTACGAATTTCAGCACTTTCTGTTTCCGCTTTAACATCCACGTTGTTTAATACTGGTGTTGCGGGCGCATTAAGCATAATGCCTTCAAGTGTTACGGCTAATTGTTCTGCTGCCGGTTTCATTAATGCGCAATGTGAAGGAACACTTACCGCTAATGGTAAAGCACGTTTTGCGCCCGCTTCTTTACATAATGCAGCCGCACGTTCTACCGCTTCTTTCGCTCCCGCAATGACTACTTGCCCTGGTGAGTTAAAGTTTACTGCAGATACTACTTCACCTTGCTCGGCTTGTTTACATGCATTGATAATCGCTTCATTGTCTAAACCAATAATCGCATACATTGCACCAGTACCTTCAGGTACCGCTTGCTGCATTAATTTACCGCGTAATTCGACTAATTTAATCGCATCTTTAAAATCAATGACACCTGCACAAACTAATGCTGAATATTCACCTAAACTGTGACCAGCCATCACGCTTGGTTGTAATTGAGGGTATTTTTCTTGCCATACACGGAAGATCGCAACGGATGCCGCTAATAATGCCGGCTGAGTTTGCCAAGTTTTATTTAGTTCTTCTGCTGGACCTTGTTGAACTAAGTTCCATAAATCATAGTCAAGCGCTTCAGATGCTTGTTTAAAAGTCTCAGTGACTACCGGATATTCGTTAGCAAGATCAGCTAACATGCCAACAGCTTGAGAACCTTGTCCTGGAAAAACCATTGCGAATTTTTTCATGTTTTCTTCCTATTTCTTCATCGTTTAAATGTTGAAAGTGCGGTCAAATTTAACCGCACTTTTAAAATTCTGTTGGGATTCTAACAAATTAATTAGAATCGCACCAATGCTGAACCCCAAGTCCAACCACCGCCAAAAGCTTCGAGTAAAAGCAATTGACCGCGTTGAATTCGGCCATCACGCACCGCTTCATCTAAAGCCGTTGGCACAGTCGCCGCACTGGTATTGGCTGTACGATCAAGTGTGACCACGACTTGCGACATATCCATCTCTAATTTTTTCGCTGTCGCCGTGATAATACGTAAATTCGCTTGATGTGGCACAAGCCAGTCGATATCTGTTTTTTGGAGATTATTAGCAGAAAGGGTTTCTTCCACGACATTAGAAAGCTCACGCACCGCTAATTTAAAGGTTTCATTACCTTGCATTTCAATATAGCCAGATTTCTCCACGCCACGTTCAGCTTGTGGAAGTAGTAATGCCGCATTGTTATCTGGCGACGCATGTAAATGCGTTGAAATAATGCCTTCTTGCTCTGATGCTTCTAAAATCACCGCACCGGCACCATCGCCAAATAACACAACAGTGCTACGATCGGTTTCATCTAATTTACGCGAGTTAAGATCTGCACCAATCACAAGGGCTTTTTTCACGCTACCTGAACGAATAAATTTATCCGCTACGCCTAAAGCATAAACAAAACCGGTACAAGCCGCCGCTAAATCAAAAGAAATCGCGTCTTCGATGCCTAATAAACCTTGAACTTGGCAAGCTGAACTTGGATAAGCGTGAGAACCACTGGTTGTTGCAACGATGATCAACTCAATTTCTTGAGGATCAAGATTGGCCATTTCAAGTGCTTTTTTGGCTGCTTCATATCCCATTGTTGCAACGGTTTCATCTGCTGCAGCAATACGACGTTCACGAATGCCTGAACGTGTCACGATCCATTCATCTGAAGTATCAACCATTTTTTCCAAATCCGCATTGGTACGAATATGGCTCGGCAAATAGCTACCGGTGGATAAAATTCTACTATTCATAATATCAAAACTTATTAATTAATAACGTTGTAAACCCGCCAAGATTTTTTGTGGAATTTGCAAACGAGCTTGTAAAGCTGCATCCGCAATTGCACGAGCAAATGCATCCACATTTGCGCTGCCATGGCTTTTCACCACAACAGCCGTTAATCCGAGTAAAGATGCCCCATTATATTCATCAGGGTTAATGCGTTTCAAGCGATGATAAGCATCCTTAAAGAAAAAACGCAGAATAAATTTGGCAAATGATTTAAAAATAGGCTGTTTTTCTTTTCCTTTCAGAAGAGATAACAGATTCTTAGCTGCCCCTTCAAGGGTTTTTAATGCAATATTTCCCGAAAACCCATCACTCACGATCACATCAGCCACGCCATTTAATAAAAAGTTACCTTCAATAAAGCCGGTATAATTAAGTGCGGTTGATTTTTCTAATAAATTCGCGGCTTCACGAATGGATTGATGTCCTTTAATTTCTTCCACACCAATATTGAGTAAGGCAATGCGTGGATAAACTAAGTTCAATCGGTTTTCGGCAAAGATCGAGCCCATGACGGCAAATTCATAAAGATTTTGAGCAGAACATTCTACGTTTGCGCCTAAATCTAACATCACGGTTTTATCACCCGTCATCGACGGCAATAAGGATACCAACGCTGGGCGTTGAATCCCCTCTAAAGGCTGTAAAAGTACCTTTGACAATCCCATCAATGCGCCCGTATTCCCTGCGCTGACACAACCTTGCGCCTCACCTTTCTGAACCATTTCAATAGCCAAACGCATCGACGTGCCTTTGCTATGACGCAATGCATGAGAAATACCTTGATTGTTATCAATCGTCTTAGTGCAATGATGAATTTGAATACGTTCTAAAAGAGAAGAAGGTGCATTTTCCAGTAAGGGGGAAATTTGTTGGCTATCGCCAAACAGCACTAAAGAGAGCATTGGATCTGCTTCCAATGCTGAAAGAGATGCGGGGATAGTAATACGGGGACCAATGTCCCCGCCCATCACATCTAACGCTAAGGTTAGACGGTTCAAGTGAATACCTTATAAGTAAAATTACTTATTGATCACTTTGCGACCACGGTAGTAACCGTCAGCAGTTACGTGGTGGCGTAAGTGAGTTTCACCGCTTGCTTTATCCACTGATACTGCAGCAGTAGTTAATGCATCGTGTGAACGACGCATATCACGACGTGAACGAGATTTTTTGTTTTGTTGAACAGCCATTGGCTATACTCCTAAATTTAATTTACTTTTGCTTTAAATTAGCTAATACAGCGAACGGGTTCGGTTTTTTTGCCAATTCTTCAGGCAATTCGCCAAAAACCTGTTCGTGCGCGGACACTTCACAGTGTTCAGATGAATGCATTGGAACAAGCGGTAGAGCTAAAATAAGTTCGTCTTCCACTGCACCAAGTAAATCTATTTCACCAAACTCATTAAATTCGATTGGCTCATAAATTTCCGGCAAGTCATCAGCCTGATCCCAATTAGCCACTGGACTATACATAAAATGACACTCCAATGTTTGTTTGAATGGTTCACCACAACGTTGACAGTCTAATTCGACATCAACTTGTACTTGCCCTTTCATCACCACTAATTTTTGTGGATCAATATAAAACGATAATGTTACCTGTGCATCGCTGAGCACTTTCCCCGTAGATTCAGCTAAACGCACTAACTGACTAGCGGTATAATAACCATCATAATCAATTCTTTGTTGAGCGTCTTTAACCGGATCAACGGTTAGGGGTAGTTTTACCTTTTGCATAGGGTGCGAATATTACCTGTTGTCAATAAAATAGTCAAAGGAAATTCGCACTAATTATGAGAAAAGTTCAATCTCTATCTAAACTCTCTCAAGATTTACACCTTTGCAAAGTGCGGTCATTTTTTCCTGTGTTTTACTCGGCATGCTCACTCAAGAAGCCACCACTTTGGTGTTTCCAAAGTCGAGCATAAAGGCCATTTTGTTCGAGCAACTCTGCGTGAGTCCCTTGCTCGACAATTTGTCCTTTATCTAACACAATTAAACGATCCATTGCCGCAATAGTGGATAAACGGTGAGCGATGGCAATAACTGTTTTATTTTCCATCATCTTGTCGAGACTTTCTTGAATCGCCACTTCCACTTCGGAGTCTAGTGCACTGGTCGCTTCATCCAACAGTAAAATTGGTGCATCTTTTAACATGACACGCGCAATCGCAATTCGTTGGCGTTGTCCACCCGACAGTTTCACCCCGCGTTCACCAACATGGGCATCATAGCCTTTTCTACCTTGCGCATCGCTGAGATAAGGGATGAAATCTGCCGCTTCCGCACGTTTAGCCGCATTGATCATTTCTTCATCTGTCGCGGTTGGGCGACCATAAATGATGTTATCGCGAACAGAGCGGTGTAAAAGCGAGGTATCTTGTGTTACAAGACCAATCTGACGACGAAGGCTTTCTTGGCTTACATCTAAAATATTTTGACCATCAATGGTAATTGAACCTTCTTGCGCTTCGTAGAAACGTAGAAGTAAATTCACAATGGTTGATTTACCTGCACCAGAACGACCAATTAAGCCCACTTTTTCACCCGGTTTGATGGTGAGATTAAAATGGTTAAGCAACGGTTTATTTGGATCATAGGCAAACGAAACATTGTTAAATTTGATATCACCTTGTTTTACTTCTAATGGAACACAATTTGGCTTATCAACAATAGTATGCGGTTTGGTTAGCGTTGCCATACCATCATTCACTGTCCCGATATTTTCAAATAAACGCGCTGATTCCCACATAATCCAACGAGAAAGACCATTTACACGTAATGCCATCGCAGTTGCTGTAGCCACTGCTCCCACACCGACTTGGCCGTTTTGCCACAACACCACGCCTAAAATCGCGGTGCTTAACGTTAAGAAAATATTGGTTGCGTAAGTTAAGGTATCTAATGAACTCGCCAAACGCATCTGTGCATGCACGGTGACCATAAATTCTTCCATGGAACGTTTTGCATAATTCGCTTCTCTCGCATCATGTGAAAATAGTTTCACCGTTGCAATATTTGAGTAAGCATCCGTAATACGTCCTGTCATTAAAGAGCGCGCATCAGCTTGTCGTTGTGCGGTTTTGGCTAAACGAGGAATAAGCAGACGTAAAATAGTCACAAATGCCACAATCCATAAGAAAAACGGCACTAAAAACCAGGTATCTAAAGCCGCAAGCACTAAGCCAGAAGTAATAAAATATACGGCAACATACACTAACATATCTGCTATGGTCATCACCGTATCACGTACCGCAAGGGCAGTTTGCATCACTTTTGCCGATACACGACCTGCAAATTCATCTTGGTAGAAACTTAAGCTTTGTCCCAGCATCAAACGGTGGAAATTCCAACGCAAACGCATTGGAAACACCCCTTGCAGCGTTTGTAAGCGCACATTCACGCCAACAAATGACCATACAATACTGAAAATAAGTAAGGCAGCCATGCCAGCAAGCAAGTGCCCTTTTTCTTGCCAAAGTGTAGTTGGTGAATAAGCACCCAGCCAATCCACCAATAATCCCATAAATTGGAAAAGTAAGGCTTCCATCACACCGGTACCGACCGTCAATACCGCAAGTAAAAAGATCCAGCCTTTCATGCCGTCAATGCTTGACCAAATAAAACGGAACAAGCCTTTTTCAGGCGTCGTTGGATTACTTTCCGGATAAGGATTTAAACGGTTTTCAAACCATGAAAATATTTTATTAAACATAACAATACCTTAAAAAATTAAAGGCGACAGAGCCGCCTAAAGTGCGGTCATTATAACGCAAGTTTTAAACGATGGGCTAGTTTTTGCGAAATTGGCTCGGTGAAAGCCCATAAATTGCTTTAAACGCCTTACTAAAATGTGCTTCTGATTGATACCCCACTTCAAGGGCAATCGCTAAAATAGTCTTTTGCGTATTTTTCAATAAAACAGCCGCCATTTCTAACCGCACTTGTGTGAGAAATTTTCCTGGAGGCATCCCTAATTGCTGTTGAAAGATCCGCATAAAGGTCGCACGAGACATGGATGCCAACTCTGCTAATTGCTCAATATTCCAATCTAATTGAGGTGAAAACAGGATTTTTTCAAGGACTTGATTCAGCCTTTTATCCTGCAACGCGGCTAATAAGCCTTGATTGAGCAAACCTATTTGCTGAGCATGACGCAAAATATAAATAAACAATACGTTTGATAATGCATCAATCACCGATTTTGTGCCTTGCTCCGGTTTCTCGGCTTCTTGTAAAAAAAGTGAAACCAAGGGCTGTACAGGCGTATTTTGTAGCGAAAGATGCAAATAGTCTGGTAATGAATTAATCAATAATGACGGTTTTTGATAATAAAACGTTCCACAAAACATCTTCAGATCGGGCGTACCTGCACCTATTTGATGGACATTAAAAAGTGCATTTGATTGCGCTCTCTGTAGGCTATTCTCTTTTTTTTGTTGAGAACTGCCCAAAAAGTGCGGTCGATTTTGAGGGAGAAAAAAGAGATCACCTTTTTTCAAATGAAACTGTTTTTCTGCAAAGGTTACCCAGCACTCACCTTGCTCGATTAAATGAAATAAACCTTGATACTCCGCCACATCAGGCTGATGTTCAACTTGCCAATCCCCTTGAAACAAGCAACGAATATTAATTTCCCCACGCACTTGCGCCAGCTGAGTTAATTTATCTAAATAATCCATTGTGAGATTTTCCGTCTAAAAGTTAAGACAATTTGACAAGTATCATACGCTAATCTGCTTATAATTCCTCTCGAAATTTGTACTAAATTTAAGGAGAAAAACCATGTTTGCAGATTGGAAAAATGATGTAGCACACGTTAAAAAATCATTCGGTGCATTAGGTAAAAAATACCCTAAAATGTTACAAGCTTACGGCGCATTAGGTGCGGCTGCAGCAGAAGGTAACGTATTAGATGCCAAAACCCGTGAATTAATTGCATTAGCAGTTGCCGTAACAACTCGTTGTGAAAGCTGCATTGGTGTGCACGCTGATGAAGCGGTGAAAGCAGGTGCAACTGAAGAAGAAGTGGCAGCAGCATTAGCGATGTCTATCGCATTAAATGCTGGTGCAGCTTACACCTACTCTCTTCGTGCATTAGAAGCTTACAACGCACAAAAAGGCGAATAATTCGCTAGGAACTTTATGATTCTTTTAGCCCTCATTTGAGGGCTTTTTTTATCTCTAAAATTGACCGCACTTTAAAATAAATTCAATGCTCTCATCTGAGCGACCACTTGCTCTACCTGAATTTCAGCCATTAAATTTTTACCTTTTAATTTGGTTGCCCAAGGCAATTCACTTGAAGGTTTTCCTTGTTCTTTTTGCACATTTTCTTCATATACCGACACTACATTATCCAGATTATAATAAGGTGCGGTACGTAACGGATTATGATAAGCATACAATCCAATCACTGGCGTACCTTGAGTAGTAGCAATATGGGCTGGGCCTGAATCGGGCGAGATGACTAAATTTGCTTGATGAATTAATGCAGCAAGTTGTTTCAAACTGGTTTTTCCTGAGGCATCAACCGGTTCAAAATCACAAAGTGCGATAATTTTTTTCACCATTTCTAATTCGCGTTTTGCCGGCGAGCTACAAAAAATCACATTCACATGATGTTGATGAGCAAGATTTGCCACTTCCGCATAACGCTCCACCACCCAATCTTTCTCGGCTTTACTAGAGCAAGGAGAAATAATCAGATTTTTACGCGTTGGCTCAAGAAACTGTTTGGCATATTCTCGATCTGAATCAGAAATTGCCAAGTGCCAAGAAAGTATCTCTGCCAGTGGTACACCAAGATAATCTGCAAAAGCCATAAAACCATCTAGTACATGAGGGGTGTCGGGATCTTGAACTCGACGATTCACAAACAACCACTGCCCTTCTCGAGAACGTTTTTTGCCAAACCCAATTTTATATTTCGCTTGAATACCAAGAGAGATAATAGAAGCACGAAATGCCGTCTGCATATTCAAAAGCGCATCAAATTGATTATTTTTCAAAAACATCCATAAATTCCATACGCCTTTCCAACCGCTCTTTTTATCGTAAGGAACCAGTTCCACGCCTTCAATACCGGAAAGTAGACCCATTTCTGTTTTACCCACAATCCACGTTAATTTCGTTTGCGGCCAATAACGTTGAATATGCTGCACCACAGCAAGTGTATGACAAACATCACCCACCGCAGACAAACGCAAAATACAAAGTGATTTAGGAGGTGAAGTAAAAAGTGGAGAATGGGACATTTGAATTCCTCGCGCATTTAATTTCCGTCTATTAACCAAAAATAATTTAATGAAAACAAAGGGCGAATTTATTTAATTCGCCCTTTTATTTATCTAGATTGCTACTTTTTAGGACCTAATCCTTCCGCAACAATATGCCCTTTCACATAGTGCTTAGTAAAGATAACGTTACCATCTTTATCAAAATATTTCCACATTCCTTGCTCTACGCCATTTTTTAATTCGCCTTGCGAGATAAGTGTTCCTGATTCATCATAATATTTAGTCGTTTTGACGCCATTTATTTCAACCACCTCCGATTTTATATTACCGTTAGGATGAAAAGTCTGATTCTCTATTGTTGAACGAATATACGCCGTAGCAGAACCAATACAAAAAAGCGCTAAAACAGTAAATAGAGGTTTTTTCATAGCTAATTTCCTCATATTAAATAGAGAGTCATCAAAATAATTTCTGGAAAAAGTGTAACCTAACAAAATAAATATGTAAAACAGTGCTTTTCACTTCTATTCATTTTATAACATAAAATCACACTGCAAGCGGTAAAATTCTGCGAAAATTTTACGAATTAACAAAATACAGATATCTCACTACTTATGTGATCTGCTTCACAACTTTGACATAAAATAAGATGAAAAGCTTGTAATGCTAGAAAATCAGCGTATTTAAAGTAGAATGAGGGCATTTTCTATAATTCGGTTCAACTAAAATGCTTGAATTCCAACAAGATAATCAATTCTTTCTTTTTAATCTCACGGAAAAACCAACTGAACCCGCTTCATTTTTTGAATCGGCTTTTTGGGAAAAACAACAACGTATTACCGGCTCAGCCAAAGGACGTGGTACAACCTACTTCCTGAATACAAAAGATCTGTTTGGGGTAAATACTGCCCTTCGTCACTATTATCGAGGCGGTTTATGGGGAAAATTCAACAAAGATCGCTATCGTTTTCAATCATTGAGTGAAACTCGCAGCTTGGCGGAATTTCAGCTGTTAAATCAACTCCATCAAGCAGGCGTTGCCGTACCTAAACCGATTGCTGCTCGTGTTAAAAAAGGCAAATTAGGGATTTGTTACCAAGCGGATATCTTGATAGAAAAGATCGAAAATGCCCAAGATCTGACCGCACTTTTACAAATTCAACAACTATCGAATGACATCTGGCAAGCCATTGGTAAATTAATTCGTCAGTTGCATGATTTGCAAATTTGCCATACGGATCTCAATGCTCATAATATTCTCGTGCAACAACTCGAAAATGAACAAAAATGTTGGCTCATTGATTTCGATAAGTGCGGTCAAAAATCAGGAGATTCTTGGAAACAAGGCAACCTGGAAAGATTACACCGCTCTTTTGTCAAAGAAGTCGGCAGAATGAATATTCAATTTAATGAAGAAAATTGGACTGAATTGTTGAAGGGATATAACGCCTAAAACGCGTTAGAGAAAGGCAATAAAAAGGACCGCCTAATGCGATCTCTATGAATGGTCCCCCCTACCGGACTTGAACCAGTGACCAAGCGATTATGAGTCGCCTGCTCTAACCGACTGAGCTAAGGGGGGAAGGTGCGGTTGATTATAGAGAAATAATCATTTGAAGTCTATATACAAAAGGATGGTCGTTGGAAAATTGACCATCCTTTTTTAGTCTGACTATTCTATTTTTAAATCCGACAGATTATTTGCTGCTCATAAACGGCATCATCCTCTAGCTTAATTCCATCTTCATTAAAATCAGCGGTATGTTTATGAGTAAATCTGACTTTTTCTGTCGCGCCCATTTTAAACCATTCATATTCCGAATCAATATGACCAATATCAATGGCACGATAACCTAATTCGGATAAATTATAGGCTAACACTTTTGCCGTTGGTCCAAGCATAAGCAATATGAGGCGATTTTCTGCATGCTGAATGATTGCTTGCTGAATTTGTTCAATGTAAGCATATGCATCTCTGGCAGGGCAAATAATTCGCTTAATAGAATGAGCATTATCAAATAAATCATTTCCCACTCCTGAACGCGAAGTCTCTCCTTCAACAATCAATAAATCTTTATCTTGCCAAAGCTGTTTTAATTTCTCGAACCAACGAGCAGACTGGCTTTTATCTTGCCAATCGATATAAGGACGAGAGAGGAAAGTATTCCCATACTCACTCGCAGTACATACATTCTCATAATAAAGAGAATGATTATTTAAATGAGTTCGCCAATAGCTTTTCGTTGAATCAATATAAGGTGAAAGTGAGTCAAACATCGGTGGTAAACAAATCAATCGATTTTCATTGCTTTCCATGCGTAAAATATTTTCTAACTCTGCCGCCAATTTTGGATCATAATCTTGGTAAACAATCCAATTCCCTTTAATCAGGATAAATTCACCATCACCAAAACGAATCACTGAGCAAGGGTTTTGCAACATAAAATCCAAGGTTTCATCTACGGATTTCACCTTTATTTGACGTGGTAAAACTTTATGATTTGCCTGAGCAATAAGAGGTAATGTTTGAATTAGAACATCAATATCACAAAAATCACCTAATCGATGAGCCAACCAATAAGGTTTCTCACTCTTCAATTTATTCAACATTTGCTTAATGAAAGCCTTACGAATCAAATACATCTGACAATACGCAAGATTGTAATGTTCTATCCGTCGAAAAAGTGCCGAATTAATCCGCCCTTCTCCTTGATAAATCTTATCATCCCAAAACTCATGCTGACGTGAACATTCTAGTAACGCAAGCTGATATTGAGAACCTGCTAGATAACAATTCACATATTCTTGCAATGCACCAAAGTAATTTGGCGATAGCTGTAAATCTGCTTCCGCAACAATCGCAAATTCATTATCAGCAATCGTTTCATCTACCGCTATTTTCCGCCAACATTCAATATGTGAAAGCGTATTAGCGATTTCATCTACCGTGACTTCCCGATGTAAAATTGCTTTGGCTTTTGACAAATTAAATACGGTTTCACCACCAAGTTGAGATACCAACTCAGATGAAACAGAAACAACAGCCGTGTAATCACAGCCATCTGCTTGAGCCAAGAAATGAGCAAGTTCAGTTTTCTGACTTGGCAAATAAATAACAAATCCTTTCATAGATTCTATTCACTTGATAATAAAAAGCCCCATAAAGGGGCTATTTAAGATTATTGCAATACCGAAATATCCGCCACTTGTAAGAACAAGTCTTGTAACGTATTTAAAATCGCTAAGCGGTTTTGGCGTAATGTTGGATCTTCAGCATTTACCATTACGTTATCAAAGAAACTGTCTACTGGTGCGCGTAAGTTCGCTAATTTATCTAATACTGCGGTATAATCGCCTTGTGCGATAAGCGGTTGTACTTCAGTGCGTAATGCAAGTACCGCTTCAGCAAGGGCTTTTTCTGCTGGCTCTACACAAGCGGTCAAATTAATCTCGCCAATTGCAGCATCCGCTTTGGCTAAGATATTGCTTACACGTTTATTTGCTGCCGCTAGAGCTTCTGCTGAATCTAAAGTACGGAAGTGTGAAACCGCACGCACGCGCGCATCAAAATCAGCAGGACGAGTTGGACGACGCGCCAATACCGCTTGAATCACATCCACTGCAATGCCTTCATCTTGATACCATGCACGGAAACGACCAAGTATAAAGTCCACTACATCAGCAACCACATTTTGATTGGTGAGTTTATCACCGAAAAGTGCGGCTGATTTTTTCACTAAATCTTCTAAATCCAGCGGCAAGTTATTCTCTACGATAATACGTAACGCACCTAATGCCGCACGACGTAATGCGAACGGGTCTGCACTGCCTTTCGGCGCTTGCCCGATACCAAAGATACCCGTCAAGGTGTCAAATTTATCCGCTAAAGCGACCGAACTTGCCACCAAAGATTTTGGTAATTCATCCCCCGCAAAGCGTGGCATATATTGCTCATTTAATGCGACTGCGACTTCTTCATCTTCACCGTCATGACGAGCGTAATGCATACCCATTACGCCTTGAGTATCGGTGAATTCGAATACCATGTTGGTCATCAAGTCACATTTTGACAGTAAACCCGCACGTTTTGCTTTCGCTTCATCTGCACCGATTTGTTTTGCAATTTCGCCTGCAAGTTGCTCAATACGGTCTGTTTTGTCTTTTAATGTACCCAGTTGTTGTTGGAATAACACGGTTTCTAAGCGTGGTAAACGATCAACCAGTTTTTGTTTTAAGTCGGTTTTGAAGAAGAATTCCGCATCGGTTAAACGCGGACGAACCACTTTTTCGTTCCCTTCGATAATCGCGGTTGGATCTTCAGGGTTGATGTTCGAGACAAAAATAAAGTGCGGTAATAATTTGCCGTCTTTATCATAAATCGGGAAATATTTTTGGTCGCCTTTCATGGTGTAAACCAAAGCTTCCGCAGGCACCGCTAAGAAACGTTCTTCAAATTTTGCCGCTAATACATTTGGATATTCCACCAAGGAAGTGACTTCTTCAAGCAAACTTTCCTCAATATCAGCCACGCCGCCAAGTGCGGTCGCTTTTGCTTGAGATTTTGCCAAAATTTCGGCTTTACGCTCGTTGAAGTCTGCAACTACAGAACCTTTTTCACGCAATAATTGCGGGTATTGGTCTGCATGTTGAATTTCAAATTCTTTCTCGCCTAAGAAACGGTGACCGCGAATGGTGCGTGCGCTTGCCACACCTAAAATTTCGCCTTCGATTAACTCATCACCTAGCAGCATGGTCACAGTATGGACCGGACGGATAAATTGCACGGTTTTATCTGCCCAACGCATTGGTTTGGGAATTGGCAATTTCGCCAACGCATTGGCCACTATGCCGCTAAGCAAGTTTTTAGTCGGCTGACCTTCAATTTTTGCACGATGAACAAGCCATTCACCTTTATCAGTCGCAATGCGTTCTGCTTGCTCAACGGTAATGCCACAACCTCGCGCCCAGCCTTCTGCCGCTTTAGTTGGTTTACCTTCCGCATCAAAGGCTGCTGACACTGCTGGCCCACGTTTTTCGATTTCCTGGCTTGGCTGTTGTGTGGCTAAGTTCAACACTTTCACCGCCAAACGACGCGGCGCCGCAAACCATTCAATTTTGTCAAAAGTTAAACCTGCTTGGTTTAATTCCGCCTCAACGTTATCCGCAAAAGAGGTTGCCAAGGTTTTAAGAGCTTTTGGTGGCAGCTCTTCTGTGCCGATTTCCACAAGGAAGTTTTGGGTTGTCATTTTTGTCTCTCTGGTAGGGTGCAACAAGATTGCACTTTAGTAATAGAATTAGTATTTTAATTTATCGATTTAAATACCAACTAAATTTTTCTTCATTACCTATACGAAATATTCTCACCGCATATTCATATCCATAGAATCCCGGTTCTTTTGTATTTACTATTATATTATCTATAAGTTTTGTCATACCAATAAATAAATTTGGCGCAACTTCATAAAAAGCTCTTTCATATTTAGGTTCTAGATCGATATAAATTTTTTCAACTTTACCTTTTGAGTTTGCAACCTTATTTATCAATACTTTATCTAGTATTTCCAATGCCTTTTTAGATTCTATCTGGTCAGCTTTCTTTTTCAAGATCCATTTATAGGATATAAACCATATCCAAATTGTAGGCAATACGATAGTAAAATTATGAAAACTACGATAACCTATATCACTATTATCTAAAAAAGTATATATAAAATCATTTTCTAAAAATTTTTCTAAGAATGAAGATATAATGAGTGGAAGAACTAAACTTAAAATAAAACTCCAATCCTTAATAAATAAGGAATATATGGAATATATAAATACGGCTGATCCTGCTAGCCCAAATAACCAGTCTAAATTTATAGCTGTTGAAACAAAGATAGCAATCGTAGTTACAGTTACTAAGATAAAAGCGTATTGTATTTTTTCTTTAGATTCTAAATCAAACATAATTTTCCTTTAGATATAAGTATCATGCACGAATTAGTTGAATTCACACACGAAGATGGGATATTTGATCGTGCGTGAAACTTTGTTTCACACACCCTATATTTTATTCATATTTTCAATATTTGAGACGCTGAGTGTCTAAAATGTTGAAAAAAAATGTTTTGTTAAAAATCTCCCTTTCCACCGCAAAATGCAATCATTGCTCCAATCCTTCTTTTCCTGGCAACATCATCATATACTCCGCGATATGAATATCAGAATTATTTACTTCCTGATATGTTACCGTTTTCAATACTCTCCCTCAACACCTCTTGAAAACGCTCGTAATCACAAAAGCCATTTTCATCTTTTTTACAGCCTTTGAGGGTTAATGCTGTTTGGTTTGGTGGTGTCGCTAAACTTAATGGCGTAATGTTAATCAGCTGTTCGGTGGTTTGATACACATAATCCAACTTAAATTTGAGCTTACCACTTGGTTTGTGTTTCCACACTTCAAATAGCAACTTGCCACCGATTGGGATATTTTCCAATGAATCATTCAATTCATAAGGTTCAACACCTAGTGCTGCCAGCAGAGCGACGATATTAGAATCGTGCCCAACCAATAAGCTAATTTTGTTTTCACTATTTAGCTGTTGCTGAATAAATGCCAATAACGGATATGATGCATTTTGTGCTAACGTTTCGTTGTTTTTAAATAAAGTGCGGTAATATTCGTTTTTAATTTCATTAATTGCACGCCATTTGTCTTGGCTATTCACACGACCGTTTGCGATTTCTGAATCAGGCTTACCCACATAATGTGCGAGCAATAACGCACTGACAATTTTCTTTCCGGTGCTGATAGAACCCGTAATTTTTACCGACTTACCGTCTTTAATACTGTATTCACCGACTTTTCCACCTAAATCACACTCGCCTTTTTGCAAGCAGTTTGGTGAGTTTTTGTAATCGATAATTTCACTTAATAACGCATAATTTGGCGCTAATTTTTGCTGTAAAGCGGTTAAATCAACGTTATTTTTTGCAGATTCAATCAAGGCTTTGCTTGGATTATGCGCTTGTGTATTAAAAATCGGATCTTTTTCTGAACCAATTTTACCGTGATGTTGCAGTTGTACATTACAGCCCGCAAATGCACCAGAAACAATCGCCTGACCTGTTGCAATGGTGCGTTGCACACCATTCGCATAAGCGAAAATGCCTTCACCTGATGCACAACGTTCAGTTGTTAATAACCCTTTATCCGAAAGCCACTGACCTAAATATTGTCCGAAATAGGTTTCTAGCACCGTCCCTTTTGCAGTGAGATAGCCAGATGGTACATTCCATTTTGCCCATTCATAAGGGGAATATTTCGCCATTTCTTGCGGATCTTTTTCCACTGGTGAACGCAATCCGTGTCGGCTGAAAATCAATACTTTCTCTAATTCATAATCAGAACTTGAGGAAGTTTGACCATTTTCTGTTGCAAACGCACTACTTGCTAAAACTGAGCCAAGCAAAAGTGCGGTGAATTTTAGGATTATTTTTTTCATATTCGATACCTAATCATTTAATGTTGAAATTGAGCTATAAAAATTCAAGGCATATTTGGTGCCGTAAACTAACACCATAAATACTGCAACAATATTGACTACTGCAAAAAAGATTAGTTGTTTACTGTTGCTCTCCACCCAGAGCATTTTAAATAATGCGAGCGTACCAATATTTTCATCAAGTTCGCTCTCTCCGCTTAGTGTTCTTAAAGTTTTCAGCATCTCACGTACAAAAGCGACTGTATTTATTGCCATGACGCTGAGTGCAATAAATCCTGAAGCCAAACTTAAAAACAGCACTAGCACATTACTCCACGCCCAATGTGTCCAATTCAGCTCAGAATACATAAATAACGCGAGTGATAAAAACAACACAGCGGGTGTTAAATTTCGCAAAAACATTAAATAGTCATCACCAATTCTAAATAAAAATTGCAAAAAACTGACTTTCTTCATTACTTTAAAAAATCTCTTTTAATTTGGCTTCATCTAAAATAACACGATCATCATCTAACAATAATGCCGGAAAGCCTGCATAGCCTTGTGCTTTTGCATCATCAAATGCGGCGTGACGATCACGCAAACGCAACCATTGTTTCAAGTTTGGAATGGAAGATAATACTTCCACCGCCTCATAATCCACGCCTAAGCGTTTTAACTCTGCGACAAATGGCGCTGTATCTGGGCAATCTGCCGCATAATAAAGAATGGGTTTCATTATTCACCTTCTTGTTCTGCTGCCGCAGTTGGGTTCAATTTCGGTTCGCCAATTTTGGTTAAGCGGTTACGATCACGATGTTCAAATGGTGCATCATAATTTGGGATAATCATGGTTGTGATTTGATCGTATGACCAAGTGCCATCATCATGAAATTTCACCGTCATTTCAAAACTTTCCGTGGTAAATGAACGCTCTAAGAACGGATTCGAAATAATGCCGCTTGTTAGTGAACCACGTACCGCTTTTACGGTGAATTCTTTCGCATCCGCCGGTGCATTACCGACCGCAATAAACGTTTGGCCGCGTGGAATGCTACCTGTTAATAAAATATTGCCTGTTTCAGGTTCCCATAACCAGTAACCGACTTGATCATGGAAGGTCTCTACTTCGCCTGGCTCTACAATATGGGTGTGATAACGTAATCCATAATAGAGTTGCGGACCATTGGTTTGACCATCAGTTGGATGGGCTTCGTAACGCTCGATATAAGGATCTTTTTCTGGCCCTTCCGCTTTCGGGTTGATATCCACACCACGCTTACCTTCCCAAACACCCGCTAATCTAGCCAATGGGCCTAAATTCGCGAGCGTATTAGGATCAATTTCTGGTTCCGTGTAGATATCGTCGGGGTATTGAAAATCTTTCATTATTTTATCCTTATATCGTTGGGTTGATGCTTAAAGTGCGGTTGTTTTTTTGCCTATTTTTTACAGCCTGGAAAACCTAAGGCTTCACGGCTCGCATAGTATGCTTCCGCCACACCTTTAGTTAATGCACGAATACGTAAAATGTAACGTTGACGCTCGGTTACCGAAATCGCTTTACGTGCATCTAACAAGTTGAAGCTATGTGCCGCTTTTAAGATACGCTCGTAAGCCGGTAATGGTAATGGACGCTCTAATTCCAATAAGCTTTTCGCTTCTTTTTCGTATTGATCGAAACAGTAGAATAAGAAATCGGTATCGGCGTATTCAAAGTTGTAAGTTGATTGTTCCACTTCGTTTTGATGGAACACATCACCGTAAGTGGTTTTGCCAAGCGGGCCATCAGACCAAACTAAGTCATACACCGAATCCACACCTTGAATGTACATGGCTAAACGCTCTAAACCGTAAGTTACTTCACCTGTTACGGGTTTACATTCTAAGCCGCCCACTTGTTGGAAATAGGTAAATTGAGTCACTTCCATGCCGTTTAACCACACTTCCCAGCCTAAACCCCAAGCCCCTAAGGTTGGGTTTTCCCAGTTATCTTCCACGAAACGGATGTCGTTTTTGGTCGGATCGAAACCAAGCATTTCAAGAGAACCTAAATAGAGTTCTTGAATATTATCTGGAGACGGTTTAATCACCGCTTGGAATTGATAGTAATGTTGTAAACGGTTTGGGTTTTCGCCATAACGACCATCGGTCGGACGACGTGAAGGTTGCACATAAGCGAATGCCATCGGCTCTGGGCCTAACGCACGTAATGCGGTCATTGGGTGAGAGGTCCCTGCGCCCACTTCCATATCAAAAGGTTGCACAATGGTGCAGCCTTGATTTGCCCAATATTCTTGCAAGGCTAAAATCATGCCTTGGAATGTTTTTACGTTGAATTTTGTACTCATAATTTTTTTAATAACAATGTGATGAAAAATACAGGCATTATACTTGAAACTATAAGGCGGATAAAGGCGAAAAAGTGCGGTCAGAAAAATCCTTAAATTTTTTATTTACCTTAAATTTCATTCATTTTGATGATGAGTTATTTTCATCATCATAGATTTGCTTGCCAAGCCTCAAATGTGTAAACTGCTGGCGTTTTTATACAGACTTTTATCCTAAGGATTCTACACAATGAAAAAAATGTGATTACTTCAGCGATTTTATTAGCGATTCCGGCATTAGCGGCTGCTGAAGACGTGGCGAAATTAGATGTGATTAACGTCTATTCTGCATCAGCCACGCCAACTAGCCTTCATCAAACCGCCTCATCTGTTACTGTTTTAACTGAAAAAGATTTTGCACAACGTGGTGCGACTTATGTCAGTGACGTATTGAAAACGGTACCGAGTTTAGCCGTGAGTACTTCAGGCGGTCGTGGCACATTAACTAATGTATTCTTACGTGGTGCGGATGCAAACCACACTGCAGTGATTATTGATGGCGTGAAAGTGAACCCAGTTTCTGGTTATGGCTTTGATTTCGGTGGCTTAGCATTAAGCAATATTGACCGCATCGAAGTATTGCGCGGGGAGCAATCCGCTCTTTGGGGAAGTGATGCGATGGGTGGTGTGATTTATATCACCACGAAGAAAGGCTTAGAAAAAGGTAAAACCTTCAACGTCGATTACGATTTCGGCACAGGCTCTAATCGTACAGTAGATGGTTCATTAACCCTTTCAGGCTCAAATAATGGTTTCTATTACGCTTTACACGGTGACAGCCACCATACCAAAGGCATTTCAGCACTCAGCAAAAACCGCTTTAACTACACTGCGCAAGATGGCACAGCGGTAAGTACCGGTGGTTCAAGCGAACGCGATAAATTCCACCGTGATAATGCTTCTCTTCGTTTCGGCTATGACGATAACCAAAAAGGTTTTGATTTCTTAACCTCTCACAGCAGCCAAACTGCTAACTTTGATAACAGTGCAACAGATGAAAAAGGCCACTACACTCGCACACGTGACACCTTGTTCAAATTAAGTGGTTTCTTGGGTAGCGATGATGAATTGCTTAAACATAAGGTTGGTGTAAGCCATCTCAAAACTGACAGCAATACCGTTGGCTATACATCGGCTTACGATGCGAAAAAACTCAACGCAAACTATCAATTAGATGTCAATTTCGATCGTGAAGGCACTCTCACGCAAGGTTTAAGCTTCTTGACTGACTATCAAAAACAGATTTCAACTCATCTTATTTCAACAATGCAGGCAATAAAAAACTTGTTGAGAAAAGCTTAGCGGCAGAATATCGCTTATTGCACGATGCAGATCATAGTTTAAATATTAGTGGTCGTTACACTGACAGCTCTGAATATGAAAACTCATGGACGGGCCGTATCGCAGGCGCTTACCGCTTGCACAATAACGTGAAAGCGCATGCAAGCTTCGGTTCAGCGATTCAAAACCCAACAATCACTGAATATTACGGTTACAACGCGCGCTATATCGGCAACCCGAATTTACAACCAGAGAAAAGTTTAGGTGGCGATGTTGGCTTCTTATTTGAAACTCATGACAACCGCCACAGCCTTGATGTGACTTATTTCGCTCGCAACGTGAAAAATGCGATTAGCAGCGAAGTGATCAACTTTACCACCTATGCAAGCCGTGCGGTAAACCTTGAAGGTAAGAGCAAAGTGAAAGGTGTTGAAGTGGCTTACAACGGTAAAATCACCGATGCATTAACTGCTTATGCTAACTACACCTACACGCAAACCCGAGATAGCAAAGGCGCTGAATTGGCACGTCGTCCAAAACATTTGGCGAACGCGGGCTTAGCATACCAAATCACTGAAAAATTAGGTGCGGATGTAAATGTGTCTTACACAGGCAAACGCATGGATACCTACTATTCACCGACCTACAGCACGTATAAAGTGAAATTGCCATCTTACACCTTGGCAAACTTAGGCGTGAACTATAAAGTGGCGGATAGCTTGACGATTTATGCAAATCTTAACAACGTATTCAATAAAAAATATGAAAACGTACTTGGCTATGGCCAAGAAGGACGTAATGTTTACGTTGGGTTGAAAGGATCGTTCTAATTATTACCTACTAACAAGGGCGTGCTTAGCACGCCTTTTTACATTCTTGATGGCGTAGCGTATCATTATCTATATGCAAAAAACTCGCTTAATTTTAACCGCACTTTTCCTTCCGTTTACCGCTCAGGCTTCGGAACAATTTGTCTCGCTTACGCTTTGCAGTGACAGATTACTTATTGAACTGGCTGAGCCTTCACAAATTGCTGCACAGTCACCTTATTCAAAAAATCCGTTGATGATGTTGGATAAAATTAATACCGACAAACCTGTACTAGAACCGCAATTAACGGAATTATTGCCCTATTTGGATAAAACGATTCTGATTAACGAAACCTTTTATCCACAATTAGTCGCAGAGCTGAAAAAACTCAATGTGAAGATTATTCCCATTAACGACAGCCCACAAACGCCAGATGAATTATTTACGTTGATTCTAGACTTAGGCAAACAACTGGGTAATGAGCAAAAAGCGGCTGATTTAGTAACAAAACTCAAATCGCAAAACTTTCACTTAAATCGACCGCTTACTGATACACTGATTTTGTCGGAAACGGGCGTAGTAGAGAGTTATTATCCGCAATATCCCGTGCTGTTAAGTTTACTCGGATTAACGCCACTAAAAACACCACTTACCGCACAAAATTTCTCATTAGAAAAAGTGATTTTAAGCCAACCGAATGTACTGATTTCTCTGACTGACAAACAAGGTTACAATGCACAAGCCGAATTACTGCACCACCCTATGTTGCAAGATTTTTTCAAAAACCAACCGCTTGTCAGCATCCCGATGAAATATACCTATTGCTTCGATCACGGCGTGTGGCAAGGGGCGGAGAAGATTTATGAGCAGTTAAAATAATGTAGCTGACAAATCTCCCCTAACCCCTCTTTGCTAAAGAGGGGAATTCCATTATTAAATTAACTCTAGATGACATATTTATATGTCTTTATGTATAAATGATTAGAATAAACCATCAGAATTATAAGTCCCTACACTCTAATCCCCCTCTTTAGCAAAGAGGGGTTAGGGGAGATTTGACAAAATCAAATTAACAAATGATATTTGGATTACATAGGAAATTGATCATTGACCAAAACACTAAAATTAAATACCGCACTTTTCTTCGCGTTGCTGTTGATTAGCGGATTTGCAGTTTATCATCAGCTCGGTGATTTCGCGCATCTTAAAAATGCGGATGGTGTGCTCACTGATATGCGTTCGATGGTGCTGTGGGATATTCGTTTCCCACGTATTGGTTTAGCTTTATTAACGGGTGCTAGCCTAGCGATTGCCGGCAATGCGATGCAAGGCATTTTCCAAAACCCATTAGCGAGTCCAGGCTTACTTGGCAGTAGTTCTGGCGCAACAGCGGCTAGTGTATTTATCCTCTATTATTTTGCCGTGCCATTTTCACTGCTCTTAGCCGGAGGAGTAATTGGCGCGCTTTTAAGCTTTTTTATCGTGTATTTGATCGCTAAAAACTACGGCACTACGATGATGATTCTAAGTGGTTTAGCGGTCAATATGTTGCTTAGTTCTGCAATTGCATTACTACTTTCCAACGCGGAAAGCCCGTGGGCATTAGCTGAACTTTATCGTTGGCTACAAGGCTCATTGATGTGGGCAAAATTAGATACCTTGCTTATTTCACTCCCGATTGTTCTGGCGGGAGTTTTCTGTTTATACCACACTCGCCGATACTTAGATTTACTCACCTTTGGTGAAGAAACAGCGAGCACAATGGGCGTAGATCCCAAACGTAGCTTTTTTATCAGCACCTTTGGTGTGGCTTTATTAGTAGGGGCAACCATTCCACAAACCGGCACCATTGGTTTTATCGGCTTAATCGCGCCACACTTCGCCCGTATTTTACTGAAAGCTCGTCCGTCACAACTTTACCTTACCAGTGCATTAATTGGGGCTTTACTGCTATTATTGGCTGATTTGGCGATTTTATATATCTCACTGTTTTCACATATTTACATCGGCACATTGACCGCACTTATCGGTGCCCCTTGCTTGATTTGGATGTTATTAACGCAACAGAGAAAAATCTATGATTAGAATTGAAAAACTCACCCAAACCTATTGCTTAAATGACATCAACTGTACGCTTCCATCAGGTAAGTTGATTGGTATTATGGGCGCCAATGGTGCGGGAAAATCTACCTTATTAAAAACCATTGCGGGTATCCTCCCCCTCAAACAAGGGGAGGTTTGGTTCGATAATCAGCCATTAAGCAAAATGAATGCAACTGAAAAAGCCAACACATTGCTTATCTTGCACAAAATACGCAAATTCATTGGGATTTATCGGTTTATGATGTGATTGCGTTAGGCTTGACAGCTCCATTACCAAAAGAAAAAGAGCGGTCAAAAATTCAAGCGTTTTCAGAAAAATTTGCGGTAACGCATTTACTTGATAAGCCATTTCAACAACTTTCAGGGGGCGAAAAAGCGCGTGCACAACTCGCCCGCTGCTGCATTAAAGAATCTCCTGTTTTATTGGTCGATGAGCCGATTGCGCCACTCGACCCTTATTATCAAATTGATATGATGGAACAGCTTCAATCACTCACACCACAACATACGTGTGTTGTTGCCATTCATCACCTTTCATTGGCTTATCAATTTTGTGATGAAATTGTTCTATTAGATAAAGGAAAATTGTTAGCTGTAGGTGAAACGCAAGCCGTGTTGAATGCAGACAATTTGGCAAAAGCCTTTCATATTCGGGCTGAAATTGACCCAATGAAAAAGACTATCTCAAAAATTGAAAAGCAATAAAAATAAAAGCACTTAGCAATTCACTAAGTGCTTTTTTATAGAAATGAACTATGGTTGGATTTCTGAATCTACGAAGAAATAAGCAATTTCTCGTTTTGCGCTTTCAACACTATCAGAACCATGGACAGAGTTTTCACGCTGACTTAACGCGAAGTCTTTGCGGATAGTGCCTTCTGCCGCCTCAGCCGGATTCGTTGCCCCGATTAAAGTGCGGTAATCTTTCACAGCATTTTCTTTTTCCAATACAGAAACCACCATCGGACCAGATATCATATACTCCACCAACGGCTCAAAAAATGGTTTACCCTGGTGTTCAGCATAGAAACCTTCCGCCTGTTCTTTGGTTAATTGCACCATTTTAAGTGCAACAACACGAAATCCCTGTGATTCAAAACGCCCTAAAATAGCACCAATTAAATGACGCTTTACTGCATCGGGTTTGATAATTGAAAAAGTACGTTCTGTCATAAAATCCTACTTAACTTGCTTTCGTTACTAATAAATTTGCTAAAGTTTTCACACCGATTCCAGTTGCACCCACAGCCCATAAATCACTACCAGATTTACGATAAGTGGCCGAACAATCAATATGCAACCAACGTTGTTGATAGTTTTTCACAAAATACGATAAAAATGCTGTTGCAGTACTTGCGCCTGCGACAACCGGCGCTGTACCTGTATTTGCAATATCAGCAAAAGAAGAAGTGATTTGGCTACGATGGAACGCTTCAAAAGGTAAACGCCAGAAAGGCTCATTTTCTTCTTTCGAGGCTTGGAACAAGCTATTTACCAACGCATCATCCATGGAAAGCACGCTGTGGTAATCATTACCGACTGCCACTTTCGCTGCACCGGTTAAGGTTGCACAATCGACAATAAATTGTGGATTTTGGCTATCAGCCTCAATTAAACCGTCTGCTAATACTAAACGCCCTTCCGCATCAGTATTTAAAATCTCAGCAGTTACACCATTTTTATACGTGATGATATCACCCAATTTAAATGCATTACCGCTCACCAAGTTTTCTGCACAGCATAAATAGAGTTTTACACGTTGATTTAAACCGTGCGCAATCGCAAATCCTAATGCTCCCGTTAATAATGCAGCGCCCCCCATATCGGTACGCATAGTACTCATACCATCACTTGGTTTGATGCTATAACCACCACTATCAAAAGTAATACCTTTACCCACTAAACACGCTAATACTGGCGCATTTGGATCATTAGTCGGGTTAAAATCTAATTGCAACATAGCGGGTGGATTAATAGAACCACGCCCCACCGTAAAGATCCCGTGATAGCCTTGCTCTTTTAACGCTTCACCAGAAATGATTTGAAAACTGACCGCACTTTTATCAGCATAATTTTCGGCTTGTTTAGAAATAAACTCAGCCGCGCGTTCGGCTAATTTAACCGGAGTAAGGGTTTGTGCCGGTTCATTAATAATTCCACGCACAAAATCACCACATTCAATACGGGCTAATAATTCATCTTGTGGCTCATCATCTAAATGAGGAAATTCAATCGAATAGTCTTGCTTTGCCGAGTAAAAACCTTGATAAAATGCCCAGCAATTTTCTAACTCCCATGCATCACCCACAAGCTCTACATCTTTAATACCTTGCCCACGTAATTTACGTGCCGCTTTTTGGACTAAAACAAGGTTCGATTTTTCATCATCTTTAAGATGAATAACGGCTTTATCTTGATTAAAACTTAAAATGACATTTTTGCCCCAACACTCCGAAGCGGGAGCCGTTGATAATGTAATTTGCATGTGGTTGTTCTCCTTTATTTATCTATTATTCTCTAAGTACCATTTTACCGTCTGACGAAGTCCTTGTTCAAAGGTTATTTGCGGTCGCCAACCTAATTCTGCATAAATTTTAGAACAATCCAATGAATATCGCACATCGTGACCAGGTCGGTCTTTTACAAAAGTCATTAAATCTTCGTAATACTTAATGTAATTAGGCTTATTTGGTGCAAGTTCTTCGAGTAGTTTGCAAATCATTTTAACCACTTCAAGATTTGTTTTTTCACAATTTCCACCGATATTATAGTTTTCCCCGACTCGACCTTTGGTTAAAACTAAATATAAAGCTTGAACATGATCTTCCACAAATAACCAATCACGAATCTGCTGCCCATCACCATAAATTGGCAAAGGCTTTCCCATCACAGCATTTGAAATCATTAAAGGAATGAGCTTTTCAGCATGCTGATAAGCCCCATAGTTATTGGAACTATTTGTGATAATCACCGGCAAACCATAAGTGCGATGCCAAGCGTGCACCAGATGATCACTTGCTGCTTTCGAGGTGGAATAAGGACTACTCGGATGATAAGGGGAATGTTCAGTAAAGGCTGGCGCAGAAAGGGATAAATCCCCATACACTTCATCAGTAGAAATATGGTGGAATCGAAAGGTCGTTTTTTTAGCTTCGTCTAAGGTATACCAATAATTCTTAGCAACCTCTAACAACGTATAAGTACCAACAATATTGGTTTGAATAAAATCAGCTGCTCCAGAAATAGAACGATCGACATGACTTTCTGCCGCCAAATGCATCACTGCATCAGGCTGATATTTCTCGAAAACGCTTTCTATCGCCTTAAGATCACAAATATCAATTTGCTCAAAAGCATAGCGAGGATTATTTTCTACCTCTTTCAACGCTGATTGATTTGCCGCATAGGTCAGTTTATCAATATTGATAACAGAATCTTGAGTATGATTAATGATATACCGAATAAGGGCGGAACCGATGAAGCCGGAACCGCCGGTGATGAGGATATTCATAGCTTATGGAAAAACAACCCTCAAATAAGGAATTCTTTTTATAACGAACACTACACTTAGGCATACAAAGTAGGTCAAAAAAGCCCCAGCAAAGCGCCAATAAACATTATCAGCTGTAATTTGTAGAAAATACAATTCATAAGACATCGCTAGCTTATGAATTAAATAAATCCCCAAACTACATGATGATAAAACGGCAAGAAAGTTTGCGATCTTAACAGATTCGACATATTTTCCTATTTCTTTAACTAGAACAAATACTGCCAAGGCTAATAATACAGAATGAAATTGTATATAACCAAACAGAAACTTATCAATCTTTCCTTGCTCTAAAGAATAATAATAGGTTCCAGCATATCTAATAAATGCAGATATCAGGCCAAGTAAATAAATTATAATCCTTTGCTTTCTAGATAGCTCGATTGTAGAAAAAAGGTAACCTAAAATTAGAAATAACACATATCCAGCAACTGGAAATGATAATGAATTATTATATTTAACACCTAAAGATAGAAAGAGTAATGGCAAACAAGAATGAGTAACAAATAAAAAAATAGCCATATACCACAAGATGTTCCTGTTATCCTTTAGCAAGGATAATACGGGTATAAAACAATACAATGATATCAGAGGGATAAAGAACCAATATATATCACCATGGTATATTCTTGTTGTAATAATAGCACTCAAAACTTCATTGATATTCTTATATGCGAACTTCCCCACTAACCACGAGTGGAATAGTAAAATAATACTCCATATAATGAAGGGAACTATTGCTCTAAAAACTCTCTTTTTAAAGAAATCCTGAGTTGAATATTTATTTCGATATCCAAATATGTTATTCTTGATTTGGTTACTACACCCATTAAGAAGCTCCATCGCGTTTTATAACAGTATGAATTGTTTTAAGTAGAATAATAACATCATTCCATAATGACCAATTTTTCATATACCAAACATCCATCTCAACACGCTCATCAAAATGCACATCACTACGCCCGCTAACCTGCCATAATCCAGTAATACCAGGTTTAACAGCTAATACTAGCGGTGCTTTTTTACCTATATCATTTTTCTCAATAACCATATATGGACGCGGTCCGATAAGGCTCATTTCTCCTCTCAATACATTAAATAACTGAGGTAACTCATCAAGAGAGGTTCTTCGTAAAAAACGACCTACTTTTGTAATTCGGGGATCATTCATATACTTGTGATAAAGATCATAATATGCTTTTTCCTCAGGGTGATTTTCCAACCATGCTGACATAAAAGATTGATCTGAATACATTGACCTAAATTTATAGCAAAAGAATTCTTTACCATTTAGCCCTAAACGTCTTTGCTTAAATAAAATATCACCTTTAGGGTCTTCAAGCTTCAACCAAAAAGCAATAATCAGAAGCACTGGCCCCCATAAAAAGAATGAAAATATCACCAACAGATAATCAAGCATTAACTTGATAAACTTATTTATCTTGCTTAATAGTTTATTTTCCAAAATAAATACATTTGTACGCGAACTAAACACATTATAAATATGCGATTGTGAGAAGTCATACCCATTTAGCACAGGTGTAAAGATAATCTCTCTGCTATTTTTAATATTCTCCTCAATGATCCTATCAAGTTTCTCTTTCGTCAAATTCACACTATCGATGAAAAGTGTCGAGTGTTTAGAATCTGATGACTTTACATAACCTAAGTAATAATTATCAAACAATACGGACTCAAAATCATGATTATTTGAGATTACTTTTGCCGTTTTCTTCCAAAAGCCTAATAGAAATAAAACCTTTTTAGTAAATAGCTTCAATAATGGTATTGTTATCACACTTAACGAGAATATTAGAATCAACGTACTTCTAGAGTAATATTCAGCATTCTGTCCTAAAACCAACCCTGCTAATACAATAACAAAAGATAAGAGGCTAGAACGCACAACTATTCTAGCCTCGTGCCAAAAGTCAAAACGTTTTGTATAAACGCCAAAATAAAATAAAATAAAAATAAGGGTAACATAAACACTTCCAAATGAGAGATAACTATATCCAATAACTGGCAAATCAAAGAAGAGATTTAATATCTTTCTTAGTGATACAGCTAGCGCGATTGCTAAAAATATAGCCACCACATCAAATAGCATTAAAGTGATCGTTGATATGAACTTATTCAAAGCTAACCCTCTATACTTATTCTATTTGAAATGACTATTTATACATTCTAAGGCTTCAGCAATAATATTATGCATATCAAAATATTTATACTGAGCTAATCGACCACCAAATATTACATTAGTCTGATTATCTGCTAATTCCTTATATTTAGTATAAAGTTCATTATTTCTTTGGTCATTTATTGGATAATACGGCTCATCCCCCTCTTCATACTCTTTTGAATATTCACGAGTGATTACCGTTTTAGCTTGCGTACCGTATTCAAAGTGTTTGTGTTCAATGATACGAGTATAAGGTACTTTAGCTTCCGTATAATTTACTACTGCATTTCCCTGGTAATTTGGAACATCTAATATTTCATTGTCAAAACGTAAACTACGGTACTCTAATTTACCGAATTGATAACCAAAATATTCATCAATCATTCCTGTAAACACTATCTTCTCTGCTAAACTTTCGTAATATTCGCGCTCAGCAAAGAAATCAATATTCAATTTTACTTCAATACCTTCTAACATTCTTTCAAAAATACCCGTATAACCACCAATTGGGATACCTTGATAAGTATCATAGAAATAGTTGTTATCATAGGTATAACGAACTGGTAAACGTTTAATGATAAATGCTGGAAGTTCTGTGCACTTCCGTCCCCATTGCTTTTCAGTATAACCTTTAATTAATTTTTCATAGATATCGCGGCCAACTAATGAGATAGCTTGCTCTTCTAGATTTTTAGGCTCTGTAATATTCTCTTTTGATATCTGCTCTTTAATTTTAGCTTCTGCTTCTTGTGGCGTGATAACACCCCACATTTTATTAAATGTAAGCATATTGAAAGGTAAACTATACAATTCATCTTTGTAACGAGCTACAGGAGAGTTGGTAAAACGGTTAAATTCAGCAAATTGCTGAATATAGTCCCAAACAACTTTATTGCTTGTATGAAATATATGAGCACCGTATTTATGCACATTGATGCCTTCGATATTTTGGGTATAGCAGTTTCCACCAATATGATCACGTTTTTCAATTACTAAGCATTTTTTACCACGTTTAGTCGCCTCATGAGCAAAAATTGAGCCGAAAAGACCCGCCCCAACAATAAGATAGTCATATTTTTTCATTTTGTTATCCTTCAATTTTATAAATAACTTTGAATCGTCTTTTTAAGACCTTCTGCTAATGATGTCTCAGGCTTCCAGCCTAAAGATTCTAAACGTTTTGTTGATAATTCTGCACGAGAAGTAAAGAAATACCCTTTAGAGTTAGCATTACTATTTTGAGCATATTCTACAGAAGGAACTAACACTGGAAATATTTCTTGAATAAGAGTTACAACCTCTCGAATAGATTTAGCTTCTGTTTCATTAGCAATGTTAAATACGGCTTTATTTTCATTAACTAACATTGCTTTAATTATACCCGTCACAGCATCGCTGATATAACAGAATGCGCGAACCGCACTACCATCACTTAATAACTTAATTCCTTTACCATTTACGGTCATCTCCACTAAGTCATTCATAATACGTCCATCATTTTGAATATTCATTCCTGGTCCATATATATGCGCTAAGCGAAGAATACTATAGGATAAATTAGCATAACTATCGACAGCACATTCGAGCATATTCTCGCATAATTTTTTAACTTCAGGATAGCAACTTCTAAAGTTTAAAGGATCCAGTATACCAATATCATCTTCTTCAATCACAGACTTATTTGAAACCATTCCATAGATTTCACGAGTTGAAAAAAATACAATTTTCGTTTTTGCCTGTTTCTTCGCGAATTCGATTGTATTATGTAATCCTAAATAATTAGTATGAATAATATCCAATGGATTATTCACAATATTTTTTGGATCAGCATTACCGGCTGCAAAAATGATATAATCATACTGCCCTACAAGTTGGAATGGTTCTTTAACATCTAAAAAAATACATCTAAAGAGAGATTTATCTACTTCTGAATAATATTTTTTTAAGCTCCCTTCACTTCTAGCCGTTAAAGTAAGCTGAAAACTTGCAATTTTTGTTTGTAACACATTGATTAAAAACCTACCTAGATAGCTAGAAATTGCTCCAGTTGCACCAACCAATAAAATGCTTTTCCCGTCTAATTGAGATAACTCTGGGCTCAATCGTTGAGATAACTCTCTAAAATCCTCTTCTAATATGCTCATTCACTACCTCGATATAGCTGCTCATCTTCTTCAATAGAAAACATTGCTTTTGCAAGATAAAAATCCTCTTGTGTGGTAATTTTGATATTCTCTGGTCCACAAAGAACAATTGGAAAATCTAATTCTGGATAATAATGTTTAACAATCATACAGGAATCAATAAACGAAAATTTATTTTCTGCAATGGCTTTATGATGTGCAGATTTTATTAAATCTAAATTAAATGTTTGCGGGGCCTTAGCAATAAATGAGTTTTCACGCTTAATTACATGTTTAATATAATTATTTTCCACATAAGCAAAAGTTTCTTTTGCTGTGGCACAAGTAATCGCTACCTGTTTTTCTTTTGCAAGCTCAATATTTTGAATAATGATTTCATCATTAATAAACGGTCTTACCCCATCATGGATAACCACAATGCCACTATCCATTTCTTTTAAACCATTGTAAATAGATTCTTGCCCTGAATCGCCACCAGGCACAATACGTATCACTTTTTTTAGATGATACTGTTTTACTAAATCTTCTAAATGAGATTCCCACCCTTTTAAAATCACGACAACAATCGCATCGATTACCTCACATTGTTCAAACTTTTCAAGCGTATGAACAATAACGGGTTTGCCATATACTTTTAAAAATTGCTTTGGCAATGATTTTGAGTTCATTCGAGAACCAGTCCCACCAGCAAAAATAAGTGCGTAATTCATATCTATCCTTTTAAAGAAACTTATCCTTTATCATTAAGAAACTTTCATTAATAAATTTTTCTTTTAACACAAACAAACTAAGTAAATAAACAATACCAAAAATAATCGCTATTATTGCTAAATTTACAATTAAATAAGAAGAAATAAATGGGTATAAAAAATAAGAAACTATTCCTGATAAGGCTAATGAGATAATAATTTTCCCATATTCAATGTCAACAAAAAGAATACTTAAATAGGACCTAACCATATAGATCTGAACGCATAAGACAGCAAACTCCGCACAAACCACAGCAATTGCCGCACCAACAGAAGCAAACTTAGGAATTAACCATAAATTTAGCACTATATCAACAAATGCCGCAATTATCACAGAAGTAAAAAGTGCAGTCTCTTTCTTCAATGGAATTAAAATTTGGACACCTAAAATATTCGTAATACCAACGAACACTATCGCTAACATTACAATTTTTAATGGCAAAATCGCATCTGTATATTGTTCGCCAGCTAGCACTAAAATAGTTTGCTCTGCAAATAAAATAAAAAACAATACAACAGGTAGAGCTATCACGAATACAAAATTTATTGACTTATTTAATGCAGCATTAAATTCAGTCTGCATATTATTTTGAATGTAGTACGACAATCTAGGGAGCAATACGACACCTAAAGAAGTCACTATACTCAATAGAATAGCTTTAATTCGAATTGCAGCATTATAAAATCCTACTTCAGTATCATTCGTCATAAAGCCCAGCATTGCCGAATCGGTCGTAGTATAAATGGCTATGGCAAAACTTGTTAAAAAGAAAATAAACATCGGCTTAAGATGTCGCTTAAATTCATACTGACCAATAAACTTAAGTAAGATAACTTTTCTCAAGTTAATAAAATTAACGAACCCTGAGCCTACAGTGGCAAATGCAGTAATTGCCGCAAAAACTAAATAATCACTTTTTTCTTTAACCAGTAAAAATGTCGCAGCTAATGCAATTAAACGAAAAATAATTGTACGAACTGTAATGTAGCGATATTGCTCCAAGCCCTTATATAGCCACTCTACTCCAATAATACTGAATAAAATCATACTGGAAGTAATAATAAATAATTTAGGATCAGCACTTAATTGTGGCACGACATCTAAAGCAATAAAAAACAGCACATAAACAAAGCACATTACAGCAAAATTAATTGCTAAAATCTCATGTGTCACTTTTGATAACTGTAATTTATCATCTCTAACTTGCGCAGTTGCTCGCACACCATAACTGTTTACACCGAAAGTCGCTAGCATCGAAAAATAGGTAATGACAGAAACAGCAAAAGCAACCTTCCCCGTTCCCTCTGGTAATAAAACTCTAGAAACATAAGGGAAAGTAATTAATGGAAATAGAAAATTCGATACGGTCAATATCAAATTCATTACAAAATTAAATTTTATCGAATTTATTTTCATCTTAACTCTTGGAAAAGTCTCGCTTTTGATTTTTTTGACCACAAATAAGCAAGTGCAAAAAATATTGGATTGTATGTAGGATTGATTAATTGTGGATCCGTTAAAGAATGCAACATCAAAAAAATCAATACTAAGCCAAAAACAACATTATTTTTTTGGATGACCAAATAGGCTAATTTTGTAAAACCTATAGCTAATAATAGTGAAGGAATCACACCATAGTTGATCAACAGTTGTTGAAACGCTGAATCAATATAAAAATAACCTTTTCCTTCCGTTACATCTGCAAAGCCGACATACTCAACATTAGCACCAAATAAATGAATGCCATATTCATGAAAGCCATGATTACCTAGCCATAATCGCCCAGATAATGCTTTATCGATATTTAGCATCCAATCTATTTCTGGATTAAACGTACATTGCAAATAAACAGCAACTAAAAAACAAATGATATAACTAAATAATGTTCCAAACTTAAATAGGAAACCAATCCCCCACTTACTATGGTAATCAATCTTCCACCATTTATTGATAAATAACAGAAAACACAGCAAATTTATTAAGTAATAAACAGCCCTCGTATCTGTCATATAAAATAAATAATAATTCAAACCGACTATACACAATAATTCAACACCACCAATTTTAGTACCTCTAATAATGAAGTAACATAATACAAAATGATAAAAATAATTTGGTAGCAGCGTTGGGAATCCAAATCCCATTAGATGGCGTTCTTTCCCATCCTCTCTAAAAAGGTCTATATTTAAATCAGGATATAAATCAAATAGATCACCTAGATAAATAACGATCAAGGAAATAAAGCTCAACCACAAAAATGCGACGAGTAACTTTTTGAATTCAATATATTTGCAAAGTATAAAAACCAGACAAAAATTAATTAAAAAACCATTTTGCTTTGTTACTAAAGTTGAGATAGCAAAAGTAGCAATTACAAGGAGATCAATCCAGGTTTCCTTATTTATCTTATAAATAAATAAGATACAAACAATGAATAAAAAAAACAGACTATAATTAAATAGAGCAAAATAAGCATCCGCATCTAGTACTAAAGATACATATCTTGAAGAAAAAATCTGGCGATATAATACCCATAGACCAAACGGAATTAAAAAAAACGCAGAATACTGTTTTTTAGCCATTAACATAATTGCTATTATTTTTTATTTTTATAGAGAAACTTCACTACTCCAAAAAAGCCAAATCCCAAAAATTTAAGTAACTTAACTAACTTTGTTGAAATATGATTATAAAAATCTGGATTTGTTTGTTTAACTTTATCTAAAAACGCTTTTAATTCCGTTTTTGCTTGTTGTGAATTTTCTTGTAAAAAGGCTGTTTGAGTTCTTAAATGAATCATCTTATTTAGGCGCAGGTTAATAGCCTCACGTAGAATCGATAACATTTGCTGATTTTTTTGTGAAAAGAACGTTAAGCAATTCAATGTCACTTGCTCCAACATAAAACGATTTTTTATTAGTGATTCAGGTGCAACGCTCTGACCTTCTCGGCCTAAACGGTATTGATATAAAACATCTTTCAATATAATGGCCGTTTTTAAATAAATTGAAGGATAAATTTTATATTCGTTATCCACGTAGAACATCTTTTCACTAATTTTAATATTATTTTCTTTTAAAATAGCAGTTCTATAAGTGGTCATATGCATCTGTTGAAGTTCACCCATATATTTCAATGCATCTTCATATGAAATAACCTCACCATATTTTGTTTCAGGCGATAACTCAACCAATAACTTTTTGCGTTGGTTGTCATCCATAAACACTTGGTTACATGGATTGATAATTAAATCTGCATCGTGATCTTTAAGAAAATCCAATAGATTTTGTAATGCGAGTGAATCCACCCAGTCATCTCCATCTACTACTTTAAAATATTTTCCTGTTGCTTCTCGAATACCAGCATTGATGGTTGAGCCGTGTCCACCATTTTCTTTATCAATAATTCGAACAGAATTAGGATACTTATCTACATATTGTTGTGCTACAGAAACAGTATTGTCTTTTGAACCATCATTAACGACTAAAATTTCTAACAAATCTAAATTATTGATTGTTACCATTGTATCTAATGTTGCTGCAATATAAGCTTCCACATTATAAGAAGGGATGGTAATAGTAAGAATTTTTTGCATAAAATAACCTCAATTTTACTTCAATTTTGTGAAAAAGTTGGCGGCATATTGCTTTATGTATTTCACCAAATGCCCTAACAAAGCAATACTTGCATAGGCTTTCAAATTCACTAAAATGGGTAAAAACTTCAACTTAGAACGCATAAAACGTTTATTTTCCAAAAACCAAGAAATTCGTTTATCTGATTCAATTACATTTTTGATCCAATCTTTTTGTTGGGTAAAACTTAAATTGGCTTGCTGATTAGTGTTTCTTTCAACTGCTGATAAAAAATATCTGAAAAATCTATCCACCAATAGACTTTTAGCAGAATCTGATAATATACCTTTATGTTCAAGAAGCTCCTTAAACATTAAGACTGAATTAAGATGAATTTCAAAATAATCCGGCACAAATTTAGAGGTTAATGAATTTCCATTTCTTCTTTTTTTATAAAAATAATATGGTTTATTTAAGATATAAAAGTTATCAACAACATTAAATACATTTATGTTAAAATCAAAATCTTCTTTTAACGCTAATGATTTACAATAAAATTTATTTTTCACTAAAAACTTTCTATCGTAGAATTTATTATTCATATATCCAAATAAGAAAGTATTTTCCAAATCAATTAAAGAAGAAAAATTATTTTCATCAATATAACCAGAATATGAGCTTATAATATTTTTAGAATACTCCAATTTATCATTATTTTCATAATCCTCTCGCATTCCTGTAATAATAACTTTTGGACTATATTCCTCTGCTATTTTAGCAATTTCAGATAACCAATTTAGATCAAAAATATCATCAGGATCAGGAAAGCCAACATAATCACCAGTAGCATATTTCAAGCCTACATTTCGACTCTCTGATAATCCTAAATTTTTAGCATTTTCAATAATTCTCATTCTAGGATCTTGTATTAATGAGAATAACTTTTCTTTAGTATCATCAGTTGCACAATCTTCAATAAAAATAACCTCTATATTTTGATAAGGTTGCTCACATAACCATTTATAAACCTCATCTAAATACTTAGATACATTATAACAACAAAAAATTAGACTTAATTTTATATTACTCATTTTCAATCCAAGCGATCATTTCATGATTAATGCGTTTTTCCACCGGAGGAAGCTTCATATAATCTTTGTATAGTCCTTTCAGGTATGAATCCCAGCAGCTAAATGTCGAAAATTTATTGTTTTCAAACGTAATTTCTGTCGTTTTATCAACTTCAGCTTTTAGCATTCTTTCCGAAGCCCCATAAAGCCCCCAGGTTATGGCTCCTACATATTTAGCAGAATCATAATCATATTTCATGGCTAAACTATTTAAATGATTGATAGCGCGATCTCTACCATAAATTAAAGCTAAAGGTTTAAGTACATATTTAGCTAATTTTTTGACCGCACTTTTTCCTTCACCTAATTTAGCATTACATAAACCAATAATTTTTCTGTAGTATTCTGCTTTCTTATAAATCCTAGCAACTTCATTTAGATCTTCAGGTAAACCATCCATTGGCATAATATCTAGCCATAGATGTTGCTGCATTTCATCTTCTGCATACTTAGCATCAATGTGCGTTTTGACATTCACAAATTTAGCATAAGGCAACAAAGTTCCACTCTGACTAAAAAATAAGAATTTATAAGTATCACTTTGATAACCACGACTAAATTCAATCAACTTATTAAAATCACTGCGAGGCATTGCTAAGTCAATATCATCATCCCAAGGAATAAAGCCTTTATGACGAATAGCGCCAAGCAATGTGCCACCTGAAAGATAATATCTCAACCCAAGAGCATCACAAATACGACGAAATTCGATTAGAATTTGTAACTCGACTTGTTTAATTTCATCTAAAGAAAGCTGCTTTTTCATTTTTTAAAAACTCTTTTCGTATTTTTTGCCGAAAAATTTTGCACTTAAAAAGGCAAAGCCTTTCTTCAACCAATTAATTTTCTCACCATAGACAAATGGAATTGCTTTCACTTTTAATGGCTTAGATTGAGAATATTGTTTTAACCAAACATTGAATAACAACTCACTGACACGTCCATAAAAACGTGCATGGAATGTTGAATATTGTTCCGCCGGAATACGTTTTTCCAATTCAAATAAAATGGGGAATAACCAACTGCAGTAATCATTCACTAATTCTTTAGACATTATGAACATGTTAAACATATAGCCACCACGCTGTTTCATTACTGCATCAAAACTTCCTAGAAATTCACCGCACTTTTCAGTAATAATTTCACGAGTTACATCTAAATGCTCGGCATGTAAGGTATTTGCATAATGTGAATAAAGCGTTTCAATGTAATAATTTCGTTTACTTGGTACGATTACATCATATTGGCTTAATAATTGACTCGCTTCTTCGTGTGTTAGATAGAGTGTTTTCAAAGGATTCTTTTTACGCTCAGCACGGCTTTTTACGCTAAAAAAACGACGATAATGAATTAAACCTAAATAATCATTAGGTAAATTTTTCCACGCCCAATAAAGTCCTGTTAGCTCACAAAAATTAGGATTTTTAGCTGAAATATTATCACCAGTATCATCGCCTTGATAACCAAGTTCCTCTTTCCCTAATTTACCTACATGTAATGGCAGATACATATCATCTGAAGGCATAAAATGTTGTTTGTGTGTAGCAATAATAATTTTAATATCTTTCATATTTATGCCTTATTCGAAAATACTTCTCTAGCTAAAATAATTAATGATGAAAGTACTACACCAAAAACAAATCCTACAATAAGTAAAATCAATCGCTTAGGCCAATCACGTTGAACGGGATAGTCTGGAGAACTCAAATAATAATAACTTTTTACTTCTCCAATATTATCTAAACTAGGCTCCAATTTTGTTAATTTTGTTAACTGTCTTTCTGTACTATAATAATCTACTGGATAAACAATTTCTGTATTCTTTGCAATATCTAGTTGCGCTTGTAAATATTTTTCTCCTAGCATAAAAAGGTAAGTACCATCGGCTAATTTAGAATCAGAAATATTTAAACGCCCCTCACCTAACATATATTCAGGAACAGAAAGGTTATTTGAATTACCTTTCGAAAAATCTCTAATACCTGCTTTCTTCGCAATATTCAAAGCCTTATCTAAATTCTCTACTTGAACAGTCTTAGCTTCAGTTAAACTTTCTTCAATTTGTTTTTTAGTAAATTTCAAAGCATCTAGGCGTAAATTAAATCCAAGTTTAAATTCTTTATTAATCTGATTCAAAACAAACTGATTTACAAAATTAACGTAATCCAATAATACAGCTTGAGCTAATTTAGGAGTTTCCGCAGAAAAAGTAATTTTTAAGCCTATTTTATCTAACGCTGTCAAATCTTTTTTATTAGGATCTACTTCATGGACAACAAGATACTTTGAAATTGCATTCTCAATGTAATCTTCCCGCTGCTCTTCTGTCATATCTTTAGTGTAATTCTTAATCAAACTTGATTGTGACAAGAATTCTCTTTTTAAATCGTTCGATAGAAGAAAATGTTTAAACTGCCCATAAAGTGAATTTGATAAACCTCCAGTTGAAAAGTCATTATCACCTATAATTCGTGCGTACTCCGCTCGTACGGATAATAGCTTACCTAGTTCAGTAGAACGAGGAGCCACAATGACTGCTGTTGATGTCCATTGTTCTTTAGCTGTAAAAGCATAGCCTGCCGCAATGGCAGTACAAACGAAGGCAGATAAAATAATCCACAGCTTTTTCTTCCATAGATTTTTAACTAATTCAATCAAATCAATCTCATCCGACTCATTTATTCTTTGATAACGACTATCACTCATTATTAATCCTTTCAGGTCAATTGAACATACTATAAATTTACCGCATTCTACCTGAGTTTCCCTACTCTAACAAGGGAATTAAAATAATCTTAATGAACTATGGTCAACTGTAATAACACTATAAATTATTAATATAAATAAAAAAAAGATATCACTTTAGAAGTGATATCTTTTATATAAAAATAAATCAATTGATTATATATTAATCAAGAATAATACATCTCAAACTCAACCGGATGTGGTGTCATATTTAAACGTTCTACCTCTTTACGTTTAATATTAATAAATGCTTCGATAAAGTCTTTAGCAAACACACCACCTTGCGTTAAGAATTCATAATCTTTTTCTAATGAATTCAATGCTTCTTCTAGTGAGCTCGCGACTGCTGGAATATCTTTTAATTCTTCCGGTGGAAGATCGTAAAGATTTTTATCCATTGCATCACCTGGATGGATTTTGTTCACCACGCCATCAAGACCTGCCATTAATAATGCAGCGAAAGCCAGATATGGGTTTGCCATCGGATCTGGGAAACGCGCTTCAATACGGATTGCTTTCGGGCTAGTTACTGCAGGAATACGAATTGACGCAGAACGGTTACTTGCAGAGTAAGCCAATAATACTGGTGCTTCAAAACCAGGTACTAAACGTTTGTATGAGTTAGTACTTGGGTTGGTGAACGCATTTAATGCTTTAGCATGCTTAATGATACCGCCGATGTAATAAAGTGCGGTTTCAGAAAGACCTGCATATTTATCACCTTGGAAAATGTTTTTGCCATCTTTGCTTAATGACATATTACAGTGCATGCCTGAACCATTATCACCCGTAATTGGTTTCGGCATAAAGCAAGCGGTTTTACCATGTTCTAATGCAACGTTTTGCACCACATATTTATAGATTTGTGTTTCATCTGCTTTTAAGGTTAAGCTGTTGAATTTCGTTGCAATTTCGTTTTGACCTGCTGTTGCCACTTCATGGTGATGAGCTTCGATGACTAAGCCCATTTCTTCTAAAATCAAACACATTTCAGAACGAATATCATGAGCGGTATCAATTGGTGCCACCGCACAATAACCACCTTTCTTCAATGGACGGTAAGCATTGTTACCGCCTTCATATTTTTTATTGGTGTTCCAAGCTGCTTCAATGTCATCAACTGCAAAAGAAGCGCGGTTCATTGATACATCAAAACGTACATCATCAAATAAGAAGAACTCTGGTTCAGGACCAAAGAATGCTTGATCAGCAATACCGGTTGAACGCATATAGTTTTCGGCACGAATAGCAATTGAACGCGGGTCACGATCATAGCTTTGCATGGTCGTTGGTTCATAAATACTGCAACGAATAGAGAGGGTTGGGATCTGCGCAAATGGATCGACTACCGCAGTCTCAGCGATTGGCATTAAAAGCATATCGGCTTTGTTAATGGTTTTCCAACCTTCAACAGAAGAGCCATCGAACATTTTGCCATCTTCAAACATATCTTCATCAACAAGGCTAACTGGGATAGAAACACCGTGTTCTTTACCTTTAATGTCGGTGAAACGAAGTAGCGCGAACTTAATATCGTTCTCTTCGATCAGTTTGAATACGTTGGCAATTGCATTTGCATTTGGCATAAGGAGTCCTCTATTTTGCTATATATAATCTTCATAAAAATTAAAAGAGCATTATAACGCAACCGCTTGCTTTTTTCATGGGATTTATTTTAAACACCGGCATAGCAGAGTAACGAAATATCGTGTATAATTTTTGCCCTTTCGAGATTCTCGTAGGGTGAGTTTAACTCACCAATTTAAACTACTTGGACTATTTGGTGGCATAAAAATTCCACCCTACAAACTTAAACTTTAAGAACGTAATAAATGAAAAACGACATTGATATTAATAAATTGCGCAATATCGCAATTATCGCTCACGTTGACCATGGTAAAACCACCCTCGTTGACAAACTCCTTCAACAATCCGGTACATTTGAATCAACTCGTGGTGATGTTGATGAGCGCGTAATGGACTCAAACGATCTTGAAAAAGAACGTGGCATTACCATCCTGGCAAAAAATACTGCAATTAACTGGAATGGTTATCGCATTAACATCGTAGATACCCCAGGACACGCCGACTTCGGTGGTGAAGTAGAACGTGTTCTTTCTATGGTGGATTCTGTACTTTTAGTCGTAGATGCCTTTGACGGCCCAATGCCACAAACGCGTTTCGTGACACAAAAAGCTTTTGCTCATGGTTTAAAACCAATTGTAGTTATCAATAAAGTTGACCGTCCAGGCGCACGTCCTGATTGGGTGGTGGATCAAGTATTCGATTTATTCGTTAATCTTGGTGCAACCGATGAGCAATTAGACTTCCCTATTATCTATGCTTCAGCATTAAATGGAGTTGCTGGTCTTGAACACGAAGATTTAGCGGAAGACATGACCCCATTATTTGAAGCGATTGTTCAACACGTTGAACCGCCAAAAGTGGAACTTGATGCCCCATTCCAAATGCAAATTTCCCAATTAGACTATAACAGCTATGTGGGTGTTATTGGTATCGGTCGTATCAAACGTGGCTCAATCAAACCAAATCAACCTGTAACGATCATTGATGGTGAAGGTAAAACTCGCCAAGGTCGTGTGGGTCAAGTATTAGGTCACCTTGGTTTACAACGTTATGAAGAAGATGTTGCTTACGCAGGTGACATCATCGCGATTACCGGTTTAGGTGAATTAAATATTTCGGATACTATTTGTGATATCAACGCCGTTGAAGCCTTACCTTCATTAACCGTTGATGAACCAACTGTAACCATGTTCTTCTGTGTAAATACTTCACCGTTTGCGGGTCAAGAAGGTAAATATGTAACTTCTCGTCAAATTCTTGAACGTTTAAACAAAGAATTAGTTCACAACGTGGCATTACGCGTAGAAGAAACACCAAACCCAGATGAATTCCGTGTTTCTGGTCGTGGTGAATTACACCTTTCTGTATTAATTGAAAATATGCGCCGTGAAGGTTATGAGCTTGCAGTTTCTCGTCCTAAAGTAATCTACCGTGAAATCAACGGCAAAAAACAAGAGCCTTACGAGCAAGTGACTATCGACGTAGAAGAACAACACCAAGGTTCTGTTATGGAAGCATTAGGTATTCGTAAAGGTGAAGTTCGTGACATGATGCCGGATGGCAAAGGTCGTGTACGTTTAGAATACATCATCCCAAGCCGTGGCTTAATCGGTTTCCGCGGTGAATTCATGACCATGACATCAGGTACCGGTTTACTTTACTCTAGTTTCGATCACTACGATGACATCAAACCAGGTGAAATCGGTCAACGTAAAAACGGTGTATTAATTTCTAACGCAACCGGTAAAGCATTAGCTTATGCGCTATTTGGTTTACAAGAGCGTGGCAAATTACTGATCGAAGCCAACGTAGAAGTTTACGAAGGTCAAATCATCGGTATTCACAGCCGCACAAACGACTTAACCGTAAACTGTTTACAAGGTAAAAAACTCACCAATATGCGTGCGTCAGGTAAAGATGATGCCATCGTCTTAACTACACCGGTGAAATTATCCCTTGAACAAGCAATCGAATTTATCGATGACGACGAGTTAGTGGAAGTCACACCTGAATCGATCCGTATCCGTAAAAAACTCTTAACGGAAAACGATCGTAAACGTGCAAACCGTACGACAACCAGTACGAGTACACACTAATTAAAAACGTGCGGAAATTTGACCGCACTTTTAAACAAACAAAAGGCGAACATGATGTTCGCCTTTTTTATTTTATGATTAAACTAACCTAATCTGACTTTCTCGCCACCGAATTCATCGAGTAAATTTTCGGTCAGTTTAGATAAAATACCTGTCATTAATACAAAATCAGCATCAAAGCGTTGCGCATAGTCTTCTTTTAAAATATCGGCATTTTTCTCACGCACCGCATCAGCAAATTTTAAACGTTTGAGCGTGCAATCTTCATTAAATACAAAAGTCAGCGTATCTTCCCATTCCAATGCGAGCTTGCTCACCACTTTTTTGCCATCTTGTAAAAGCGCTAAGATCTCCTCATTTTCCAAAGGCTGTTTCTTACAACGGATCACACTGTCTTCTTGGCTTCCACGCAGTTCAGCCTCTTCTAACGCCACCAACCAATGCGGAATTTTTTCCTGCACAATCCAATCCGTTAAAATGGTCGAAGGTTCATTCGCAAAAGCCAACGGCACAACCGGTAACGAACCAAGTGATTTACGTAATAATGCTAAGGCATCTTCTGCACGTTTACTGGATGCCGCATCAACATGAACAAGGTTATTTTCGGTATCAATCCACACGGCAGTTTGCTGATTTTTACTGAACGCACGCGGCAATAAATTCATCACCACATCATCTTTTAACGTTTGTTTTTCCGTTTTCTTCAATTTACGGTTTTCTTTTTGCTCAAGGCTTTCAATGCGTTCATCTAATTCACGTTTCACCACATTCGCCGGCAACATTTTCTCTTCTTTTTTCGCAACCAATAAAATGTGTTTACCGACAGAAAAATGCAATAATTCGCTGCCTTTCAAGGGATTCGTCCAACCGAATTTGCTTTGATCTTGTGAGCCACAAGGATGAAATTCACAATCTGACAACTGGCGTTGCAATTCATTAAGATCCCAATCTAGAGGCTTAGTCAGCCTATATGTCATTAAATTTTTAAACCACATCGTAACACTTCCTTCATAATAGGGTAAAATACACAGCATTGTAGCCCATAAACTCACGGGAAAAAATGATGCAACAGAAATTAATTGCCTTCATCGGCGGTGGCAATATGGCACAAGCCATTGTGTTAGGCCTATTAAAACAAGGTTATCCAGCCGATAAAATTATCGTTAATGATCCTAATGAAGAAAAACGTGCTTTTTTTGCTCAATATGGCATTTCCGTTTCGACTGACAACGAGCAATCCATCACACAATCTCAAGTAGTCTTATTTGCGGTTAAGCCACAAGTCCTCGCTGATGTTTGCAAGCCATTAAGTGCGGTTGATTTTTCTAACAAATTAATCATTTCTATTGCTGCGGGGATTTCGACCATCCGATTAGCCGAATTCATCCCAACAGCAAAATCCATTGTTCGTGTCATGCCAAACACGCCTGCATTAGTAGGTGAAGGAATGGCTGGCTTATTTGCCGATAAAAACACGCCTGAAACTGACCGCACTTTTGCGGAAGATTTGCTTTCTGCGGTCGGACAAACCACTTGGGTGGAGAATGAAGATCAAATGCATGCAGTCACTGCCGCATCTGGTAGTAGCCCTGCTTACTTCTTCCAATTTTTAGAGGCTATGCAACAAGGCTTAATAGAAATGGGCTTAGATGAAAAGCAAGCTCGTGAGTTGGTACAACAAGCCATGTTAGGCTCGGCGAAGTTGGTGATTGAAAATCCTCAAACTGCCCTTTCCACTTTACGAGAAAATGTCACCTCAAAAGGCGGTACCACCGCAGCCGCATTAAATGTGTTCAATCAACATCAATTTAACGACATCATTAAACAAGCGATGCAAGCCTGCGTGGCACGCTCACAAGAAATGGAAAAATTATTCTAATGCAAGTTCGTCCTTTTACTTGGCTCACCCTGAGCTTTTTTGGTTACTATTGTGCCTACGGTGTGTTTCTTCCCCTTTTCCCTGCGTGGTTGAAAACACAATCTTATAGTGAAGAAAGCATCGGTTTATTGCTGGCCTGTGGTTATATTTTCCGTTTTAGTGGCAGTATTTTATTTTCTGGCTTGATAAAACGCGTTTCTCTTTTAGTGAATGGCTTACGTTACTTAGCTGTTGCCAGCGCTGTCACCATGGCGTTAATCGGGCTCATGTCGCATAATTTTTGGTTATTATTTATTGGACTTGCCTTGTATTCCATGGTGAATGCGGCTGGCATGCCGATTGGTGATAGCCTCGCTAGCACGTGGCAACAACAAATTCATTTAGATTACGGCAAAGTACGCTTAATTGGCTCCTTTGCATTTGTTGTTGGTGTGATGGTGTTTGGGTATTTAGCGGGGATGATTGGTGAGCAATACATCACATGGATGATTACGGGAATCCTTATTTTCTATAGCATTGTGCAATTACTTCATCCCAATCCAATGCCACAAGATGAGCCACAAAGTGCGGTCGAAAATTCTGTTGGATTTTTAGGCTTACTCAAAAATAAAACGACACTTCGTTTATTTATCGCTATTGCACTGATTCAAGGATCACATGCCGCTTATTACTCATACAGCACTATCTTCTGGACAAGCCACGGTCATTCTGTTTCCGATGCGGGCTTATTTTGGGGAATTAGCGTATTAGTAGAAATTGTCGTCTTTTTCTTCTCCACCCGATTATTCAAAAATTGGAGCATTACGGCCCTTTTCTATCTCACTGGCATCGCTGCTATCGTACGTTGGCTTGCTTTCGGTTATGCCGACACCTTTGTTGAAATCGTTCTATTGCAATGTTTTCACAGCCTCACTTATGTGGCGGGGCATTACGCAACAGTGCGTTATATCACGACTCAACCACAAAACCATATTGCAAAATTACAAGGTTTATACAATGCTTTAGCGGGATGTGCAGCCATTGCTATTTTCACTGCACTTTCTGGCGTACTTTATCCAATTTCTCCAGTTTATGCTTTCAGCTTAATGGCTGCTTTTGCATTCATTGGTTTATTTATCACTCCGCGTGGCGTGAAAGCCTTTTTGGTACATAGAGTGTAAACATGAATAATCTCACGCTAGTCGATTTATTCTTAAATGAATATTGGATCGAAAAAGGGTTGTCCGAAAACACTGTGCAGTCTTATCGTCTCGATTTGACCGCACTTTGTGATTGGTTAGATAAACAAAATTTATCCCTCGAAACCCTTGAACCATTAGATCTGCAACAATTTCTAGGCAGCCGTTTAGAGCAAGGTTACAAAGCTACCAGTACTGCACGAATGTTGAGTGCGATGCGAAAATTGTTTCAATATTTATATCGTGAGAAATATCGTACGGATGATCCAAGTGCCGTACTGAGTTCGCCTAAACTACCAAGCCGTTTGCCTAAGTATTTAACCGAGCAACAAGTCACAGATTTATTAAATACGCCAGATGTAGAAATTCCGCTCGAGTTACGCGATAAAGCCATGTTGGAATTGCTGTACGCCACAGGATTACGTGTCACGGAATTGGTCACGCTCACTATTGAGAATATGAACCTGCAACAAGGTGTCGTGCGAGTGATTGGTAAAGGTAACAAAGAACGCATTGTGCCAATGGGAGAAGAAGCCGCATTTTGGGTGCGACAATTCGTGCTTTACGGTCGTCCTATTTTGCTTAATGGACAAAGCTCTGATGTGGTCTTTCCAAGTCAACGAGCTCAGCAAATGACTCGCCAAACCTTTTGGCATCGTATAAAACATTATGCGGTGTTAGCGGAAATCGATACAGATGCCCTTTCACCACATGTTCTCCGTCATGCCTTTGCGACGCATTTAGTGAACCACGGTGCAGATCTCCGTGTTGTGCAAATGCTCCTCGGACACAGCGATCTCTCCACTACGCAAATCTATACTCATGTGGCTAAAGAACGCTTGAAACACCTTCATGAAAGATTTCATCCGAGAGGATAAGATCAAAAAGTGCGGTCAAATTTATTGTTATTTTTGATCGCACTTTAGTATGAAAAGCTTATTTCAATGACAACAATCTCGCCACATTTTGAGCTGTTGAGATTAAATTCTGCTCGCCCTGTTTGAGAATTGTCGGTAAATCATCCAGATTACGGATAATTGGGAACACCGCATCAATGCCATGTTCATACACCACTTCATAATCCTCACGTAAACAACCTACGATCGCGATGACTGGCTTATTAAATTGTTTTGCTGTGCGTGCCACACCAATTGGGGTCTTACCTAAAATACTTTGTGCATCCATACGGCCTTCACCGGTAATGACTAAATCAGCCTCTTTAACTTGCTCAGCAAGTTTCAAATTATCCAAGACAATCTGCACACCGGCTTTGAGCTGCACATTGGGTAAAAGCAATAAACCACCGCCCATACCACCTGCCGCCCCCGCGCCTGGTTGTTCTTGAATTTGTTTACCACAATCCCGCTCGGCAATTTTAGCAAAATGGGCTAATGCAGCATCGAGTTCTTTCACCATATCAGGCGTCGCACCTTTTTGTGGACCAAAAATCGCAGAGGCACCTCGTTCACCACAAAGTGGATTATTCACGTCACAAGCTACTTCAATTTCCACATGTTGCAATCGAGGATCTAAATCAGTCATTTGGATTTCAGCAAGATTGGATAACGCTGCACCACCAAAGCCAATGGATTGACCATTTTTATCCAATAAACGTAAGCCTAACGCTTGCAACATACCCGCGCCACCATCATTTGTAGCACTCCCGCCAATTCCTAAAATGATATGCTGTACGCCAAGATCAAGGGCTTGCTTAATTAGCTCACCCGTACCAAAACTGGTGGTTTGACAAGGATTTCGTTTATCTATCGGGACAAGATGCAATCCCGATGCGGCCGCCATTTCGATAATCGCTGTTTTACCATCACCCGATAAACCGAAAAAGCTTTTTACTTGATTGCCTAACGGTGCAGTGACTTCTGTTTCAATCAGGCGACCTTGAGTGGCATCCACTAAGGATTGCACGGTTCCCTCACCTCCATCTGCCATCGGTAATTTCACATATTCGGCATTCGGGAAAATTCGTTTAAAGCCCGTTTCAATTGCATTTGCCACTTCGAGCGCGGTTAAACTTTCTTTAAATGAATCAGGCGCAATCACAATTTTCATACACTCTCCTGACATCAATAAAACACTCCGAAAATGAGCGTAGAAACGACCGTCATAATCAAACCAATCGCGCTTTCATAAGGAATCAGTTTTAAGCGTTCTTTCATATTCATATTCACACTGCCGCCAGTCGCATGGAAGAAAGAACCGTGTGGCATATTGTCGAATACAATCGCTCCCGCATGGATCATGGCGGCGGCCGCAAGGCTGCTTACACCCAGTTCTAATAATGTTGAGCTGAATACATTGGATGCGACTGCCGTGCCTGCCGTCGTTGACGAAGTCGCAAGAGACATCAATACACCAGAAATCGGGGCGAGAATATAAGGAGGCAAACCAGAGTGTTTTAAGCCCTCGATTAGCACATCTTTCATACCCGAGTTACCAATAATGCCCGATAAAGCACCGGTACCGAGCAACATAATCGCCACAGGTGCCATTTTTCCTAAGCCACTAATCGCATAGCTATTTGCGTGGCGAAGTTTTCCCATACATAACGCACCAATTAAACCACCTAGTGGTAATGCAATGAGAGGATCGACTTTAATGTCCGCCAATGGACGTAGCGCCAGTAATAAGATGGCCACTAATGGCGCTACAAGTGCGGTCAAAAATGAGGGTAAATTTTGAGTATCAACGGCAACGCTCTCTTGTTCGGATACAAAAGAGCCTTTATTTTTTAAACGTTTCGCTAAGAAATAGGTTAAGGCTAACCCAAAGATCCCGGGGATAATCCCCGCTACCATTACCGACGTTAAAGGCAGATGAAAGGTATCTGCAGCAGCAATGGCATTGGGATTCGGTGACATCAAGTTTCCAGCTTTCCCCCCACCAATCATCGCTAATAAAACAGCTGATTTTGATAAATTGGTGCGACGAGCTAACGCGAGCGCAATCGGGGAAACGGTAATAACAGCCACATCAATAAACACACCTACAGCGGTTAAAATCAGTGTTGCTAAAGCTAAGGCCAATAACGCTCTTGCTTCACCAAGTTTATGTGTAATAGTTTCGGCAATCGTGCTGGCCGCCCCCGATTCAATGAGTACACCTGCTAGTACGCCCGCCGCTAAAATTCGCATAACGGCTGTCGTAATGCCCTTTGCCCCACCGATCATTAAGTTCACCGTTTCGGATAAATCTGCGCCTCCAATTAGTCCGCCTATCAAGGCCCCCGTCAACATGCCATAGACTGGTGAGACTTTTTTCAAAATAAGAAAAATGGCCACAATAAGCGCAACTAATGCACCGAAAGATGAAACTGTTGTCATAAATACCTACTTATATCCAATACCGCTGAGATATATAAATGTTTGTGTACATTATACAAAAACGGCTTATGTAAAACACATAAGCCGAAATTGTTACTGAAAATTGACCGCACTTTAGAAAAATAAAATACTTCCCCAAATAACGGCAACGATGCAAAGCGCAATGAATACCGCTGCTGAGCCTTGGTCTTTCGCTCTTCCTGAAAGCTCGTGGCGTTCTGTACCGATACGATCCACCACCGCTTCAACTGCACTATTTAACAGCTCCACTGCCATCACGAGTAAAACCGATGAAATCATCAGCGCGATTTCAATTTTAGTGTCACCTAACAAAAATGCGAGCGGAATCAGAATGCACGCAAGAAAACATTCGTGGCGAAATGCAGTTTCATTTTTGAATGCACTCTTTAAACCTTGTAAGGAATATTTTGTAGAGTTAATTAAATGGGTTAATCCCGTGGTTTTATACATAAAAGTTCCTATGTTGCAATCTATAAACGTTTTGCTTCGATAACGTCGTCTAACTTCGCTAATCTGGCCAGTATTTTACTTAAACTTTCGACATTTTTCAGTTCAATTTCCATATCCATCGTTGCCACTTGTTTTTTAGTGTCCGCACGGCTTGAAACACCTAGCACACTGACTTTTTCATTCGCCAGCACAGTCGTAATATCGCGTAATAAACCATTACGATCACTCGCCACAATGCGAATATTAATATGGAAACCTGCTGCGTAATTATCTCCCCAAATAGCATCCACTACACGTTCAGGATGAACGACTTGTAATTCAAGGAATTGTTCACAATCGCTACGATGAATAGAGATCCCTCGCCCCACAGTAATATAGCCTGTAATTGCATCACCTGGAATAGGTTGACAACAACGCGCCATGTGATGCATCAAATTGCCTACACCTTCAACAATTACATAACTTTTATTCTGTTGTTGTTCTGCTTTCTGTTGTGCCTTTTGTTGTGCGGTATTCGCGCTTTTGCTCGCAACATGACGAAGAATCTCTTGATCAGCCTCTTCTGCCGTCACTTTAATCAGCCGACTTTGTAAGAAGTTCATCAACTGATTTAAACGAATATCTCCACTACCTATACCCGCATATAAATCTTCTAGATTTTTTAAGTTATAACGTGGTAAAGCAAGCTGTTCTACTTGTTTTAAGCTGATATTCAAACGAGCAAGTTCATTATCTAACAGCTCTTTACCCGCTGGAACATTTTTATCGCGATCTTGTTTTTTGAACCAGGCTTGAATTTTCGCACGTGCTTTTGACGTATGGGTAAAACCTAAGTTTGGATTCACCCAATCTCGGCTTGGATTTGGATTTTTCTGTGTGATGATATCCACTTGCTCACCCATCTGTAGGTGATAAGTGAATGGCACGATACGCCCCCCAACTTTCGCCCCAATACAACGATGACCAATTTCACTGTGGATCGCATAAGCAAAATCGAGAGGGGTTGATCCAGCGGGTAAATCAACCACTTCACCTTTTGGCGTAAACACATAGACTCGATCATCAAACACTTGGCTACGCAATTCGGCCATCACTTCGCCAGAATCTGTAATATCATCTTGCCATGCAAGTAATTTACGCAACCAAGTGATTTTTTCTTCATAAGCAGAAAGACTACCTGTCGTTCCCTCTTTGTATTTCCAGTGTGCTGCAACCCCAAGTTCCGCATCATCATGCATTTGTTGAGTACGAATTTGCACTTCAATCGGCTTGCCGCCTTTACCTAATACGACGGTATGAATAGATTGATAGCCATTCGGTTTTGGATTGGCGACATAGTCATCAAATTCTTTTGGTAAATGTTTGAAATGAGTGTGCACGATACCAAGCGCGGTATAACAATCCTGCAATTTTTGCACGATAATTCTGACCGCTCTTACATCATATAAACCACTGAATTCCAAATGTTTCTTTTGCATTTTTCGCCAAATACTATAAATATGTTTTGGACGACCGTAAACCTCAACCTGCTCGATATTTTCTTTTAAATAACCGGTTAATTCTGTTACAAAATCAGCAATATATTGCTCACGGTCTAAACGACGCTCGTGCAATAATTGAGCAATATTTCGATATTGTTCTGGATGTAAATAACGGAAGCAGTAATCTTCAAGCTCCCATTTTAATTGACCGATACCTAAACGATTTGCCAACGGGGCATAAATATTGGAACATTCTTTCGCTGCTAACACTTTTTCTTCTTCGTAAACATGATTTTCTGCATTACGAAGAAAGGTAATACGTTCAGCAAGTTTGATTATCACGCAACGAAAATCATCTACCATCGCAAGGAGCATTCGGCGCATATTATCTACTTGAGAGGCATTAGCAGAATGACTGGCGTTGAGCTGACGAATATTATCCATCTCTTCTACGCCTTTGAGTAGTTTAGTGATTTTTGGACCGAAATCTTCTTGAATTTGTTCCCAATCGACGAGTTGGTTGGCCACTAATGGAAATAGCATCGCAGTGAGCAAACTTTCACTGTCCATATTCATTTCATGCAGGATTTCCACCATCTCCACGCCGGATTGCAACGTAAGAATTGCATTTTTCATTTGAGCTGCGTGTTCAGCCATCTTAGCTTGAGCATAATACCAGGCATTAATTAGGGATTTTTCAGTTGAAGTTAGAAGTTTAAGGCTCGAACACCATTGTTCGATCACAAAATCTTGCGGATTTGATAAGTGAGAACCACGAACTGCAACCATAATACCCCCTTGTTGATGAATATGGCTCGGCGACATCCTGTCAACCGAGTTGTCTTTTTTAAGACAACAAAAAAGCCTGATTATTCTATCAGAATTTATAGCTTATTTAAGAAATAATGTCACCGACTCCAAATGGCTGGTATGGGGAAACATATCAATCATGGACGTTTTGATGATACGATACCCAAAAGATCGGAGAATTTCAGCATCTCGTACTAAAGTGGCGGGATTGCAAGATACGTAAAGAATGCTTTCTGCACCCAGTTCACATAACGCATTCAGTGCAAAAGCCGCACCACTGCGAGGCGGGTCGAGAAGAATTTTATTGAAATGTTGTTTTGCCCAAGGTTGTTCTGAAAAAGCTTGGTCTAAATCGGCTTGATAAAATTCAATATTATCGATGTGATTAAACTGTGCATTCGCTTGGGCTTTTTGCACCATATCAAAAACACCTTCAATTCCAACCGCACTTTTCACGCGTTTAGCTAAAGGCAACGTGAAATTGCCCATGCCGCAGAATAAATCTAAGACATGATCATCCTGATTCAAATCAAGCCAATCTAAAGCCGTCTCAACCATTTGTTGATTTAAGTGGGTATTCACTTGAATAAAATCGCGAACATCAAAAGATAAACGAATACCATTTAATGCATAATAAGGCATTTCACCATGCACAAGTTGAATACCTTGATCATCTTGCAGGAACAAATTGACGGCATTTATACGAGCAAACTCAAGCAACAAAGTGCGGTCAGTTTCAGCTAAATTTCCTTTGTAACGTAACAACATAGCTATGCCATTCTCAGCAGAAACCAATTCAATATGCCCTAATTGTTTCGGGGCTGAATATTGCGCCCAAAGTGCGGTCAATTTGGGGATAAGATCATTGATTGCTTGCTCTGCGACTAAGCATTGCTGAATGCTGACTAACTGATTGGAGTTTTTCTGACGAAATCCCATTTCAATGATTTTATTTTTCGCATTCCACAGTAAACTTAATCGTACTCGACGACGATAAGCCCATTGTTCGCCACAAATCATGGGCATTAATTGAATAGGCGCTGCTTGCAGTTTACTTAAACGAGAAAAAAGGGCTTTCTCTTTCGCTTTACGTTGCATTTCCACAGGAATATGCTGGCCTTGGCATCCACCACAACACCCATAATAACGACATTGTGGCTCAACACGCTGATTACTTTCTTGTAGCCATTTTTGTGCAGTCGCTAATCCATATTGACGTTTTTCATCGGTCACTACCGCTTCCACTTTTTCCGTTGGCAAGGCATTTTCAATGAACCAGGTTTTACCTTGAATTTTGGCGACACCTAGCCCTTGATAATCCAAATCCTGAATTTCTGCGACGATTCTTTGCGTGGTTTTCTGTTTTTTTTGTGGAGCGTAAAGTAAAGCCATGATGGTGTTTTAATCTATTTATATCAAAGAAAGAGATTATTTTAAATAAAGTACATTTTGCGTAAATAATTCTCGGCTTTTCAGCGGCTTATCACCTAAATAAGGTTTAAGCGCGATGCGGGTAAAACGCTTTGCCGCTTGCAAGACTGCCTCATCAGTAAATTCCAAACGCTCAAAGGCGAGTAAATCTCGACCATAAAAGGTCAAGTTATCTTTCACCAACGAAGCGATAAAACCCTTTTCCGCACGATATTGGTAAGTCATCGATTCATCCACAGGCAAACCCGAGCCAGCACAATGCAAAAAATCAATACCATAACCTAAGATTTTAAGTAGATGAAATTCAAATAGACGTAATGTAGGCTCAACCTGTGGTTGAGTGGCTAAGCCGGTTAAGCATTGCAGATAATGCTGAAAAAGCTGTAGATTGGCAGTTTCTGGCTCGATCACTCGCGTAATCAACTCATTTACATAAAACCCGCTGTATAGAGCCGTCTGTTGTAAAGGTAATGTAATCGCTGCCGGCTCAGCTTTGGTGAGTGTTTTTAATGCGCCTTTCCCCGCCCAACGTAAAAGCAATGGCGTAAAAGGCTGTAAAACAGATTTCCATGCAGAACGTTTCGCTCGAGCACCTTTTGCAATAACTGTCAAACGTCCTGTTTCCTCCGTAAATAAATCTACCAAAAGACTGGTTTCACTATAAGGACGACGATGTAGCACAAAGCCGCGTTGGAGATCCATAAAGAATGACTTACCTGATTTTAATTGATTTGTTATTTAACACAGCGTTCCGCAAGTACTTCGCCTACGCTAGTTTGTAATTGGCTGAAGTCATCACGTTCCTGCCAGTACCAACGAATATTCGCATAATTTCTACCTCGTTCCGAAATCACGCGCATTAGCTTTTCAGTTACACCATTAAAGGTTACTGTTACTTGACTTAATATTTTTTTACTCTTTTTTTTCTGTCTAATATGCATCACGCTCACTTCTTTATTTCCTTCACACAGATAAACTGTTACTAATCCCTTTTGAGATTTCTTATCAAGCGTTTGCACTTTCATTTTTTGTAAAGTTGGTTGATTTAAGACCATGTTTTGGGTACAAGCTGACAACCCAACTATGGTCAAAATTAAAATTAATTTTCTTAACATAAATATTATTTCCATAAAAATTTTTATCATTGTTCACTTCATAAAATGAACAGAGATAAACAATCTTATCTAGAAAAAAGGGCGATTGCTCGCCCATTAAAAATTATTTTTTATATTGATATGAACCATCAGATTGACGAATAAACTTACCGCCATTCGATAAACGAAGTTGATTCACTCGTCCTTGACTGTTCAATAAAACCTGTACTCTATCACCAGGTTTGAAACTGCTTAAGACATTACCTGCACCAGGTGCTTTAGTCATCGCATTTACATCAGCAATATTCAATTTATTATCACGGAATACTTGCATCAATGAAACCCCTTGCGGCACAGTTAATGTTTTAGTTGCGCCAGACAGCGGTGTTTTTTCTTCTGCTGGTCCAATTTTCACTCTATCACTTGTTGGTTTAGCCTCAACAATCTGAACATTCTTATTTTTCGTCACAACAGGTTTAGCCTCTTGAATTTTAGCTTGCTCTTTTCTTACCGTTTGAGTAGATGGAGCGCTCGCTTTGTCAGCTGATTTAAACTGTTTTTTCTCTTGAATAACTTGTGTCTGTTCACGACGTAGTTCTGCTTTATGTTCAACCGTTGCATTATTTTTTTCTACGGCTGGTTGTGCAGTTTTCACTGGCTCTTTAACTGGAGCTGGAGCAACAGTTGGTTGTGTAGGAGCTTCTGTTGCAGGTTGTTGAGCAACAGTTTGTTTTGCTGGTTCTGCAGTTTGAGGTTTAGTTGCATCTGCTTTGTCACCTACATATTGCATCGCTGGAGGCGTATCTGATTTAGCCTCATTTGCTGCTTGTTCTGTTGTTGCCGGAGCGGTTGTATTGTTGTTATCTAATACGGTTGTTTCAACCGGTTGAGATTGATCCAATGATTGAAACTGGACAGGGATTTCATTACCATTTTGTTGTTCAAAGCTCTCCACCGTATCGGAGTTTGGTTTCAACGCAAAGAAAATGATCAGTAATACCACTAAACCTAAAATAGCAATGAATAAACGGCGATGTTTTTCTGGTAACATTTGTAAAACTTTCCATTTTTCGGGAGATTTCAAACTCGTTGTGGCTGCCGGCGCAACGCTTTCAGCTTGAGTTGTCACTTCTGCCACAATCTCTTCTGCAGGAGCATTTTCAAAAATCACTTTTTCTTCCGCTACGTTTTCTACTTGAACATTTTCAATAGACTCTTGAGTTCTGAAAGCACTTGATGGTGCTGACTGTTCAGCATTTTCACTTTGAAATGCTTGAGCTGGTGAAAAATGTTCACTTGTTGTCGTGCCAAAAGTCGGCTCTCGACGAACATGAAATTGCGTATCTGGTTGTTCTTTTTTACCAAAAAGGCCTTTGGCTTTATCAAAAATTGAGTCACTTGATTGAACCCGTTTTCTTGGTGTAATAGCGTCAGAATGATTAAGTCCTAAATCTAATTCATTTTGAGATGAATTGTCATCAGATTGATTTTGCTTATCCACGATGTTACCTCGATTTGCTAAACTAAAGATCACACAAAAGTGCGGTGAAAAACTAAGCCCATTTTATCGGATCTTAAGATGTGTATAAAGTTTTATTTGGTTCCCCTCCGATTTCTCTCGCTAATTTGGGCACTAAATAACCTGAGGTGAGTGTCTGTAATTCTTTGTAAATTTGTAACGCTTTCTCATCTGAAATATAGAAATGGCTTGCGCCCTGCACTTTATCCAACAAATGCAAGTAATAAGGCAGAATTCCCGCTTGAAACAACTTATCGCTCAATGCTTTTAATGTATGTGGGTTATCATTCACCTCCTTTAAAAGGACTGATTGATTGAGTAACGTGACCTTAGCGCCTACCAGTTTTTGCATCGCCAAAGCGAGTTCTTCATCAATTTCATTTGGGTGATTGATATGCGTCACAAACACTGTTTGTAATGGGCTTTTTAGCAATAAATCACAAAATTCATCCGTAATACGTTCTGGAATTACGACAGGTAAACGAGAGTGAATACGCAAACGTTGTAAGTGCGGTATCTTTTTAAGGTGTTCTAATAGCCATGCCCATTCACTATCCTTCGCCATCATCGGATCACCACCTGAGAAAATGACTTCTTCAATTTCAGGATGTGCAGCAATATAGTCTATTGCTTGCTGCCAACTCGTTTTATTGCCTGGATTTTGGTCATAAGGAAAATGACGACGGAAGCAATAACGGCAATTGACTGCACAGCCTCCTTTTGTCATGAACAGCAAGCGATTTTGATATTTATGCAGAATATTAGGTACCGCATTTTTTTGCTGCTCATCTAAAGGATCTTGGCTAAAACCTTCGGCCTCAATAAATTCTTGTTGAGCCGTCATTACCTGTAAAAAAAGTGGGTCTTTAGGATTCCCTTTTTCCATTTTTTCAACAAAAGGTAAAGGTACTCGCATAGCAAAAAGTTTACGAGCGACGATGTCCTCGGCAAAATCTTCAACAGACAAATTTAAGGTTTTTAGCAAGATTTTCGGATCAGAAATCGCATTTTTTAGGGTTTCTAACCAATTTTGTTCTTCTCTAATCGCAATATTTCGGGTTAAAATACGCACTTTCAAACAATCTCTATTTTTTAGGATATTTTTAATATGGCTACATATACTACCAGTGATTTCAAACCAGGTCTAAAATTTATGCAAGACGGTGAGCCTTGTGTGATCGTTGAAAACGAATTCGTTAAACCAGGTAAAGGCCAAGCTTTTACTCGTACTCGTATTCGTAAATTAATTTCAGGCAAAGTATTAGACGTAAACTTCAAATCTGGTACTTCGGTTGAAGCTGCTGATGTTATGGATCTTAACCTCACTTATTCATACAAAGATGATGCATTCTGGTATTTCATGCACCCAGAAACATTCGAACAATACTCTGCTGATGCAAAAGCAGTAGGTGATTCAGAAAAATGGTTGTTAGATCAAGCAGATTGTATCGTGACTTTATGGAATGGTGCACCAATCAGCATCACACCACCAAACTTCGTAGAATTAGAAATCATCGATACTGATCCGGGCCTTAAAGGTGATACAGCCGGTACAGGCGGTAAACCAGCAACATTAAGCACTGGCGCTGTAGTGAAAGTACCTCTTTTCGTTCAAATCGGCGAAGTGATTAAAGTCGATACTCGTTCAGGCGAATACGTTTCTCGTGTGAAATAATCTTTTATAATGAGATAAAAAGAGCGGTCAATATTTGATGAATATTGGCCGTTTTTTATTGCTTGCTCATTAGTTTTATAGATATAAAAAATGCGGTTATTTCTAACCGCACTTTGATTGATTATTTTGCTTTTGAGCCTTCTAACTCTAAAGAAGGTTTTCTATCTGAGTTCACACAAATGATTTGTGCGGCAGCATAGAGCGTTGTATTCGGCTTTAAACTAATGGTGTATTTCTCTTGTTTTTTCGGTGCTGCACGTAAACCTTCGCCCCAGAAATCATCATAAAAATCGGTACGAACTTGGGTTAAATGGTAGTTCTTACAGTTTAAGATTTTATATTGGCGAACAGAACGTGCATAACGTCTAGTTTCGTTTGGATACACATATAAACCTTTATCCAAATTTACGACTGCATCAAAATGCACTTGGTTTAAATCTTGGTTATCGACCCAAATAGAATCAGCATCAATATAGTAATTTTTATCTTTTACCAATCGAACATAACCCACTCTATCTTTAGAAGGTGGGCTTAGTTTCACCTCTTCTTGAGAAAGTGTCGGTTGGACAGCTGAACAGCCTGCTAAAAGGGCTATACCTAAAAACGTTAATGCTAATTTTTTCATTTTTCTCTCCTTAAAGCTTACTGAAGCTTGCTGTTTACCATTTCATACTATCGCTTAATATTTTACGGTGTGTCCGTATCCCTCTAAGATATTTTTAATATGCTCAAGCGACTCTTTTGTCGGTGGCAATACATCTTCGAGTTCATAGTCAAACCCAAGGGTTTTCCATTTGTGGGCACCTAATCGATGATAAGGTAGAAGTTCGACTTTTTCAATATTGGTCATACCTTCAATAAACTGTCCGAGCAGATGAACATCATGATCGTTATCGGTATAGCCTGGAACTACTACATAACGAATCCAGGTACGCTGATTACGTTTTTGCAAATATTTCGCAAATTCCAGCGTCCGTTTATTCGGTACGCCGATCAAATTCTGGTGTACTTTGTCGTTCAGTTCTTTTAAATCAAGCAAAACGAGATCAGTTACATCGAGTAGTTCATCAATAATATGGTCATAATGACGTACAAACCCATTAGTATCTAAACAAGTATTAATCCCTTCTGCTTTACAAGCTCGGAACCAGTCACGCACAAATTCTGCTTGAAGAATTGCCTCACCACCTGATGCTGTCACACCACCACCAGTTGCATTCATAAAATGGCGATAGCTCACGACTTCTTTCATGAGTTCTTCCACACTGATTTCGCGCCCACCATCAAGATCCCAAGTATCACGGTTATGGCAATATTTGCAACGCATTAAACAGCCTTGCATAAATAAAATAAAACGAATACCGGGGCCATCCACGGTTCCACAGGATTCAAAGGAGTGAATTCTTCCTAGCACAGACATACATAAATTTCCAAAAAATTAATCTAGCTAAATTTTACCAAAAATATCATCTATAAAAAATGAGCCTGACTTAAAATCAGGCTCATAATTAAAATATATTTATCAAAGTGCGGTCATTATTCGCTAACTTTTTGAAAGGTTTGCACCACTGGCGCTTGTTCACAATACTCGACCAATACAGGTACAATTGAGGTAAAGTGTGACGTTGCAAAATGTTGTTCTAAATCGGCTTTGCTTTTCCATTGCTCAATAAAAACATAATGATTAGCCTGCTCACTATTTTGTTGTAATTCATAAGATACGCATCCTGTTTCTTGACGAGTATGCTTAATTAATTCTTTGCATTGAGTTAGAAAATCATTAATTTTGTCTGCTTTTACTGAAAATTGGGCAATAACTGTTAGCATAATTTGCTCTCCTATATATAAAAATAAACCACTCACAAAACTAGTCTGTGAGTGGTTTATATTAAAACATAATATTATTTACTTAGAAAGACTCAGTAAATGTACGAGTTACGACGTCTTGTTGTTGCTCTTTAGTTAAAGAGTTGAAACGTACTGCGTAACCAGATACACGGATAGTCAATTGTGGATATTTATCCGGATTTTCCATTGCATCTAACAACATTTCACGGTTTAACACGTTCACATTTAAGTGTTGGCCACCTTCAACTGTTGCTTCGTGGTGGAAGTAACCATCCATTAAGCCAGCAAGATTACGACGTTGTGCTTCTGCATCTTTACCTAACGCATTTGGTACGATTGAGAAGGTATAAGAAATACCATCTTTCGCGTAAGCAAATGGAAGTTTAGCTACAGAAGTTAATGATGCTACCGCACCTTTTTGGTCACGACCGTGCATTGGGTTTGCTCCTGGTCCGAATGGTGCACCAGCACGACGACCATCTGGAGTATTACCCGTTTTCTTACCATAAACCACGTTAGAAGTAATGGTTAATACAGATTGTGTAGGCACTGCATTGCGGTAAGTTTTAAGTTTTTGAATTTTCTTCATGAAACGTTCAACTAAGTCACAAGCGATGTCATCAACACGGTTATCGTTGTTACCATATTGTGGATATTCACCTTCGATTTCAAAGTCGATTGCTACGTTACTTGCTACAACATTGCCATCTTTATCTTTGATGTCACCACGAACCGGTTTAACTTTCGCATATTTAATTGCTGAAAGTGAGTCTGCCGCAACAGAAAGACCAGCAATACCACAAGCCATGGTACGGTATACATCACGATCATGTAATGCCATTAATGCTGCTTCGTATGAATATTTATCGTGCATATAGTGGATTACGTTTAATGCAGTCACATATTGTTTTGCCAACCAATCCATAAAGCTATCCATACGAGTCATTACTGTATCAAAATCTAACACTTCATCAGTAATTGGTGCTGTTTTCGGACCTACTTGCATACCTAATTTTTCATCGATACCGCCGTTGATTGCGTATAACAATGTTTTCGCTAAGTTTGCACGTGCACCGAAGAATTGCATTTGTTTACCCACAACCATTGGTGATACACAACATGCGATTGCGTAGTCATCATTGTTGAAGTCTGGACGCATTAAATCATCATTTTCGTATTGAACTGATGAGGTATCAATCGATACTTTCGCACAGAAACGTTTGAAGTTTTCAGGTAATTGTTCAGACCAAAGGATAGTTAAGTTTGGTTCTGGAGAAGTACCCATGTTGTAAAGGGTGTGTAAAATACGGAATGTATTTTTGGTTACTAATGTACGACCGTCTAACCCCATACCTGCGATGGTTTCAGTTGCCCACATTGGGTCGCCTGAGAATAATTGATCGTATTCAGGTGTACGTAAGAAACGAACCATACGGAGTTTCATAACTAAGTGGTCAACTAATTCTTGCGCTTCAGTTTCAGTAATTTTACCTGCTTGTAAATCACGTTCGATATAGATATCGATAAAGGTTGCAGTACGACCGAATGACATCGCTGCACCGTTTTGTGATTTGATTGCAGCAAGATAAGCAAAGTACATCCATTGAATGGCTTCTTTAGCATTAGTTGCAGGGTTAGAAATATCATAACCGTAGCTTGCCGCCATTTGTTTCATTTGACCTAATGCACGGTGTTGTTCTGCGATTTCTTCACGTAAACGAATAGTTGCTTCAAGATTTACGCCATCTTCTAAGTCTTTTTGTAAAGAAGAGAACTGTGCGTATTTATCTTTCATTAAGAAGTCAACACCATAAAGTGCGACACGACGGTAGTCACCAATGATACGACCACGGCCGTAAGCATCTGGAAGACCAGTTAATACACCCGATTTACGACAACGTAAAATGTCTGGCGTATAAACATCAAATACACCTTGGTTGTGGGTTTTACGATATTCAGTAAAGATTTTTTTCACTTCAGGATCTAATTCACGACCGTAAATTTTGCATGATCCTTCCACCATTTTAATGCCACCAAATGGCATAATGGCACGTTTTAATGGCGCATCTGTTTGAAGACCAACTATTTTTTCTAAATCTTTATTGATATAGCCTGGCGCGTGAGAAATAATCGTTGAAGGCGTATGTTCGTCAAAGTCTAATGGCGCGTGAGTGCGGTTTTCAACTTTGATCCCTTCCATTACGGTTTCCCAAAGTTTTGTTGTCGCTTCGGTTGGACCAGCTAAGAAAGAATCATCACCTTCATACGGGGTGTAGTTTTTCTGAATAAAATCACGCACGTTGACGTTTTCTTGCCAATCACCGGCAACGAACCCTGTCCACGCCACTTTTTGTGCTTCATTAAGTTCTGACATAGTCATTTCCTTTTTTAATTGATAAAAAATAAGTCTGTTAGTTCGTTAGTACATTAGTGAGCTTTAGTTAAATAACGTTGGAATAAGCCGATACAAACTGCGCCGCCCACAATGTTGCCCAACGTTACGGGAATTAAATTCTTCACAATGAAATGATAAAGATCTAAGTCTGCATATTTCATTGGATCCACACCAATTTGTTGCCAAAATTCTGGTGTACTAAAATGAGCTGTGATAATGCCTAGTGGAATCATAAACATATTTGCCACACAGTGTTCAAAACCTGATGCGACAAATAAACCAATCGGCATGATCATAATAAATGCTTTGTCTGTAACAGTTTTACCGGAATAAGACATCCATACCGCTACACACACCATAATGTTACATAAAATACCAAGGTTAAATGCTTCAAACCAAGTATGATGAATCTTATGTTGAGCGGTTGCCAAAATGGTTAAACCCCATTGACCATTTGCTGCCATGGTTTGTCCTCCAAACCAAATCACCGCAGCAATAAATAAACCGCCTATGAAGTTGCCCAAATATACTACAATCCAATTTCGAATCATTTGGGTTGTGGTTATTTTTCCGCCTACACGGGCAACTAAGGTTAAAGTAGAAGAGGTGAATAATTCTGAACCTAAAATCACCACCATAATTACGCCCAAGGAGAAGACTAATCCACCAACTAATTTGGTTAATCCCCAAGGCGCACCAGCGCTCGCTGTTTGAGTTGTCGTATAAAATACAAAGGCTAATGCAATACAAGCCCCAGCACTAATACCAGACATGAATGATAAAAATGGACGTTTTTGCGCTTTATACGCAGCGATGTTTTCAGCATAATCCGTTGCTTCAACTGATGTGAGAGCAACAGAAGATTGATTTAAATTTTCTGATGCCATATCTGACTCCAAATAATTAATTTATTCTTTTTATACTTCAACATAGGTATTTTTATACCTATTGGTATTCTACTCTCTTAAAAAACCTTTGCAAGAAATCCCCCATTTATTTCAAAAAAATTTGATATTTTGCAAGTTTTGGTAAATTTTCTACTCAAATACAAAAAAAAGCGAGATATCTCTATCCCGCTTTTTATATATAAATAACAGAGATTAAAACACGATGCGATCGCGATTTTTCTCTAAGGTTGCTTTACCTATGCCTTGTACTTCAAGCAATTGTTCTGCCATAGTGAAATTACCGTGCTTTTCACGATACTGTACAATGGCTTCCGCCTTTTTCGCACCAATACCAATTAGCGCTTTTTGAATTTCTGATGCGCTGGCGGTATTGATATTTAATTTATCACTCACTGCTTGTTGTGTCGTTTGTGATGCAGTTTGTTGCTGAACTTGCGCTTGAGGTAGAGCCTGTTCAGCCACTTGTTCTTCTGCAAACACTTGCGAGCTCAACATTGTGGTTGCAACAAATAATGAACTAAATAAATGTTTCATCAATTTCATAAAAATGCCCTTTATTAATAAAAAGTACCGTTGATTTATATCAACAGCGACATTTTTAAGAAAGACCAAAAACACGCAAGAAATTGACCGCACTTTTGCGATCATGATCGCAAAAATTACATTTAAGTAAATGAAAAACGACCTTAACGCACCACCACTGCCGTGCCACTTGCAATCACCATAAACATGCTTTTCGTGCCTACCGTTGTGTAATTAACCTCTACGCCAACAATGGCATTAGCACCCAAGGCATTTGCTTTTTCTTCAAGTTCTTTCAACGCATCTTGACGCGCGCGACTAATACGACGCTCATAAACACTAGAACGCCCACCAATCACATCTGTGATGCCAGCAAAAAAATCACGCATGAAGTTTGCCCCCGCAATCACCTCACCAAAGACGACTTGTTTGTATTCTACGATTTGTTTCCCTTCAACACTAGGGGTTGTTGTCACAATCATTTTGTATCCTTAAATTCTCGTTAAAAATTAACCGCACTTTAGACGCTTAATTTTGATTTTAAAATGGCTAATGCCTTAGCACGATGAGAAATTTTCTTTTTCTCTACGGTTTCTAATTCTGCAAAAGTACAACCTTTTTCAGGGCTAAAAAAGAGCGAATCGTAACCAAAGCCGTTTTCACCTCGTTCTTCATAAATGATATTCCCTTCACATTCACCTTGAGCAATGATCGGAGAAGGATCACTTGGGTATTGTAATAACACAATCGTACTCACAAATTTTGCTTGGCGACGTTCAGTTGGTACATCAGCTAATTCTGCCAGTAATTTTTCACGATTTTTCGCATCGGCTTCCTCACCATCTACACCCGCATAGCGTGCAGAATACAATCCTGGCGCACCATTTAACACATCCACCACAAGACCGGAATCATCTGCAATAGCCGGTAAACCTGATTTTTCAGATGCATAACGCGCTTTCAGGATCGCATTTTCGACAAACGTTAAGCCAGTTTCCTCTGGGCTTTCGATGCCTAAATCCGTTTGAGCAATCACTTCAAAACCGAAATCGGCTAATACGTCTGCCATTTCTTTTACTTTGCCTTTATTGCCCGTGGCAAGCACAATTTTTTGCTTCATGATTCTGTTCCTCATATCAAATATTGTCTTATTCTAGCACCTCACCAAAAATTTTCGGAATAAATATTGACTTTAACCTTAGGTCAAAGTTTATGATTGGTGCTCATTCAGTTATCACATAGGAGAAAAACATGAAAAAACTTATGACTTTTATCACACTTAGCGCTGCTGCAGTTTCAATTTATGCCCAAGCTAATGAACAACCGCATCAAGCACACATGAATATGCCAATGTCGACAGATTCTGCAATGCAACAAGAATTAATGCAAGGTATGAGTCAAATGCATCAAGACATGATGGCAGCTGCGCAATATAAAGATCCTGATGTTGCTTTTGCAGCAGGTATGTTGCCACACCATATTGGCGCAGTAAAAATGGCAGAAGTTGAATTAAAATACGGAAAAGATCCTGAGATGCGTAAGCTTGCTGAGAATATTATTAACGCTCAACAGGCAGAAATTGAACAAATGCAAAAATGGCTTAAAGTGCACAATAAAAAATAAAATAACACCAAAAAAGTGCGGTAAATTAACCGCACTTTTTTAATAGAATTAGTTTACTTCTTTTATTCGTAGCTCTTTTGGCACTTCAAAGAACATATTTTCTTCTAAGCCTTGAAGCTCTTCAATGCTATCCGCACCAAATTCTTTTAATCGAGCAATCACAGATTGCACCAACTCTTCGGGTGCTGAGGCCCCTGCTGTTACGCCAATTGTTTCAACGCCTTCAAACCAATCTGCTGTCACATCATTTGGATCATCAATCAATTTTGATTTCACACCCATACGCGATGCCAACTCAGCTAAACGATTAGAATTCGATGAGTTTTTAGAGCCTACAACGACCACTAAATCACATTGTTTCGCTAATTCACGCACTGCTTCTTGGCGATTGGTTGTCGCATAGCAAATATCGTTTTTATGTGGGCCTTGAATAGCTGGATATTTGTCTTTCAATGCACTGATAGTTTCCGCCGTATCATCAAGAGAAAGCGTAGTTTGTGTCATAAAGGTTAAATCATCATTTTCTTGAACCGGCAAACGAGCAATATCTTCCACGCTTTCAATTAAGAAAATACCACCTTCCTCGTTGTTGTACTGTCCCATTGTGCCTTCCACTTCGGGATGGCCTTTGTGTCCGATCAAAATCGCTTTCGTCCCTTTACGGCTCGCACGAGCCACTTGCATATGTACTTTGGTTACCAACGGACAAGTTGCATCAAATACTTTTAACTGACGATCTTTCGCTTCCTGACGAACAGCTTGTGACACGCCATGAGCAGAGAAAATCACAATGGCGCCATCTGGCACTTCGCTCAGTTCTTCTACAAAAATCGCCCCACGCTCACGCAAACCATTCACCACAAAACGGTTATGCACCACTTCATGACGTACATAAATTGGTGCACCATGAATTTCAAGTGCTAATTCAACAATGCTAATGGCTCGATCGACACCCGCGCAAAATCCGCGAGGGTTAGCTAAAATTATCTTCATTTTTGACCGCTCTTTTTATCACCTTTAAAGGCATCTAATGCTAATAAACCCGCACCAATACAAATCGCAATATCTGCCACATTGAATACCGGATAATGATAAATATCCCAATAAAAATCTAAGAAATCCACCACAAAACCGTTATACGCACGGTCCACCATATTGGCTAATGCGCCACCGATAATCAGTGCATAAGCTGAATTTTGTAATTTTTGCTCTGCCGAATTCTTTTTCATAAAGTAAGCCAGCATTAAAGAAATCCCAATCGCAAGCACAATAAAGAAATATTTCTGCCAACCATCATGCTCAGCTAAAAAACTAAACGCTGCGCCATAGTTACGCACATAGGTTAAATTAAAAATGGGTAATAGGTTCACACTTTCATATAAATCAAAGCGCTGTACCACAATATATTTGGTCAGTAAATCAAGGATAAAAGCGACCGCACTTAGCCAAAGGAATGAAAGTCCTGTTTTATTTTTTGTCATAGGAAATTATCTGTCTTTATAAATGGACGATGATTTTAGCAACTCGAACAACCTTTATAAAGTAAAAGGCATCAAATCATAAAAGGCGAACACATTGGTTCGCCTTGCAATGTTAATTACTTTTTCTTCACCGGTCTTTGCCAACCTTGAATATGACGTTGTGGCACACGAGTGATCACCAGCTCATCTCTCTCAATATTTTGAGTGATCGTTGAACCAGCTCCAATGGTTGCACCATCTGCCACAGTAACTGGCGCGACTAATTGTGTATCCGATCCAACAAATACATTGTTACCAATGATTGTTTTAAATTTATTTGCACCGTCATAGTTACAAGTAATGACACCTGCACCAATGTTACAGTTCTCTCCGATTTCGGTATCACCTACATAAGTGAGATGATTTACTTTAGAACCTTTACCTACTGTAGATTTTTTAATTTCCACGAAGTTGCCCACATGGGTTTCAGCCGCTAATTCAGCACCTGGACGTAAACGAGAGAATGGGCCAATCGCCGCTTTCTCACCAATTGTTGCATCTTCTAAAACAGAATAAGGCTTGATCTCAACATCATCACCAATAGTCACGTTTTTCAATACACAACCAGCGCCAATTTTCACACGATCGCCCAAGCGCACATTACCTTCCACAATCACGTTCACATCAATTTCAACATCTTTACCGTGCTCTAATGTGCCGCGTAAATCAAAACGTTCAAGGTCAATCAACATCACACCTGCAAGTAAAAGTTTTTCTGCTTGTTTACGTTGATAATAGCGTTCCATTTTGGCTAATTGTAGGCGATTATTTACCCCTTCAACTTCCATAAAATCAGTTGCTTGCACAGCTACAATCGGACAACCATCTTGATGAGCTAAGCCAATTACATCAGTAATATAAAACTCGCCTTGTGCATTATTATTATCTAAACGCGCTAACCATTTTTTGAAACTTGCACCATCTGAAACTAACACACCTGTATTAATTTCTTGAATTTTAAGCTGCTCAGGCGTTGCATCTTTTTGTTCAACAATCCCTACAACTTTGCCATTTTCACGTACGATTCGACCATAACCTGTTGGGTTATCTAATACGACGGTTAACACTGCGATACCATTTTCAGGTTTCGCATCGATTAATTTTTGCAATGTTTCCGGTGTGATCATTGGGCCATCGCCATACACCATTAAAACATTTTCATCATCACGGAAAAAAGGCATTGCTTGTTGCATAGCATGTCCTGTACCCAATTGTTCCGCTTGGAATACCCAGTTCACACTTTCATTTGCCAAACGCTCACGCATTAATTCGCCACCGTGACCATAAATCAAATGCACATTTTCTGCACCTAATTGATTCGCTGTATCGATCACATGTTTTACCATTGGTTTTCCTGCCACTTTATGTAAGACTTTTGGTAAATCAGAATACATACGAGTGCCTTTACCGGCTGCTAAAATCACAACACTTAATGCTTTATTTGTCATAAATTCTTCTCTTCTTGATAAAAAATTTTTGGGCGTATTCTATCGTAGAAAGGGTTGAATGATAAGTTGTTTATCTTTTTAAGAAAATCCTATAATAGAAAAAACTTTTCAACCCATAGAGGTACGCATGCGTAATCGAGACGAAATCATCTTACAACTACTAAATCACCAAGGGAAAGTTAGTGTGCAAGAACTTGCCCAGCAATGCGAAATGTCAGTAGAGACCATTCGTAGAGATCTTAATCGATTAGAAAAAAAAGGTTTACTCTATCGCATTCATGGTGGCGCTGTTAGCGGAAAAACGAATGATATAGGATCTTTTTTTCAAATACGACAACATATCAATGCTGCAGCCAAAAGACATATTGCCCAAAATGCCCTTGAATTACTTTATGAAAATGCTGTGATTGGCCTCGATGCAAGCTCCACCAGTTGGTACTTTGCATATCTCATGCCTGATATCCCCTGCACGGTTGTGACAAACTCAATTTTTAACATCAATGCTCTCGTAAATAAGCCCAATATCAAAACAATAGTGACTGGTGGAGTTTACTCTCCAAAATATGAAGCTTTCTATGGGCCTTTATCCGAATATTTATTACAGCGCTTACATATCAATTTTTCTATTCTTTCCTGCTCAGGCATTGATAACGAAGGTAATATTTGGGAATCAAACGAACTCAATGCCTCACTAAAACGAAAAATGATGGAAGCATCAGAAAAATGCTATTTACTTGCAGATCAGTCAAAATTTGAGAAAAAAAGCCTCATACAATTAAGCGAGCTAAATAAAATGGATACCATTTTTACGGATTCCCCCCTTTCGCCACTCTTACAACAATATTGTGATAAAACAGATACAATGACTGTTTTATAGATAAATATGCCCGAATTGACTGTTTTTAGGATAAAAATAAGAAAATCGGGCATCTACTTTATAAAAAAAATAATTCTTTTGTGTGATCTCTTTCACAAATCTGAAATCTACTTTGCATTTCGTCTATCTTATTACATTCTTTTTATCAAAAATAATACCAAGTTAAGTTGATATCAGCTTATTCACCTTTCATCATAAATGTTAAACGTAAGGAGGATTTTTATAATGACATCTTTCGCTCAATCAAATCGTGTAAAAATTGGTATTCGTCCAACTATTGATGGGCGTCGTATGGGAGTTCGAGAATCATTAGAAGAACAAACCATGCAAATGGCCAAATCCGTTGCTGAGTTATTGCAAACTCACATTCGTCACACCGATGGTTCCTTCGTGGAATGTGTGATTGCTGACACCTGTATCGGTGGTGTTGCTGAAGCTGCCGCTTGCGCAGAAAAATTTAAACTCAATAATGTTGGTTTAACAATTACGGTTACCCCTTGTTGGTGCTACGGTTCCGAAACTATCGACATGGATCCGCACATGCCGAAAGCTATTTGGGGTTTTAACGGCACCGAACGTCCAGGAGCTGTTTATCTTGCTGCCGCCCTTGCTGGCCATTCTCAACTAGGTTTACCGGCTTTCTCTATTTATGGCACCGAAGTACAAGAAGCAGATGACACTAGTATTCCTGCCGATGTTAAAGAAAAACTGTTACGCTTCGCACGTGCCGGTCTTGCCGTTGCAACTATTCGCGGCAAATCCTACTTATCTATCGGTTCCGTTTCCATGGGTATCGCCGGTTCTATCGTCAACCAACAATTCTTCCAAGAATACCTCGGCATGCGTAACGAATATGTGGACATGACCGAAATCAAACGCCGCTTGGATCGCAAAATTTACGATCAGGAAGAAGTGGACTTAGCGCTTTCTTGGGTGAAACAATATTGCAAAGACGGGATTGACGTAAACAGCCCGGAAAATCAACGCTCACCGGAAGAACGCGCTGAACTTTGGGAAAATGTGGTGAAAATGACCATCATTGCCCGTGATTTAATGGTGGGTAATCCGAAATTAGCTAAATTAAACTTTGGTGAAGAAGCACTTGGTCATAACGCCATTGCTGCCGGTTTCCAAGGTCAACGCCATTGGACCGATCATTTACCGAACGGCGACTTTATGGAAGCCATCCTAAACTCCACCTACGATTGGAATGGCGTACGTCCTCCATACATTCTTGCAACAGAAAACGATAGTTTAAACGCAGTCTGTATGTTACTTGGTAATCAACTCACTGGTCAGGCGCAAATCTTTGCCGACGTACGGACTTACTGGAGCCCAGATTCCGTAGAACGCGTTACCGGTTTCCGTCCGGAACAAGGCTTCTTGCATTTAATTAACTCAGGATCTGCTGCCCTTGACGGTACAGGTCAACATCAAGACGCCAATGGCAATCCGATCATCAAACCTGCATGGGAAGTCACGGAAGAAGACGGCAAACGTTGTTTGGAACATACCCGTTGGTGTCCTGCGGTACACGAATACTTCCGTGGGGGCGGTTTATCCTCTCAATTCTTAACCAAAGGCGGCATGCCGTTTACTATGCATCGTATTAACCTTATTAAAGGCTTAGGTCCGGTGCTACAAATTGCCGAAGGTTGGTCTATTGATTTACCGAAAGAAGTCAATGATGCCCTTGACCATCGTACAAACGAAACCTGGCCGACGACTTGGTTTACGCCTCGTTTAACTGGTAAAGGAGCATTTACTGATGTTTATTCTGTAATGGCGAACTGGGGAGCTAACCACTGTGTAGCCACTTACGGACACATCGGTGCTGATCTCATCACGCTAGCTTCAATGTTGCGTATTCCTGTTTGCATGCACAACGTTGAAGATGCCAATGTGTTCCGCCCAAGCTCTTGGAACGGTTTTGGTCAAGACAAAGAAGGTCAAGACTACCGCGCCTGCCAAAACTTCGGACCACTTTATAAATAACCTATGACTGGCGCAAGCTTCCCTAACTTGCGCCATCATCCCATAAAAATTCAAATACAAGTGCGGTTGAAAAACAAATGAATTTTAAACCGCACTTAGGAGAGCTTTTATGTCTATCGTACTGATTTTTGATTGCGGTGCGACTAATTTACGCACCATTGCCATGAATGATAAAGGCAAAATCATGGCATCCCATCACCTTGCTAATAATACTCAACAGGGTAGCGAATCACCCGATTATCATATTTGGGATTTTGAAGAAATTTGGCAAAAACTCACCATGTGTGCAGATAATACGATCACTCAATTAAAGCAACAACAGGTTGATTTAAAAGAAATCGTAGGCATTTCCGTCACGACTTTTGGTGTGGATGGCGCAGCATTTGATAAAAACGGACAACAACTTTACCCGATTATCTCGTGGAAATGCCCGCGCACAGTGCCGGTGATGGAAAACCTCCCTCAGTTGCTAGACATAAAAGCCCTTTATCAACGCAACGGCATTGGTCAATATAGTTTCAACACTTTATTTAAACTACTTTGGTTGAAAGAAAATAAACCGGATATTTTCCAAAAAATGGATAAATTCGTGTTCATTTCCTCCATGCTAACCCAGCGATTAACTGGCAAATTTACCACCGATCGCACTATGGCAGGCACATCCATGATGACCAATCTCGCAACAGGCAATTGGGACGAGGATATCTTAAAACTGCTTGGTTTAAGCCAAAAACACTTTCCACCATTGCATAACGCAGGTGAAAAAGTGGGGGAGTTAACTAGTGCGCTTGCCGACCATTGGGGTTTAAATCGTATTCCAGTTATATCCTGTGGTCACGACACCCAATTTGCCGTATTTGGCTCCGGTGCGGGATTGAATCAACCAGTACTCAGTTCAGGCACGTGGGAAATCTTAATGGCCCGTACAGAACACGCCAAACCGCAATTCGATTTTGTGCCGCAAGGCTTAACCACCGAATTTGACGCACAACCGAATTGTTTTAACCCCGCCGTACAATGGGTCGGCTCAGGCATTATGGAATGGCTCGGTAAATTGTTGTTCGCCGATATATATGGCACCGACCAATATTACCCGACCATGATCGCCGAAGGTATCGCTGCCGGTGAAAAAGGCTCGCAAAGTGCGGTCAATTTTCAGGGTGTATTTAGCCAACTCGGACAAGGCAATATCAGTGGACTTTCCATGTTCTCCACTCGTGGTGAAATCTACCGTGCCGCACTTTATTACATGGCAAACCAACTCAAGCAGGGCTTGGACGTATTACAACAAGTCAGCCACTTCAAAGCGGAAAGCTTGCTTTGCGTCGGTGGCGGCTCGAAAAATCCACTTTGGAACCAAATCCGTGCTGATGTTTTAGGTTTACCGATTGATGTCGTGGATGTCGCAGAAAGCACTGTGCTCGGCGCTGCAATGTTTACCTTCGCAGGCGTTGGGATATACGCAACGCCAGAACAAGCACAGAAAGCAATGCAACCAAATAGAACGCGTGTTAATCCAGCTAGAAAGAATTAATCCCTCCTCTTTCTAAGAGGCAATAAAACTTGAAAAGAATAAATAGGAGAAATCAATATGTTAAAAGGTATCCACCCGGCAATCTCCCCTGAGTTACTCAAAATTCTTGCCGAAATGGGACATGGCGATGAAATTGTACTGTCCGATGCCCATTTTCCCGCACACTCATTACATTCAAACGTAATTCGTGCAGATGGCATCACCGTATCTACATTACTCAAAGGCATTGCACCATTATTTGAGTTTGATGCTTATGTCGATGCGCCGTTAATTATGATGCAAGTGGTGCCTGGTGATACTCTCGATCCACAAGTAGAAGAAAATTATCTAACGGCGATTAAAAATGCGATTGGTTTTACACCTAATTTAGAGCGTATTGAACGCTTTGCCTTTTACGAACGTGCCAAACAAGCTTATGCCGTCGTAATCAGTGGCGAAACAGCTAAATACGGCAACATTATCATCAAAAAAGGGGTTACCCCCATTCTATAACAGCTTAGAGGTACTAAAAAATGAACAGACAAGAACTTTCACAAAAAATTATTGATACTTGCCTTGAAATGACTCGACTAGGGTTAAACCAAGGTACAGCGGGAAATGTCAGTGTACGTTACAAAGACGGCATGCTGATCACCCCGACAGGAATGCCATATCATTTAATGAAACCGGAAAACATTGTGTATGTAGACGGCAAAGGTAAACACGAAGAAAACAAACTGCCGTCTAGTGAATGGCAATTCCATTTAGCTGTCTATCAAGCACGCCCTGAAGCCAATGCGGTGGTGCATAACCATTCTATAAACTGCGCAGGGCTTTCTATTTTGGAAAAACCGATTCCGGCCATTCATTACATGGTCGCGGTTGGTGGCACCGATCATATCCCTTGTGTGCCTTATGCAACGTTCGGTACTCACGAATTAGCGTCCTATGTGGGCGAAGGCATTAAAGAAAGCAAAGCGATTTTACTTTCTCATCACGGTTTGATCGCTTGTGGTGAAAACCTAGACAAAGCCTTATGGTTAGCACAAGAAGTCGAAGTATTAGCATCTTGGTATTTGAAATTGTTATCAACGGGCTTAGAAATTCCATTATTAAGCAAAGAACAAATGAACGTGGTTTTAGGAAAATTCCACACTTATGGGCTGCGCATTGAAGAATAGTCCGCAAATAGATTCATCACTTATTTAAACAAGGAAAAGATTATGAGCGCTAAAGTTTTAGAAAAAAAATATCTTGTGCCCTTCATTCTTATTACAAGCTTATTTGCATTGTGGGGCTTTGCGAATGATATTACCAATCCTATGGTTGCCGTATTCCAAACAGTCATGGAAATTCCGGCATCTGAAGCAGCTTTAGTACAATTTGCTTTTTATGGTGGTTATGGAACCATGGCAATTCCGGCTGCATTATTTGCCAGTCGCTATAGTTATAAAGCAGGTATCCTTCTAGGTTTAGCGCTCTATGCGGTCGGTGCATTCTTATTCTGGCCAGCTGCTAAATATGAAGTGTTCAATTTCTTCTTAATTTCTCTTTATATTTTGACTTTTGGCTTGGCATTTCTTGAAACAACAGCAAATCCTTACATTTTAGCCATGGGTGATCCGCAAACGGCTACCCGTCGCTTAAACTTTGCCCAATCCTTTAATCCACTTGGTTCTATTACCGGGATGTTCGTCGCATCTCAATTAGTCTTAACCAATTTGGAATCCGATAAACGGGATGCTGCTGGAAACTTGATTTACCATACTTTATCCGAAACAGAAAAAATGGGCATTCGCACCCACGACTTAGCCGAAATCCGTGACCCTTACGTTGCACTTGGTTTTGTCGTTGTTGCAGTGTTAGTCATCATCGCCTTATATAAAATGCCTTCAGTGAAGGTAGAGGAGAGTGATACCCGCCTTTCTTTTAAAGAGGCCGTAGCTCGCTTAATTAAGAAGCCGAAATATCGCGAAGGTGTGATTGCTCAAGTATTCTACGTTGGCGTACAAATTATGTGCTGGACTTTCATCGTACAATATGCCGAACGTTTAGGCTTCACCAAAGCGGAAGGGCAAAACTTCAACATCATCGCTATGGGGATTTTTATTACCAGCCGTTTCATCAGCACAAGCTTAATGAAATATCTTAAAGCCGAATTCATGCTCATGTTGTTCGCTATCGGCGGTTTCTTCAGCATCCTCGGTGTGATTTTCATTGACGGTGTGTGGGGCTTGTACTGCTTAATTTTAACTTCTGGCTTTATGTCACTCATGTTCCCAACCATTTACGGCATTGCACTCTACGGCTTAAAAGAAGAATCTACCTTAGGTGCCGCCGGTTTAGTGATGGCAATTGTAGGCGGTGCGTTAATGCCTCCGTTGCAAGGTATGATCATCGACCAAGGCGAAGTGATGGGATTACCGGCTGTCAACTTCTCATTTATCCTACCGTTAATCTGCTTCGTCGTTATCGCGATTTACGGCTTCAGAAGTTGGAAAGTTCTAAAATAATGTAAAACATGACCGTACTTCGCTTAAAAGTGCGGTCGTTTTTTTACGCATTTTTATCATCTTAAGTAAAGGAGTATATTTTATGGCTAATCGAATGATTCTTAACGAAACCAGCTATCACGGTGCCGGCGCTATTCAACATATTGTGGATGAAGTCAAAATCCGTAGCTTTAAAAAAGCCTTAGTGGTGACGGACAAGGATTTGATTAAATTCAAAGTGGTGGAAAAAGTCACCGCACTTTTGGACAACGCAGGGCTTGCTTACGAGATTTTTGACGAAGTGAAAGCTAACCCAAGCGTCGATGTCATCAAAAAAGGTGTGGCAAAATTCAAACAAAGTGGTGCAGATTATCTAATTGCTATCGGAGGAGGTTCTCCTACAGATACTTCAAAAGCTATCGGCATTATTATCAATAACCCTGAATTTGAAGACGTTCTGTCTCTTGAAGGTGTTGCGCCTACCAAGAACAAATGTGTACCCATTATTGCTGTTCCGACTACAGCAGGCACTGCCGCTGAAGTCACCATCAACTATGTGATTACCGATGAAGCGAATAAACGCAAATTTGTTTGCGTAGATGTACACGACATACCAGTAGTCGCTGTAGTCGATCTTGACATGATGTCCAGCATGCCTAAAGGTTTGACCGCTGCCACCGGCATGGATGCACTAACCCATGCTATTGAAGGTTACACCACCAAAGCCGCTTGGGCACTTACCGATGCTTTGCATTTGGAAGCGATTCGTTTAATTGCTAAACATTTACGTGGTGCGGTAGAAAACACCAAAGAAGGACGCGAAGGCATGGCGCTTGGTCAATATGTTGCCGGGATGGGCTTTTCAAACGTAGGCTTAGGTATCGTACACAGCATGGCACACCCGCTTTCTGCCTATTATGACACTCCGCATGGTATCGCCAATGCTGTCTTATTGCCTTATGTTATGGAATTCAATGCGCCTGAAACGGGTGAAAAATTCCGTGAAATTGCCCGAGCAATGGGTGTAAAAGGCGTAGATGACATGAGCCAAGATGAATATCGCAAAGCGGCAATTAATGCTGTAAGACAACTTTCTAAAGATGTCGGAATTCCAGAAAAATTACACACGATAGGCGTTCAAGAAAAAGATCTTCTCTCTCTTTCTCAAGATGCACTTAATGATGTGTGTACTGGAGGCAATCCGCGTGATTGCACAGCAGAGGATATTTTAGAAATCTATAGATTAGCGTTTAAATAATTCATTGATAAAAATTAATCTAGAGCGATTATTCTTCCGTTGAGTTAACTCAATAAATAAGGTAGACTATCCTCCCGTCTTGATAGCTAGTCATCTTTTTCTTTTATTTTTGACCGCACTTTTCAGCATCCTGCAGAAATTTGCATAAAAGATGATTGGCTATAATCATTTTTATCCCAACATTTTTAGGTCTCTCACTATGGCTACAAATTATATTTTCGTCACAGGCGGTGTGGTTTCATCGTTAGGTAAAGGTATTGCTGCAGCATCATTGGCAGCCATTTTAGAAGCACGTGGCTTAAACGTGACTATTATGAAATTAGACCCTTACATCAACGTGGATCCGGGTACAATGAGCCCAACCCAACACGGCGAAGTGTTCGTGACACAAGACGGGGCGGAAACCGATTTAGACTTAGGTCACTACGAGCGTTTTATTCGTACCAAAATGACCAAACGCAACAACTTCACCACAGGTAAAATTTATTCTGAAGTATTACGCAAAGAGCGTCGTGGTGATTATTTAGGTGCGACAATTCAAGTTATTCCACACATCACCAATGAAATCAAAGATCGTGTGATTGCCGGTGCACAAGGCCATGATGTGGTAATCGTGGAAGTGGGCGGAACAGTGGGTGATATTGAATCACTTCCATTCTTAGAAGCCCTTCGTCAACTTGCCGTACAAGTGGGCCGTGAGCATACTCTCTTTATGCACTTAACATTAGTGCCATATATCCCAACTGCAGGCGAAGTAAAAACCAAACCGACACAACATTCTGTAAAAGAATTACTTTCAATTGGTATTCAACCGGATGTGCTTATCTGCCGTTCAGATCGCATGATTCCACCAAACGAGCGTGCAAAAATCGCCTTATTCTGTAACGTACCAGAACGTGCGGTCATCTCATTAAAAGATGTGAATTCAATCTACCAAATTCCGGCGTTATTGAAATCACAAGGTTTAGATGAATTCATTTGTCAACGTTTCCACTTAGACTGTCCTGAAGCCGATCTTTCTGAATGGGAACAAGTGCTTTATCAAGAAGCCAACCCTGTGGGCGATGTGACCATCGGTATGGTTGGTAAATACATTGAATTACCTGATGCTTATAAATCAGTGAATGAAGCCTTAAAACATGCAGGCTTGAAAAACCGTTTAAGTGTTCATATCAAATACATTGATTCTCAAGATGTTGAAACCAAAGGCACTGACGTATTAAAAGGCGTAGATGGTATTTTAGTACCTGGCGGCTTTGGCTATCGCGGTGTAGAAGGTAAAATTTTGACAGCAAAATATGCGCGTGAAAACAATATTCCTTACCTCGGTATTTGTTTAGGGATGCAAATTGCGTTAATCGAATACGCGCGCAACGTTGCTGGTCTTGAAAAAGCCAACTCATCTGAATTTGATCGTAACTGCGAACAACCAGTAGTTGGTTTGATTACAGAATGGCAAGATGCGGAAGGCCACATTGAAACTCGTGACGACAATTCAGATCTCGGTGGCACGATGCGTTTAGGGGCACAGCAATGCCATTTAATTGAAGGCTCAAAAGCGCGTGCATTATATGGCAAAGAAACGATTGAAGAACGTCACCGTCACCGTTATGAAGTGAACAATAACCTGCTTCCACAAATTGAAAAAGCGGGTCTTAAAGTGACAGGTTTATCGGCTGATCGTAAATTAGTGGAAATCATCGAAGTACCAAACCACCCATGGTTTGTGGCATGTCAATTCCACCCAGAATTTACCTCAACGCCACGTGATGGTCACCCATTATTTGAAGGCTTTGTCAAAGCAGCCAGAGAAAATCAGTTAAAAACTGAAAAGTAATTTACTGATAATTCCATAAACAAGTGATCTGCACCCCAAAATCGGGACACCTACTTTGGGTCCAGATCACTTTTTATATATGGTCTATTTATCGAAAATAGCTTCGACGGTTAATTCCTTGTAGTAATAGCCTTTTTCTTGACTAAATTGCATATCAAGCTCACTCAAATAAATCGTAAAGCTTGGTCTATCAATTTTTAATAAATCTTGGCTAAGCGATTTAAATTCAGCTTGAGAGATTTTTTTCATCGGGTCTAGCTGATGTTCTTTGAATACTTTGTGAATATGTTCATCCATATTCGTACAATATCTGTCATGATCTTCAACAAAGCAAACCTCTGGCTTCTCTTTGTGCTTATCCGCTTTTTCATCAGATTTCATATAAGTCTGAATCTCTGTACGAGCAAATCCAGGCATCGGTACATGAATCCATTTTTTATACGGCGTGACATCAATTGATTTCCATTCAAATCCCACTGTTGTTTTTCGGTCGCTAATTATTCGCTCATTGATGCGGATCTCATCACGATAAATATTGAATGCCAAAAGTTCTTTCGATTTTTCACCATATTGCTTCTTAAATACCTCTCGTCTTTCTTGATAAGCATCTTCCACAGAAGAGTCTAGCTCTATACTGTAAAGCAAATAGTCTGATACACTATCTAATTCTTCCCAATCTTTAAGCTCGCTCTTCGGCATATTCTCTAAACGCTCTACAAAATCTACATCATCACGAATTTTTCCTTGTCCATCAGATAAATTTAGTTTTGTTAATAACTGTTCAAAACGTTCCGTTTGGCTTTGATAAGCAATTTCTTTCGGACTCACCACCCAAGTCATGGCAAAAATTGCCACCATTACAACTCCAGAAATCAGCCGGTATTGACGTGCTTTTGGCACAATCAGGATCGCATAAGCAATCGTAATCGCCGTAGCCAAAGCCACTAAATAAATACGCTGTTCCGTCCAAGCATAGGCACTAATACGGCGATCAATCGCCAGCCATAGCAACACGATTGACACAATAGCAAGATATGGATAGAACTTAAAGAAAGTTTCCCAGCTGGCTTTAGCACAAATAGAACGTAATGCATATACGCCTAAACCACCAAGCAGGTAAGGCAAGGAAATATTCGCCAGCATGCCTTTTGGTAATACGCCTTCAAAAATAATTTGAACAACATAAGCATAAAGCAACACAGTGAAAATAATCAATGCTGGTGCTAATACGAAATTAACTAAAATGTCAAAAATGCGATTTAACGTCATTTCCGATTTAACTTGGCGCTGTTGGAATACTAAGAAAAACAGTGGCTGAGTAAAAATGCCTAAAGACATATAAACGTGACTATAGAAACTATCAGAAAACGCTATATTAAAGAGTGTTGTAATCGTAAATAAAATAGCCGCTATTAATCCAAATACCAATAACCATACTGCCGTTGCTAAGCCAAGATGGAATAGATTGATAAAATTACGGTAGGTAAACCCTTGATTATTTTTTTCAAATGGAAACCCTAATAACATCAGTAACGCAATAAAATTTGCGCCCCAAAACTTAGGGCTATAGCAATAAAAATCAGCATTATCATTCACTTGCCAAATGGTGAAAACAGTAATGAGAGGCACAATCCATGAAAAACGATACCAAGAATATGGGCGAGATAAATAAATAAAGGCAAGCAGCATCGGCTCAAATAGCCAATAAGCTAAATGATCTTTTTCTGAATTCATATCTACAAACCAAATTCCAAGAGCAAACGCAGCAATCATGAATATTTCGATCGGATGGGTAGATATCACTGATTTTATTTGTGTTTTGGTTTGCTGAAAAAAAGTCGAAAGAGACATAATGATTCCTTTTTCAATGCAACAAAGTCTCAATTAAGAATAAATAATTGTTCGTAAAATAATACGAAATTTCGTGCAACTGTAACCAACTTTTGAAGGCAATTCCACTGAAATAAAAGAAATAATTGGCGAAAAAGAGATAAAAACTTACCGCACTTAATTAAAAAATAAGATACAGATCAAAGTGCGATCATTTTTCCAAGACAAATTTCTAAATTTGCTTTATTATATTGCCACTTTAGGTTCGCCTAACTAATTTTAATTAACTTTAAACAGAGGAAAACAAAATGGCAAAAATCGTTAAAGTCATTGGTCGTGAAATCATCGACTCTCGTGGTAACCCAACTGTAGAAGCTGAAGTTCATCTTGAAGGTGGTTTCGTTGGTTTAGCAGCTGCTCCATCAGGTGCATCTACCGGTTCTCGTGAAGCATTAGAATTACGTGACGGCGACAAATCTCGTTTCTTAGGTAAAGGTGTATTAAAAGCGGTTGCTGCAGTAAACGGTCCTATCGCAGATGCATTAGTGGGTAAAGAAGCGTCTAACCAAGCTGAAATCGACCAAATCATGATCGATTTAGACGGTACTGAAAACAAATCTAACTTCGGTGCAAACGCAATCTTAGCGGTATCTTTAGCAAACGCAAAAGCCGCTGCAGCGTCTAAAGGTTTACCTCTTTACGCTTACATCGCAGAACTTAACGGCACGCCAGGCGTTTACTCTATGCCATTACCAATGATGAACATCATCAACGGTGGTGAACACGCAGATAACAACGTTGATATCCAAGAATTCATGATTCAACCAGTTGGCGCGAAAACGTTACGTGAAGCACTTCGTATCGGTGCAGAAGTATTCCACAACCTTGCGAAAGTATTAAAATCTAAGGGCATGAGCACTGCTGTAGGTGATGAAGGTGGTTTTGCACCTAACTTAGCATCTAACGCAGACGCTTTAGCATGTATCAAAGAAGCTGTAGAAAAAGCAGGTTATGTATTAGGTAAAGACGTCACTTTAGCAATGGACTGTGCATCTTCTGAGTTCTACAACAAAGAAACTGGCAAATACGAAATGAAAGGCGAAGGCCGTTCATTCACTTCTCAGGAGTTCACACACTATCTTGAAGAATTAACCAAACAATACCCAATCGTGTCTATCGAAGATGGTCAAGATGAATCTGACTGGGAAGGTTTTGCATACCAAACTAAAGTGTTAGGCGATCGCGTTCAATTAGTGGGCGACGACTTATTCGTCACTAACACCAAAATCTTAAAAGAAGGTATCGAAAAAGGTATCGCAAACTCTATCTTAATCAAATTCAACCAAATCGGTTCTTTAACTGAAACTTTAGCGGCAATTAAAATGGCTAAAGATGCAGGTTACACTGCGGTTATCTCTCACCGTTCAGGTGAAACCGAAGATGCGACTATCGCTGATTTAGCGGTTGGTACAGCAGCAGGTCAAATCAAAACTGGTTCTATGAGCCGTTCTGACCGTATTGCGAAATACAACCAATTAATCCGTATCGAAGAAGCATTAGAACGTGCTGGCACACCAGCTCCGTTCTTAGGTTTAAAAGCGGTTAAAGGTCAAGCATAATTTTTGCTTAATTTAATGTAAAATAGCACCGCACTTTGCATAAAAGTGCGGTGTTTTTCTATCTAATATTTAAAGGAAAGAAAATGTTACACTTAACCCTCGAAGATCAACTTTTTCTCGGTCAACCAAAACAAGTCGGCACACACTCGACTGTGCATGATCACCTGGCGGTGATGTTTGAAGATGACGGTGAAACCGGCTATTTTTATGCATTAGATATGCGTCAAAATGCGCAGCCTGTTGTCGATTGCTTACATGTTTATAACGTCGATAACACACGCAATCACCACGAAGCACGTAAATTAGAAATCTGCTGGGATGAAAGCGGTTATTTAGCCTTATTGCTCATTAACGACTATCCACATGCCGTATTTGATTTTGCTCATTTGATCGGCTATAACACTAACAAACATCCTCAGCCTGACTTAATGAGCATGTGGACACACGAAGAAATCACCAATGAACGTGCGACCGCATGGCTTGGTGTGAATACCATTAAATAGGATTAACTATGCGATTTTACCGCGGTCTTCAGTCTTTCAAGATCATGAGTTTTGATCTTGATGACACCCTTTACGATAATAGTAATGTCATTCGTTTAGCCGAAGAACGCTTTCTTCAATGTGTGCAAGAATACGCGCAACTGAGTGAACTTACCTCAGAATATTGGCGAGAATGGAAATGGCAACTGGCGGAGAAAGATCCCTTGATTGCTGAAGATGTGATCGCCTGGCGGGTCGAAACGTTACGACACTTACTGGCGCATCATAGTAAAAGTGCGGTTGAAATTGACCGCACTTTGGCCATCGCTATGGAAGAATTTATTGAATGGCGGCATAAAATTGATGTACCCGCAGAAAGCATTGAAGTGCTGAATCAACTGAAAGATCGCTACCTGCTAAGCGTAATTACTAACGGCAATGTGATTGCAACACGTATTGGATTTGAACACTTTCAACTGAGTTTACGTGGAGGAGAGCAAGGCAGAGCGAAACCTCATCAAGATTTGTTCCACCAAACCGCCGATCATTTTGGCATAAAACCGAGTGAAATTTTACATATTGGTGATAACTTAACCACGGATGTTCAAGGCGCCATTCAAGCTGGCTGCCAAGCTGTATGGATTAATTTATCAGGCAAAGCTCTCAATTCATTTACTGAAGCAAGTGTTTTGCCTACATTAGAAATCAATCATTTAACTGAATTATTAACACTTTAACCCTATGATAAAAAAGAAAAATCAAGTTCTCGTCAGCCTTTCTATTGTGGCTTTATTGGGCGGCTGCTCAGAAGAGCAAGTTCAACGTGATGTTTATAACAGCCTTGAGGATTGTTTAGCTGATTGGCAAAAAATTGAATTATGCGAAGCTGACCAATCTAATGAAAATAACAGCAGCACAACTACACATGCTGGATCTGGCTCCTCTCTCTCGGGCAATTTAAATACACGTCCAAGCAATAATAGTGAATGGTCAGAAGACAATCAGACCGTCAAACAAACCTTAAATCCAGATGGCGCAACTCACTCTGGCAACTCAAGCGGTTCTGAGGGAACAAGCCACACGAGTTCTGCAACAGGAGAAGGACACGGTAGTATGGGCAGTGCGATTGCAGGTGCCGCAATGGGTTATATGATCGCGCGTACGATGGGCTCATTTTTAGGTCCAAGCTACAATCCAAGTAACCGTGCCGTTTCAACGCCAACGGGCCAAGTTATTCAACCGCAAACTAATCGTTCCGTCGGTAAACCTGTATTAGTGAAAGGTAATGCAGGCAGCACTTACAGCAAACCAGTTTCACGCGGTGGCTTTAAAAGCTCAAATTCAAGCAGCAGCCGTAGCTCAGGCGGTTAAATATGAAACGAATCACCGGTTTTCCCACTCGCCCCGATATGGTGCAACAATTATTAGATGTGGGCTTTGATTACTATAATCTGCCTTCCTCTGATGGCTCGCATTATTGGTCGGATAATGTAGCGTATGAATTTACCTTAGCTGAAATCGATCACATTGAAGATGCTACCAACGAATTGCATGCAATGTGTATGGATTTTGTTGCCGATGAAATTAAACAAGGTGATTATGCCCATTATCGCTTCACCGATTTACAGAAAAATCTGATTGAACAAACATGGGCTAAAAACGTACCGCACTTATATGGCCGTTTTGATTTTGGTTATGACGGCGAAAACCTCAAAATGTTTGAATACAATGCCGACACCCCTACTTCCCTGCTTGAAGCTGCTGTGGTGCAATGGCAATGGTTAGAGCAAATTGAAGGCTTAGCACATCGTGACCAATTCAATTGGATTCACGAAGAATTACTCAATCGCTTTCAGTTTATTCAACAGCAAACAGGGCTAAACGATTTCCATTTTAGTGCCATGCAAGAAGCGGGCCGTGAAGATTGGGGCAATATCGATTACTTGGCGGATGTGGCTTACAACGCAGGTTGGCATATTCATCAACTTGCCATTGAAGATGTTGGCTACGATAAAGACAGTCAGCAATTCCTCGATCTGAATAATCAACCTATTGATTGTTTATTTAAGCTCTATCCGCTTGAATGGATGACTACGACAGAATATGCACCACACATGCTTAATTCATCCACCACTTTTATTGAACCCGCGTGGAAATTACTATTAAGTAATAAAGTGCTATTAGAGAAATTGTGGCAAAAACATCCAAACCACCCTTTATTACTACCCGCTTACTTTAGTAAACATGATATTACCGATCGCCAATCAATATGGGTGAAAAAACCGACGTTAGGTCGTGAAGGCGCCAATGTTTCTTACTATGAAAAACGTAATGGTCTGGAATTTGCCGCCAAAGGTAGCGAACATTCAGCCTTTTACGATCAAGCTGGTTACATCTATCAACAAAAATTTGAACTGCCAAATTTTGATGGCATGTACCCTATGATTGGTTCTTGGGTAGTGGGTGATGTGGCTTGTGGCATTGGATTGAGAGAAGATTTTACCCCAGTTACTGGCAATGATAGTCACTTCATTCCGCATTACTTTGTGGAATAAAAACAACGCAAAAACTGACCGCACTTAACAGATAATAAGGAGATAAATATGTATCCATTTAGTTTTCAAAACCCTACTCGCATTGAATTTGGTCTCGATAAAGAAAAAGAGATGGGTAAATATATGCATGAATACGGTGCAAAAAAGGCCTTAATTATCTATGGTAGTGAACGTGTCAAACAATCCGGTTTATTTGAAGATGTGGCGAAAAGCTTACGTGAACATGGCATTGAATACATTGAATGTGGTGGCGTAAAAAGCAACCCGACAATCAGTAAAGTTCGTGAAGCCGTTGCAATGGCGAAAGACTTTGGAGCTGACAGCGTGTTGAGTATCGGTGGTGGCTCTTGCCTTGATAGTGCGAAAGCGATCGCAGCGGGTGCGTGCTATGAGGGTGATACTTGGGACTTTTTTAAAGGCACACCGGTGCAAAAAGCATTAATGATTTTCGATGTAATCACCCTTGCGGCAACAGGCAGTGAAATGAACTGGGGAGCCGTCATTACCAATGAAGAAACACAGCAAAAATATTCAATTCACAGCAATCATTTATTCCCAAAAGTATCTGTCATTAACCCGAAATTGCAAGCGACCGTCAGTCGTGATTATTTAGTGTATTCTGCCGCAGATATTATTGCTCATTCTATTGAAGCCTATTTCACAGCTGAATATCGTCCTGAAATTATTGATTTCTTAGTAGAAAGCAATATTAAAACTGTTATTCGTACGACTGAAATCTTGCTCAATGATCCACAAGATCTCAATGCGCGTGGCGAATTTGCCTGGGCGGCTACACTGGCGTTGAACGGTTTAACGCATTTAGGTATCTCACCTTACGGTTTCCCAAATCATATGATTGAGCATTCCATGAGTGCGATTTCAGATGTACCCCATGGCGCAGGGCTCTCTGTAATTATGACTGCGTGGATGCAATGGTATCAATCTCAAAGACCTGCTCAATTCAAACGCTTTGCTAAAGAAATATTTGGCTTAGATAAGGCTGAAGAGGGTATTCAAGCCTTAAAAGCTTGGTTTGATAAAATCGGTACACCAACCCGCCTTGAACAACTTAACATTGATGATAAAACCTTAGCTGAAATTGTTGATAATGCGGTTCAAACTGCGATTAAGGCGAAAATGGATAAGATTTATACCAAAGAAGCTATTGAAGCAATTTTCGCTTTAGCGAAGTAATCTCTCATAAGAAAGAGCGGTCAAATTCAAAATATAATGAAATTTGAGCGCTCTTTTTATATTCTCAACATTTCACTTATTGAAAAGCATGTAAAAAATAACCGCACTTTAGTTACCCAAAGTGCGGTTAATTTGAATTAAGTTTTAACGCTTAATTATAGTGAAGCTTGATCAACAGCCACACCAGCACCCATAGTTGTAGAGATGCTTACTTTCTTGATAAAGATACCTTTTGCAGTAGTTGGTTTTGCTTTGTTTAAAGCAGCCAATAATGCTTGAAGGTTTTCTTTTAATTGAACTTCAGAGAAGTTTGCTTTACCAATTGTTGTGTGGATGATACCGTTTTTATCATTACGATAACGGATCTGACCAGATTTAGCATTTTTAACTGCTTCAGCAACGTTTGGTGTTACGGTACCAACTTTAGGGTTTGGCATTAAACCACGTGGGCCTAATACTTGACCTAATTGACCAACAACACGCATTGCATCAGGAGAAGCGATAACAACGTCAAAGTTCATTTCGCCTTTTTTGATTTGCTCTGCTAAATCTTCCATACCGACTAAATCAGCGCCAGCTTCTTTAGCTGCATCTGCGTTAGCACCTTGGGTGAACACAGCTACGCGTACTTCACGACCTGTACCGTGTGGTAATACAGTTGCACCACGAACGTTTTGGTCTGATTTACGAGGATCGATACCTAAGTTTACTGCAACGTCAACACTTTCAACGAATTTAGCCGTTGCGAATTGTTTTAATAACGCAATTGCTTCGTTGATTTCGTATGCTTTAGTAGAATCTACGCCAGCTTTGATTGCTTTCATTTTTTTAGTCAATTTAGCCATCGTATTATTCCTCCACCACTAAGCCCATTGAGCGAGCAGTACCAGCAATTGATTTCATTTTAGTTTCGATAGTCGCACCAGTCATATCTGCTGCTTTAGTTTCAGCGATTTGACGAACTTGATCTAAAGTTACTTTACCCACTTTATCTTTGTTCGGTTTACCAGAACCAGATTTGATACCTGCAGCTTTTTTCAATAATACTGCTGCTGGTGGAGTTTTAGTAATGAAAGTGAATGAACGGTCTGCATATACAGTGATAACAACCGGAATCGGTAAACCTTTTTCTAAGCTCTCAGTACGAGCGTTGAATGCTTTACAGAATTCCATGATGTTCACACCTTGTTGACCTAATGCAGGACCAACTGGTGGTGATGGGTTTGCCATACCCGCTGCAACTTGCAACTTAACGTATGCTTGGACTTTTTTTGCCATTTTTTAGTTTCCTCTAAATGGGTGATAACGCCGAAATCGGCTCCCCTGTTAATGAAAGGCTGTATTTTAATTAATCAGCCTCGAAATTTCAAGCAGAAAAACTACTCGAAAAACAACCGCACTTTATTTTTAAGTGCGGCCATTAAATTTCTTATTTTGGTAAAGGGAAATTAACGTGTTTTTTCTACTTGACCAAATTCAAGCTCAACGGGTGTTGCACGACCGAAGATAGATACAGACACTTTTAAGCGACCTTTTTCGTAATCCACTTCTTCAACCGTACCATTAAAGTCAGCAAATGGACCTTCTGTCACACGCACTTCTTCACCTGGTTGATATTCTTTACGATGACGTGGTTTTTCAGCACTTTGCTCTAAACGATTTAAAATTAAATCTGCTTCACGTTTAGAAATTGGCGCAGGCTTATCTGGTGTACCACCGATAAAGCCCATTACACGTGGTACGCTTTTCACTAAGTGCCATGTGTCATCATTCATTGCCATTTCAACTAATACATAGCCGGGGAAGAATTTACGTTCGCTTTTACGGCGCTTACCCGCAACATTTTCAACAACTTCTTCAGTCGGCACTAACACTTCACCAAACTGATCTTCCATTTGTTGTTGTTTGATATATTCACGCAATGTGATTGCAACACGACTCTCAAAGCCTGAGAATGCTTGCAATACATACCAACGTTTTTTGGATACGTTTTCAGTTTCGCTCATTTTAGAATCTCAAATCGGTTAAGAAGTTAATCAATGCAATGATAATTGAATCTATTGCCCAGAAGAATAAAGAGGTAAGCACGGTTACCCCAATAACGATTAAAGTTGTTTGACGTGTTTCTGCACGAGTGGGCCATACCACTTTACGACCTTCAACTTTTGCTTCGCTAAAGAATGTACGAGCTTTTGTACCTTGATTAGTAATTGCAGCTAAACCAAAGGCAATTAATAAAGCGACAACTACGCCAACTACACGTACAGGTAAAGAGAAGGCGTCTTTAAAATAAACGTTACCAATCGCTGCAGCAGTAAAAAATGCCACAGAAAGAATCCAAAGAAACGTATTTAAGCCTTTTGATTTTCCTTCTACGACTTGTTCTTGGTCGTGTTTCTTTTTCTCAACAATTTCAGTTGCCATAAGTGAATCCGTATAAAATAAGGGATAAATAATTTTTAGATTAATTTTAGAACGTGCGATTGTAGCATTTTCTTTCGGGATTGCCTATGAAAAATGTTAGAAAAAACAACCGCACTTTCTATTAGTTTTTATATTCGAGCTTCGGTGGTTTGTTATCAACGATAGTTTCTTCATCCACAATCACTTTTTGCAAGTTTTCGATTGAAGGTAAATCATACATCGTATCTAACAACACAGCCTCAACGATTGAGCGTAAACCACGTGCACCGGTTTTACGTTCAAGGGCTTTTTTCGCCATCGCTTTTAATGCTTCTGGGGTGAATTCAAGCTCCACATCTTCTAAGCCAAATAATGCTTGATATTGTTTGGTCAGTGCATTTTTTGGTTGAGTCAGGATCTGAATTAACGCCTCTTCATCTAATTCGCTTAATGGCGCAATCATTGGAAGACGACCAATAAATTCTGGAATCAAACCGAATTTCATTAAATCATCCGGCTCAACTTGGCGGAATAATTCAGAAAGATTTTCTTTCTCTTCTTCTTTCTCTACTTTCGCATCAAAACCAATCCCGGTGTCAGTTTGTGTACGCTTACCGATAATTTTATCTAAGCCGGCAAATGCCCCACCACAAATAAAGAGGATTTTTGAGGTATCCACTTTCAACATTTCTTGTTGAGGGTGTTTACGTCCACCTTGTGGCGGTACAGATGCGATAGTGCCTTCAATTAATTTTAACAAGGCTTGTTGCACACCTTCGCCAGATACATCACGAGTAATAGACGCACCTTCTGATTTACGGCTGATTTTATCAATTTCATCAATATAGATAATGCCCTGCTCTGCTTTTTCCGTATCGTAATCGCAGTTTTGCAATAATTTTTGCAGCACGTTTTCCACGTCTTCGCCCACATAACCAGCTTCAGTTAACGTCGTCGCATCAGCCATAGCAAAAGGTACATTTAAACGGCGCGCCAAAGTTTGAGCTAATAAGGTTTTACCACTACCTGTTGGACCGATTAACAAGATGTTACTTTTACCTAATTCCACATCATTGCTTTGGTGGTTCGTACGTAAGCGTTTATAGTGATTGTAAACCGCCACTGACAAGACTTTTTTCGCATAATCTTGTCCAATCACATAATCGTCTAAGTGAGCACGAATTTCGTGCGGTGTCGGTAATTTTTCTTCAACTGCTAGTTCGCTAGGTGTTTTGATTTCTCCACTGTCTTCCAACATACTGTGGCAAAGCTCGATACACTCGTTACAAATATAACCCTCTGTACCTGCAATTAATTTACCTACTTCACTTTTTTCTCTTCCGCAGAAAGAACAGTGAAGATCGTTATCATTTGTTGTCATGTTAAATCCTTAACGTTTCATCAACACATCGTCCACTAAGCCGTAAGCTTTTGCTTCTTCCGCCGACATAAAGTTGTCACGATCAGTGTCTTTTTCGATACGCTCGATGTTTTGACCAGTATGGAAAGCAAGGCGCTCGTTTAAAGTATGCTTAATTTTAAGAATCTCTTGTGCGTGAATCTGAATATCTGATGCTTGTCCACGGAAACCACCTAACGGTTGGTGAATCATCACTCGTGCATTCGGTAATGCAGCTCGTTTTCCTGCTGCGCCTCCTGCAAGTAAAAATGCGCCCATTGAGCAAGCTTGGCCAATGCAAAGAGTACGCACATCTGGTTTAATAAATTGCATGGTATCGTAAATTGCCATACCCGCAGTCACTGAACCGCCTGGTGAGTTAATATAAATATTGATATCTTTTTTCGGATCTTCTGATTCTAAGAAAAGTAGCTGTGCCACGATCAAATTTGCCATACGATCTTCTACTTCACCACTCAAAAAGATCACGCGCTCTTTTAATAGGCGGGAATAAATGTCATACGAACGTTCACCACGAGAGGTTTGTTCGACAACCATAGGAATTACACTCATTTTTGCCCCTAAATATGTGCTAAAAAATCGGGCAATATTCTACCCGAAAATCAGTAAAAACAAAAATGCGGTCGCTTTTCATTGAAAAAAACGACCGCACTTTTCGATGATATACCTGTGAATTTAATTCACGTGCTATCAATTATTATGCTTGTGGATTCATGATCTCATCAAATGAAGACGCTTTTTCAGTCACTTGAGCTTTAGCAAGAACGGCATCAACTGCTTGTTCTTCTAATACTACATTGCGAATGTTGTTCATTAACTCTTCATTTTTGCTGTAATATTCAACTACTTCAGCGGGTTGTTCGTAAGCAGAAGCGATATCCGCGATCATTGCTTTCGCACGTTCTTCATCCGCTTTCAATTCGTTTGATTTGATCACTTCAGAGAATAATAAACCGACTTGAACACGACGTTTTGCATCAGCTTCAAATAATTCGCGTGGTAATTGTGCAGCTTGTTGTGCATTGCCACCGAAGCGTTGTGCGGCTTGGTTACGTAATACGTTGATTTCTTCTTCTACTGCAGAAGCTGGAACATCAATTGGGTTTTGTTCGATTAAACCGTTGATGACTTGTTGTTTAACACGAGAAACTAACGCGTTTTTCAATTCACGTTCCATGTTTTTACGGATTTCTGCACGTAAATCTGCCACAGTTTTGGTGTTTGGACCAAATTTGGCAACGAACTCATCTGTTAATTCAGGTAATTCCATTTCTTCTACTTTTTTCAAGGTGATCGCAAATTTTGCATCTTTACCTTTTAAGTTTTCAGAATGATATTCTGCTGGGAAAGTCACATTGATATCGAATTGTTCCCCTGCTTTGTGGTCTACGATGCCCTCTTCAAAACCAGGGATCATACGACCTTGGCCCATGAATAGAACGAAATCAGTTGCTTTACCGCCTTCGAATTCTTCGCCATCTACTGAACCAACGAAGTCGATTGTTACGCGTGAATCTGCTTTCGCTGCAGCTTTGCTTTCAGCCCAAGTCGCTTGTTGTTTACGTAATACATCGATCATTTTATCGATATCAGCTTCAGTGATTTCAACAGTTGGTTTCTCAACTTTGATGTTTTCTAAGCCTTTTAATTCAACTTCTGGGTACACTTCGAAAGTTGCAGTGAATGATAAATCTTTACCAGGTTCGAACGTTTCGATAGCGAAAGTTGGACGACCTGCAATGTTGATTTTCTCAGCGATTACTGCATCAAAAAAATGACGTGGTAATAAATCGTTTAATACATCTTGGCGGATTGATGCGCCAAAACGTTGTTCAATGATGTGAGCTGGCACATGACCTTTACGGAAACCATCAACACGTACATTTTTTGCTGCACGTTTAAATTCTTCACGAGTTGCTTTTTCTACAGCTTCAGCTGGAACGGTGATCGTCACACGACGCTCTAAACCTTGAGTTATTTCAATATTTAATGACATTTGTAACCTCAATTAATGTTGCACTCGGTAAAAACCACACCGAACACGTTATTGTTTGTAAAAATAAAAAACCGCCAAATTATAGCGAAAGAAAATCAAACAGTCGATAGAAACCGGAAAAATCAATAGAAAACCGGCTAAAATTGCACAATTTATCAACAATTTTGAATAAAGAAAAAAGTGCGGTCAAAAATAACCGCACTTTTTATCGAATTATAAACCTTTCGGTAAACGAATTTTTTGACCTGGGAAAATCTTATCCGCATCTTTAATCACTTCTTTGTTCGCTTCAACGATAGCGGTATATTTCGCGCCATTTCCGTAAGCTTTCTCAGCGATTTTCCACAAAGTGTCACCTTTTTGGATTACATAGAATGTTTCATCACTGCTTAAGGTTTCACCGTTATTGATGCTTGCATCGCTTGTTACTGAGTGGATACCTTGAATGTTACCCGCCATTAATACTGCTTTTTCTAATGCTGCTGCAGTTGATGCCACACCTTGGATATTGGCTACACCATTTTCAACGGTAACAGATAAGTTTTCTACGCCTGGATTGTCTTCTGCAATGTGTTGAGTCACAGCTTTAGACGCCTCTTCTTCTTTAGAAAAAATTTTCTTACCGATGTCACTGACAAAATCAAATAAACCCATTTTAACGTTCCTTTTGTATGTTTGTTTAAGGGATTATTACGATACTGAAATTCCCTTAAGAAGTCTATAAACCAGAGTGTAAAGCTATGTAAATATTCCAAGAAAACTGATCTAAAATTGACCGCACTTTGATAGAATACGCCGATTTTCAATTTACTCACTCAGCAAGGACAAATTATGCGTTGGCAAGGTCGTAAAGAAAGCTCAAATATTGAAGATAGACGTGGCTCTGGCGGCGGTAACTTCGGTGGAGGAAGAGGCACTGGTGTTTTCGGTATTATTATCTTATTAGTTGGTGCTTATTATGGCGTGGATCTTTCAGGCTTAGTGGGCACACCGGATTTTTCAGGACAAAGCTCTCAACGATTAGAAACCCAAGAAGAACAGCAGCTTGCGAGTCTTTCTAAAGTTGTATTAGCGGATACTGAAACCGTTTGGGGACAATATTTTAGACAAATGGGTAAAACCTATAGCGAGCCAACCATGGTGCTTTACAATGGCGTAACCCCAACCGCTTGTGGTACGGGTCAATCTGCAATGGGCCCATTCTACTGTCCAAGCGATCGCAAAGTTTACCTTGATTTATCATTCTATAATGAAATGAAAAATAAACTGGGTGCAGCAGGTGATTCAGCCTTTGCTTATGTAATTGCGCACGAAGTCGGTCACCATGTGCAAAATATGCTTGGTATCCTGCCGCAAGTGAATCGCGCACAACAAAGCAGCGATCGCAAAACTGCAAATCGACTTTCTGTTCAATTAGAACTTCAAGCTGACTGTTTCGCCGGTGTTTGGGCGAGCCAAGCGGTGAAAAGTGGTTTATTTGAACGCGGCGATGAAGAGAAAGCATTTAATGCAGCAGAAGCTGTGGGCGATGACCGTTTACAAAAACGCAACCAAGGTTATGTGGTACCGGATAGTTTCACTCATGGTACATCGGCACAACGTCTAGAATGGTTCAGAAAAGGCTTGCAAAGCGCTAACCCTTCTATGTGTAATACCTTTAACCAATAAGATCTTTAAGGCTGATTCATATCAACCTTTTTATTTCAGCATAAAAAAAGTGCAGATCATTTTGAGCCACACTTTTATTATTGTCTTGATTATGCAAATGCCTGTAATTCAGGGTTGATTGGTGTTTCAGCGATGTTGTTCACATAGTTGCATAATGTGGCGAGGCTGACACCTAAAATCACATCAATAGCATTTTCTTGAGTATAACCTGCATCAAAGAATGCTTTAAGCTGCGCTTCAGTTAATTTTGCTTTTTGCAAAATAACGGCAAGGGTGAAACGTGCTAAAGTATCCAGTTTTTTATCACTTTCAATACGAGCTGTCGCACGAATTTGGTTTACAAGCTCTTCTTCAAGTTTTAATACTTTTAAAGCGATCTTCGTGTGGCCTGCTACACAGAAGCCACAACCATTGACTACCGCAGCAGTAATTTGCACCACTTCGCGTTCTGTTGCGGTTAAGCTGTTACGACCATTAATACCACCGACAGTGCGATAAGTTTCAAGTGCAGTAGGGGCATTCGCGAGAACACCAATTAAATTTGGAATAAAACCATTAGCATTTTGTACGGCTTTTAAAGTTTCTTGTGCTGCTTCAGGGGCTGATTCAATGGTGTGAATTTTAAATTGAGACATAAACTACTCCTACGGGATAAATCATAAATTTCCGTTTGATAATACCTTTCTAACTTAAATAATAAAAAGAAGAAAAGCTTATTTCATATAGCCAAAAGTTATGATTATTTTGGCGTCGCTATGCTGCCGTATCTGTACCTGCTACTAACGCAACGAAGAAGGTTGGAATCGCCACACGTAACGCTTGTAATGCAAGACCGCTGAAGTGACAGAATTCAATGCCACGGAAGTTCGCTTTTGCGGCAAAATCATCGGCTTTGTGTTGAAGGAAGATGATTAAAGTACGCACGAAGATAGTTAATACTTGACCTGCCGCGGCCACTGGAGACGATGAGTTTGACGTTCGTCCAATACACTCCCCATACCGCAAATGGCGGCAATGAGTGTGACTAAAATAATTTCCATTGTTGTCATAATGAATTTTTGAGGTATTTATAAATTAAGCGCAAAGTGCGGTTGATTTTGAAATAATTTTTGCTGAATAGAAAGCATTTCGCTCCAAATAAGAAACAGTTAAAATAAGCTAAATTTTATCTTTGGAGTTTTAATGTTTTTTGTTTATCTCATTATCGCTTTAGCAGCAGGTGTCGCACTCGCGACGCAATCAGCCATTAATACGCAATTAGCGAAAGCCATGAGTGGTGAAGCGGTGATTGCTACCTTTATTTCTTTTGCGGTAGGCACGATTTTTCTCTTTTTTATCGCCTTGGCTAAAACTGATTTATGGGGCAATTTATCCACGATTCCATCACAACCTTGGTGGAAATTAATTGGTGGGGTGCTTGGCGCTGTTGTCGTGTTCACAACCGTTTTGCTTGCACCTAAATTAGGGATTACTGCGATGTTATTTTTTATCATCATCGGGCAATTAATTACGGCTGCCACTATCGATCATTTTGGTCTTATCGGTATGCCGATTCGAGAAGTAAATATCACAAAATTTATTGGATTAATTATTGTTGGCTTTGGATTAGTATTTTATTTCTTTGGAGATAAGTTGGTTGAGCTATTTGGGGCGAGATAGGATAGAATACGTCTCTATTTATTGATTAATCGCGTAATTGGGGAATCTATGCGAAAGCGTTGCCTGTGGGCGTTGATTATTTTGTTGCTGTTGATTGTAGTAAGCGTTGGCTTAGTACGCGTTTTTGCGACCCCAAAACGTGTAGCGCAACTCACCAATCATTTTTTAGCACCGCATTATCACATTGAATTAGCCGATGACTGGCAATGGGAAACAACAGGTTTAACGCTGTCAGAGCTAAAAGTGAAAACCGACCACTGTACGCTTGTGAACCTGAATAATACTCAGGTGACTTGGTGGAATACGCATAGTCTTGATGTTGAAAAGGCGAGCTTGAATTATGATTGTTTAACTCATTTACCCAATGATAATGCTGAAAAAACACCGCCAAATTTGACCGCACTTTGGGCAGCATTGCCGATTTCTCATGTTAATGTTAAACACTTTCAATTAACGAATGCCGAAGCCTTAACACAAGAGGCTTTAAAACCTTTCTTATCGGCTGATTGGGCGTTAGACGCAAACTATAACGGCAACCAATTAGCACTTGAAGCGCAAGCCAATAATGACGGACTTGAGCTTCATCATCAATCGACTGTCACGCCAAAAGATGGTATTTTCCAATGGGCGGGCAGTACGAACATCAAACAAACAGATGATAAAACCTACGATCTTCATTTCTCTGCGAATTTTGATCCTGATCTTTCTCAACTCCCTCAACAAGGAAATGTTTTATTCAATTGGAATAACCCTGAACTGGCTGTAACCAAAGGCGAGGCAAAAGTGTCGTGGCAAGGGGCAGATGGCCAATTAAATGCCCAAGATTTAACAACTAATTCACTATTGTTGGATGTGCCTTTTGTGTTCACCAAAGACGGCTTGGATATTTCATGGGGGAAATTTTATTGGACCTTCGATAGCTATCAACCGGTCAAAGGCTTCCTTGGGTTATCTATTCACCGTGCTGCAGAAGGCTTATTGCCATTGAGCATTGATATGAACGTGATCCTACAAACCTTTGGTGAAATGGGCAAAGGGGAGATCGTGATTTCAGGCAAAAATGGTGAAATCGGTGGTGGCGATGACAATAATGAATTGGATTTTGAGCTGAAAACACGCGGGGATTTACGTTATAACGCAACCGTGGCGCAAACCAATTTAACCTATCATCTTGGCGGGCTCTTCACCCATCCAGTGGTGTATTTTTATCCGGGTTCCGTCTTTAAAATGGATACTGTTCAGCCAGATACCAAATTGCATGTTCGTTTACCGTTAGATGACATTATTATCGGTCGTTATGGCTTGGAAGGGCGTTTGCTCGCAACATTAAAGGGCACGACACCACAGTTTGAAAATCTCGATTTAAAATTAGATGGAAATGCCCATGAGTTTATTGCGGGTATTAAAACGGTGTTTGACTTGAGGGATGAAGAACATAAGTTGCAGTCGGTAGAGAAACAAGCGACAAACCGTTGGGATTGGACAATCAATGGCAGTGCAAACTGGAAATCTTTAAATACACCAGTCAAAATGGAAGGTAAAGGCTTTTGGGAATCCGATCATATTGAATTAAATCAACTTTCTGCCCATTCTAAAGAAGTGAAAATGAAAGAGGTAAAAATGGCACCACTTTCATTGGAACTTAAAGATCGACTCCGTTGGGATTATGAAGAAGGGCATATTCGAGGTTTGTTGCAAGCGAAAACAGATTGGATTGAACTGGCTTATGGCGGCCGTTTTGTTTCGCCTGTTTTCGGCTTAGGTATTGATGGTAAGAGTATCAGTAACTTCAATTTTGCAGGTGATTTAAAGGCTGGTTCGCTTGGGCCTTTAGATGTCTTGGGTGTATATCAGAATAGTGCACTTTCAGGCGAAATTAGCTGGAAAGAACAATCCGCAAAAGTGTTCCAATCACTTTTCCCTCAACAATGGAATTGGATAATTCATGAGGGCAGCATTAAAGGACAAAGTGAATTCGCAATCAATGACAATGGCATGAAGATGAAGGGGGAGCTGAATCTTAAAAATGGCAAAATTACTATGCCAGATGGTGAGATTTATGGCTTGAATATTCGCTTCCCGATGAATTATGAAAACTCGGCATTGCAAGTGGCTTCGGGTAAACCGATCCATATTTCGACTCAAAATATTCGCTATGGCGCGCTTTCTGTCGCAAATGGGGAATTGGATTTGTTTGGGCGTTATCCGAACACCATGAAAAATCCGCTTACTTTGAGAAATGTGAAAGTTTCCTTATTTGATGGCGTATTGACGGTGCCTCAGCTCACTTTCCCACAAAGTAAAATGGCGACACTTTCATTTACTAATATTGATTTAGCCCAAGTGTTAGCCTTGGCACAATATAACCAAGTAACCTTAACCGGCCGCGCCAATGCGACCCTGCCATTTTGGCTGGGACATAAGGAATGTTTGATTTGTAATGGCACATTGGAACAAGTGGGAAATGTATCCATCAAATTAACCGATGAAATGGTGAAAGGGCTGAAAAAAGGCGGTTGGACAGAAAATATTTTGGTGGATTTATTAAAAGAAATGGAACTGCAAAATTCCCATGCGGCGGTGACGCTCGATCCGAAAGGGCAAATGACATTGCGTGCTAGTATTAGCGGATTTAATCCAACCAAGCGAACCAATAATCCGATAACGTTAAATTATACGCACCAAGAAAATATGTTTGAATTGTGGAATATGATTGACTATGGCTCGCAATTTGAACAAAATCTGCAATATAAACTTTATAAGCAATTAGACAAAGACAAATGATAAAACACTTTAAATTTCAACCGCACTTTTTTATTTTGGCGGCAATGTTTACACTTATAGCTTGCACTCCGACCATTCAATTGGACACCCCAAAGGAAGGTATCACCATTAATATGAATGTGGTGGTGGACCACAATATTAAAGTGGAAATGGATGAGAAATCTCAAAAAGCTGTGAGCGAAGTTGATTCTTCGAAGAAATAATTGAATCAATTAAAAAGGCCATCTGTATGTTAGATTTCAGATGGCCTTTTTCTTTTAAAGTGCGGTTAGATTTCCAAATGCTTTTTGTAAATATTCTAGCCCAAATTTTATCAATCATTTTTCATTGATTTTGATTTACAAGCTTTTTGTTAATCAGAAGTGAATCACAAAATCTCTTATGAATCATTTTTCCATAAATTTGATTCACAAACTTGTTTGTTAATCATAAATAAGTGATAATGCAATTTATCAATCAAAAATTAGTTTTTTTGATTCGCAAAGGGATAATAGTATGTATAAGCTGCTTAACTTTGATGATGCTGTTCAGTATCACTATAATCAATTTCCTCCTAAATCATTAGATTACACCTTTTAACGATGAATACGTGCACCCCTTAGTGGGTGCATAATTTAACGATGCCGTGTTCATTTGCACACGATGATAACGATTGGGTGCATTAGTCACTGTTGCACTCATGAACACGGTCTCCTCTCGGTATTATCTCAGTAACAAACTGGGATTTGATTATTTCTCCATCACATAATTCGTTAAGGAAATTCCGTTTCTCATAACTTGTTGCTCCTTAACCAACCTATATCCTCTATGCAAGAAAAACGGCTTTGCTGTAATGGATGCGTGCGTTGTGATTTTAACAAAACCATTTTCTAACCTATTGCATAACTCACTTGCGATTCCTTGTCTTTGATAATCCTTGTGTACGAACAATCTATCAAGGTAGCCTGTGTTATCTATATCTCCAAAGCCTACAACAGTATTATCTTCTATGGCTACAAACGTATTATGTTCTAAAAAAGATTTGTTCCAAACACATAAATCAACATTTCCTGTTGCCCAAACATCTAACTGTTCCTGTGAATAGTCTTTGGCATTTACGGTATGAACAGTTTGATAAAATAACTCTGCCAGTTGCTCACAATCTGATGATATATATTTTCGAATAAACATTTCGATTTCCTCCACAAATTCAAATTTATTTATTCAATTACAAACTAACAGTTATTATTACTTTCCTTCTAATCCTTTAATGCCACTATCACCAAGTTTTTGCAGTGACATTAATTGTGTTCTAGCAAGTTTTCTAAGTTCCCTCATTCTTTCTTTTTGCTCCATACCTTTTCCAATAAGAATCGCATTATAGTTTTCCATATTGGCAAGTACAAGTAACTCATTCAGACTTGCATAATCTCTCATATTACCTCTTAGATCTGGATTCTCTTCACGCCACTGTTTCGCTCTTTTGTTAAATAAAGCAACATTAAGCATATCTACTTCACTTGCATACTTATAAGATATCCCACTAAAACCGACGTCATGCTGAGCGATCCGGCAATCAGATTATCGTTGAAAAACGTAATCTCGTCTTGTGATTCGCGTAACGCCATAATGTACAGCAACGGCAAGTAATGATCTGGCGTTGGCACAGAAAGCTCGGCTTTTTCGCCTAACTGTTCATAATGCACCAAGGTTTTATCATCTTGTGTCGCAATCGCCTGATTGACTGTTTCACGGAAAGCAAACGCCCAGTCATAACCCGCACCGATTTGATCGATATGTTCCCAACTTATCGCTCTCAGATTATGCACAATATTGCCGCTGCCGATAATCAGCACACCTTGTTCTCGTAAAGCAGATAATTTTTTCGCCAAATTGAAATGCCATTCTGCCGATTGCAAACGGTTAAGGCTCAGTTGCACCACAGGAATATCGGCATCGGGATAGAGATATTTCAACACTGCCCATGCACCATGATCAAAACCACGCGTTGGGTTCAGCTCGACATTTTCCGGCTGTAATAATGACCGCACTTGCTCCGCCAACTCAGGCGAACCAGGCGCGGGATATTGCACTTGGCTGAGTTCATCGGGGAAGCCGTAGAAATCGTAAATCATTTCAGGGTGTTCACCTGAGGTCACCTGCAAACGGCTGCTGTACCAATGTGCGGAAATCATCAAAATGGCTTTTGGTTTGGCAAACTGTTGCGTAATTAGGCTGAAATTCTGATTGAACGGGTTTTCCTTATCTAACGCATTCATCGGGCTACCATGCCCAACGAACAATACAGGCATTTTTTCATTATTTTCTCCTCAATATTTGATGGAGCAGATTGTACGGTTAAATCTTTGTGTGAAAAATACCACTTTATGAACAACATCTTTTACTAATCAGAAATAATGAATGATAAGGTTTAGAGAGATTGATGTGTTAAATAAGGTAAATATGACAAAGTGCGGTTAAATTTCACGAAAATTTTACTTAAAATTTACTTCATTTACAGTTTATTATCTTTATATTTAGGCGTATGATGACTATCAGTTTTACATAAACCCTAAATTTATTTAGGTAAATATATTATTTCTATTTAATAGGAGATTGAATGATGAAAAAATTATTCACAGCAGTACTTTCTGCGGCAGCGATTGCTGTACCTTTTTTTGCTTCTGCGAATACTGCGCCACAAACAGAACAAAGTGCAGTACAACTAGAAAAAGCAAAAGGCGTTTGGATTGATGTGCGTTCAGCGGAGGAATTTAACTCTGGACATTTACAAGATGCGGTAAATATTCCACATGATAAAATTGTTGAAGGCGTTAAAGCGCTTGGATCAGATAAAGATGCACCAATCAATCTTTATTGTCGTAGTGGTCGCCGTGCGGAAGCCGCACTCACTGAGTTGAAAAATGCAGGCTATACCAATGTAACCAACCATGGTGGTTATGAAGATTTGGTTAAAAAAGGTTTGAAATAAACAACATATTATTTAAAGCAAAAATCCCCTAGAGCAGTAGGGGATTTTTATTATAAAGTGATCTGCCCTCCAAAAGTTGGACAGGTTAGTTAACTTAAATATTGAGCTCGGTATTGCACTGGGCTCAATCCTTTGAAAGCAAGTTTAATGTGTTTTTGGTTGTAATACACTAAATATTCTTCAATTTCAGCCTGTAATTCAGCGATTGAATGATAAGTTCGTGAGTAAAAACACGCTGATTTTAGTATCGCAAAAAAACTTTCAATCGGCTGGTCTCTTTTGCGCCACGAATAAATTCCTTCGCCAGCATATTGGAAGAGCCGTGTTTGTTTCCGCTGCTCTTTAAAACCAGAGTCTTCATAAGCTCAGATACTCCTCATCGATGACCGGTTCACACCATTCGTTCGAGGCGTTCTCTCCCTCGATCTCAAAGGCAAGATGTGAAAACCAGCTGTCCTTCTGGGCTCCATGCCAATGCTTTACATTCGCCGGAATATGAATCACTGTACCGGGAAGGATCTCCTGCGCAGGCTTACCTTCTTCCTGATACCAGCCTTTTCCGCCGACACCGATCAACATCTGGCCGCCGCCTTTTGATGCATGATGGATATGCCAGTTGTTTCGGCAGCCCGGTTCGAAGGTCACGTTGAAGATCATCACCTGCTCTGTTGATACGGGAGCCAGATAGCTCTGTCCGACGAAATACTGAGCAAAGCCGTCGTTGGGGTCGCCAATAGGGAAGAAGATCTCCTTCTGGAATCTTTCCTTCTCCGTCAGCGGTTCCATTCCCTCATCATAAATACCGTTCGCTTTCGCAAGATTAAAAACCGCCCAGGCCTTCGGCCAGCCAGCGTAAAAAGCAACATGCGTCACGATGGCCGCAAACTACTGCTTCGTCACACCGTGTGCTTTCGCGTTCTGAATGTGGTAGACGAGAGAGGAATCCGTTATGCCCTGCGACATCAGTGCCACCATCGTGATTACGCAGCGGGTCTTCAGATCAATATCCTGATTGTTCCAGTTTTCACCGAATAGCACATCATCATTAAAATGGGCAAACTCCGGAGCGAACTCTCCCAGTGCCTTTCTTCCGGCTGTTTGTACGATTTTTTCTGACATGAATTTGTCCTCCATATTTCTGTTATGTCTGTTATGGTCAACTTTTTTGAGCGATTAAGCCCTTTTCTAGTTGTTAGAAAAGGGGCTTTCAACGAAATAAAAACAAGAAAGTAGTTTGAGCCGTTTAGATTTTATCCACTACTATTCTCGCTACTCTTATACGCCCGTTTTCCACGCGTAGATGCGTTTCAAATTATCCACCGTGTCGTGATTTATGATGGCGGCGAACGTACCGTCCAGTTTGGCAATTTCTGCTTTGTCTTCATCGCTGAGGGCAAAGTCAAAGACATTCAAGTTTTCCGCCATGCGTTCAGGTTTGGTGGATTTTGCCAACACGATGATGTCGCGATCAATCAGCCAGCGGGTAATCACCTGCGCCACGGATTTGCCGTATTTCACGCCAATTTTGCTTAACACAGGATTGTGGAAAATATCGTTTTGGCCTTCGGCAAACGGCCCCCACGCTTCCACGGCGATGCCTTCGGCCTGCAAAGCGGCAACGGCTTCGGTTTTTTGTTGGAACGGATTGATTTCAATCTGATTGGCTTGCGGCATCACTTTATTGAACAGCCCCAAATCCACCGCGCGTACGGGCGAAAAATTGCTCACGCCGATGGCGCGGATTTTGCCGGCTGCCTGATATTCTTCCAGCGCGCGCCATGTGCCGTGGCTGTCGCCGTAAGGCTGATGAATCAGCACCATATCGATATAATCCAAATTCAGACGGCTTAATGAACGATCCAGCGAGGCTTTAGCGGCTTCATAGCCGAAATTTTCCACCCAAATTTTGGTGGTAACGAACAATTCTTCGCGCGCCACACCGCTGTTTTTAATCCCCAAACCGACTTCGGTTTCATTTATATAAGCCTGCGCGGTGTCGATGTGACGGTAACCCGCCTTGATGGCGGCAATCACAGCTTGTTCCGTTTCTTCGGGCGGAATTTGAAATACGCCGAAACCGAGCACAGGAATTTTTACGCCATTGTTTAATGTGATATTTTGCATGATATTGTCTCCTGTTTGTTCTCATGAAAGTGTAGCCATTTTACCCCGCGTTTTTATTGAGATAAATTAGGCTTTGTTTTATGATGTCGTGAATTAAATTCACTAATCAGCTAAAACGGGGCGGGAAAATGCAGAACTTTAACGAACTGAATTATTTTTTGACACTCGCACAAACGCAGAGTTTTGTAAAAGCGGGACAGCTTTTGGGGATTTCTTCTTCGGCGTTGAGCCATAGCATGAAAAATTTAGAAACGCGGCTGAACCTGCGCTTGTTCAACCGCACGACACGCAATGTGTCACTAACCGAAGCTGGGCAGCAGCTTTTCGACCAACTTTCCCCGCTTTATCAAGCCATAAACCAAGAAGTCGATGCATTAAACGATTTTTTGAATACGCCATCGGGATTGATTCGTATCAATGCCTCTGCAGTGGCGGCGGAAGCGGTGTTGTACCCGAAATTAAAGCCGATTTTGAACCAATACCCGAAAATCCGTTTGGAGATCGTGGTGGACGACCGCTTGGCGGACATTGTGAAAGAAGGGTTTGATATGGGCGTGCGGCTGGGCAACGATGTGGCAAAAGAGATGATTGCCGTGCCGATTTCCGCACCGTTCAAAATGGCGTTGGTCGCCTCACCCGATTATTTGGTGCAATACGGTTCGCCGAAAAATATTGACGATTTGCAGAAGCACCGCCTTATCGGCACAAAGCTCTCCGCCGAACACGGCTCGGAGATGCAGTGGGAATTCAAATACAAAAAAGAGCTGATTACCTTCACGCCCAAATCGCAGTTTTCCACCAATAATCATCTGCGTCTGCAAGCCGTTTCAGACGGACTCGGCATCACTTGGCTGCCGCATATCATCGCCGCAGACGCGCTCCATTCCGGGCAACTGGTCGAGCTGTTGCCCGAGTACGCCATCACTTACGATCCGTTTTACCTCTATTACCCCAGCCGTCGCAGGCATTCGAATGCGTTTAAGTTGATTGTGGATGCGCTAAAAGTAAAAGCCGTCTGAAATTTCAGACGGCTTTTTTCATAACAAAGTACGGTCAGATTTTCGTTTACTAAATACAATAATCTTCCTTTAATAAATGACGATAGGCATAAAGATAAGATGCACCGACAAATGCTGCACCACCCGTGACATTGCCTAAAAAGACAGGAATCATATTGAAGAAGAATTGGCTCCAAGTCACATTAGCACCAGCAAAAATCCCGGCAGGAATAATAAACATATTAGCGACAAAGTGTTGTAATCCGATAAGCACAAAAATCATCACTGGGAACCACATGGCGAGAATACGACCAGAGGTTTGTTTGGCACCAAAATAGAACCAAATACCCATGCAGACCATCCAGTTACAGGCAATAGCAGAAATAAAGGCACGACCAAAATCCATTTGCACTTTAGCTTCGGCAATAGCAATGGTTTTAGCAGAGGCAGCACCTTCTGATAAACCGACATAATGCCCTAAGAAATAGGCCATAAACAGCGCACCGAGCAGGTTACCCAAACTCACGACAATCCAGTTACGAAATAATTTTTTAAGGCTTACTCTTTTGGTTAAACGGCCTAATGCCATCATCATCATATTTCCCGTGGCTAATTCACCACCACCGATTAGAATACAAATTAAACAAATCGGAAACACGGCCGCACCAAGTAATGTCGCCAGCCCTCCCCACTCAGGAGGAATACCACTCACGACTTTTAAATAGGCCATATAACCAAAACTCACATAGCCGCCACCTAAAAAACTTAAAATAGAGAGTGTTTTTAGGTGTCCTTGCGACTTAGCATAACTTTTATCAATAACATCTTGTAAGATTTCGTGGGGATAAAGATCGCGATGCTGCATAGTTGTACCTCTAGTGAAAATAAGACGGTAAAAATGTAGCAAAGCACATAGCAAAACCGAAAGAATTGTTAAATATATGTACTGATTTTTAGTTATAACGAAATTGAATAATAATCCGAACCTAAAATTAGGTGTCTAGGTTCTTTTTTTGAGGGCAAAGTGCGGTCGGTGGGAACAATATCGCCCAAGTTAGAAACGATATAAGGGAAACATCGTCTATTACATTTTTCTATAAATCAAAATCCGCGTAAATTCAGTCGGGTAGTCCAATCTGAATGTCATACCGGGTGAATGGTAGAGACGAAACTCAACGGTAACGTTAGGGTATTTATCGATAGAAAATTCATAGGAAGTGAAAAAATATGTGGTCTCATCAAAAGCCGTTTTCAGTGTTTCTGATTTTTCCTCACTTTTTTTAAGATTCAGATGAAAGTATTTTGTCAATTCATCTTTGTCAAATAGGATATTTATTGAACCTTCACTTTCATCCCAATAGAGATTAAGTTCTGATGAATCCCCTAATGATTTTGGTAAAAATCATTAAGTTAAGGTGGATACACATCTTGTCATATGATCAAATGGTTTCGCGAAAAATCAATAATCAGACAACAAGATGTGCGAACTCGATATTTTACACGACTCTCTTTACCAATTCTGCCCCGAATTACACTTAAAACGACTCAACAGCTTAACGTTGGCTTGCCACGCATTACTTGACTGTAAAACTCTCACTCTTACCGAACTTGGCCGTAACCTGCCAACCAAAGCGAGAACAAAACATAACATCAAACGAATCGACCGATTGTTAGGTAATCGTCACCTCCACAAAGAGCGACTCGCTGTATACCGTTGGCATGCTAGCTTTATCTGTTCGGGCAATACGATGCCCATTGTACTTGTTGACTGGTCTGATATTCGTGAGCAAAAACGACTTATGGTATTGCGAGCTTCAGTCGCACTACACGGTCGTTCTGTTACTCTTTATGAGAAAGCGTTCCCGCTTTCAGA
>NZ_JBTGNV010000009.1:0-121665 GCF_054332375.1 Haemophilus sp. SZY H53
GAAGAGTCTGCTGCACTTGCGCTGTTGCTTGCCGCTGATGCTGAGCTGTCCGCTGCAGATGCACTGTTAGATGCTGCCGAAGCTGAACTGTCCGCTGCGCTTGCACTATTGCTTGCCGCTGACGCTGAACTGTCTGCTGAGCTTGCGCTATTACTTGCCACGGATGCGGAAGATTGCGCAGAACTTGCACTGTTGCTTGCCGCTGAAGCTGAAGATTTTGCAGAGTTTGCTGCACCTACTGCATTTGAAACCGCTGAACTAATCGTATTTTTTGAAGTTTGCGACCAACCGTAGACAATATTACCCATCTTATCAGTGGAAACTTCAAGATCATCAGTAGCACCAAATGTTACACCGCCATTGTTCTTAAGATCCCAACCAACAGCTTCACCTTTATCATTCTTTAATTTATTAGCGTTATTCGCAATATTAAACTTGTACTGTCGCTGATGTAGCGCACTGATTGCACTACTTGCTGCATTTGCCGTATCGCGGGCGCCAGTCGCCACTTGATAAGCCGCTGAAGCTGAATTGCTTGCAGTGCGAGCTGTTGTTAAACCTAAATTAGCCGTATTCTGAGCAGATGAGGCCACTGTACTCGCTGTTTGCGATACATTTAATGCATTATTGGCAACTGTTGTTGCTGAAGAGGCCGATGTACTTGCCTGTTGCGCTGTAGTTAAAGCATTCGATATATTATTTTTGGTTTTTTGAGATAAACCATATTGCACCGTACCATTCGCATCATCGATATATTTAACCTCAAGATCGCCTGTATTCTCAACGGCAAAATTAATTCTATTTCCTGTACCAAGATTCCACGTTTTCTTTACTTCTCCTCCAACACGAAACTGATACTCGGTCTCTTTATCCGCTTTTGAATCCGCTACCGTATTAATTGCTTTAGCAACATTTTTTGCTCTTGCCACAACATCATCATCGATTGCTTCTGATGCTCGCCCCTTGCTCACTGTGATATCTTGTGTCTTCACATTAAACGTAACGTCTGCGCCTGACGCAGTTGATGCCACACTTGCGGTGGTATAAGCACCATTTACAAAATTAACGTTTTTGTTGTTTGTAATGCGCGATGTATCCGTCCCTGCTTGTTTAACATTAAAGCCACTTTTTGTTAATACGTGATAAAGTTGGCTACCATTTACAGCGTCTGTACTGGACTCCGCTATTTCACCCGCACCAACATTAACAATCTGGCGAGTAAATGGGGTTTTACCACCTGAGCCAGCATTACCTATAGAGAGTGTGCCAATATTGTTTTTACCTGCTGACACCGCAGTAACATCTTGCCCATCTTTATTTTTATAAGTAATATCTAGGTTACTTGTCGATGTTGACAAACTATAAGAGCCTGAACCTAAAGCAATGCTATGAGCTTGATCATTACCAGCCGTAACGACAGCGCCTTCACCAAGGGCTAAACCACTATTTGCAAGCACCTGTGCATCGGAACCTATCGCCACGCCTTTAGAGGCTGTTACAAGGGTTTTAACCCCAAAACCGATGGCATTCCCACCATTAACGCTTGTCGCTAAATTGTCTTTACCACCAATCGCAATATCACCATTTTTGACGGCTTTTACTCCCCAACCGATGGCGATAGGCCCATTACCTTGGTCAAGACTTGTACTCTTTGGGTCACCTGCTGTCCCTCCTGCAATGGCGATAGCACCTCTGTCGTCAGTTCTAACTGCTGTATCTCGATTTCCTGCTGTTACTGCAGCATAAGCGACATCACAGATTTGAGAAAAAAATAAGGCTAAAACGGATAGTTTAAAAAACTTTCCCGTTGTGGAATTTTTTGATGAACTCGAGGATGAGGCTTTTGCTTCCCCTTTTGCTAATTCGGAAGTCACCACTAATGATTGCGTGGTTTTATTCCAAATAATCTTGAATACTTTATTCACTTTTCGATTATCCTAAATAATGATTAAAAATAAATTTATTTACAATACAAAAATACATACTGCAAATATACACATAGAAATGTCATTTTCGCTCAATAAGGCTAAAAAGCCTACAAACAGATGAGCCTATCAATTCTATGACAAATTAATGAATCAAACAAGAACAGAAAAAATACAATAATGAGAAGGCAGACCGACCGTGATCTTCAAGGTAATAAAAAAACCTATACACCAAGTGTGTATAGGTTTTTTTTATAATATACGCAATGCTTCGATTCGTTTTTCTAGCGGAGGATGGCTCATAAAGAGTTCACTACGTTTACCGTTAATCATAAAGGCATTAAGTGAACCTTCCATCTCTTGCGGCTCATGAATTTGCTGTAAACGTTGCAATGCCGCAATCATTTTTTCTTTACCGACAAGTTGTGCAGAACCTGCATCTGCGCGGTATTCGCGATAACGAGAGAACCACATTGCGATGATGCTCGCTAAAATACCAAACAAGATTTCTAACACCATTGAAACCAAGAAGTAAATACCTGAGCTACGGCTTTCTTCATCACCATTACGAGAACTTGCTACCACATTAGCAATCACGCGAGATAAGAAAATCACGAAGGTATTCAATACGCCTTGTAATAAGGTCATAGTCACCATATCACCGTTTGCGATGTGTGAGACCTCGTGAGCCAATACCGCTTCAGCTTCTTCTTCCGTCATGGCGTTTAATAAACCCGTACTAATTGCCACTAAAGAATTGTTTTTAGTTGCACCCGTCGCAAAAGCATTCGCATCATTAGAATGGTAAATCGCGACATCCGGTATTGGGATGCCTGCTTGTTGCGCTTGACGACGTACCGTTTCAACCAACCAACGTTCAGCTTGATTACGTGGTTCGGTGATCACCTCTGCACCCACAGAACGTAATGCCATAGTTTTTGATAAAAATAATGAAATCAATGATCCGGCAAAACCAAAAAGCATCGCCATAATTAAAATGCCACCTGTACTATTTCCTGCAATACCGGTCACATTTAAAATAATCCCTAACACAAGCATCACAGCAAAGTTAGTGGCTAAAAATAAAAGGATTCGCATCATAATAAAGTTCCTCAATAAACTAGAAAGTAAACACGGCAATAATGGAGAATTTTTTACAAAATTCAAGGTTAAACAAATAATTTATTGTAAATCTTCTAAGGTATTAAAATTTACAAATCGTCCTTCTTGTTCGTCAAATTGGACAGCAACCGCGCCATTTTTGTTCATAAATTGTAATAAACGACGTTCGCCTTGGTTTAAATAAGCGCGTAACTTCTCTTTAAGCTGAACTGACATCAAACAAAATGTCGGGTGTTCACGCGCTTTATCTTTTGCATAAGCCATCAAAGTGCGGTCATTTTTAACCGCACTTTTTAGTTTTTCTAATAAGTTTTGCGGAAAATACGGGCTATCACAAGGCACAAAAAGCACGAAATCCGTTTTAGCTTGTTCGAGTGCTGTTAACATACCGCTCAATGGTCCCTGAAAATCAGGCAACTCATCTGAAAATACAGGAAACCCCCATTGTGCATATTCCGCATGGTGACGATTAGCATTAATTGAAATATCAACCACTTGAGGCTGTAAGCGCTCAATCACATGGCTAATTAATGGTTTGTTTTTTAAAAGTTGTAAGCCTTTATCCGCCCCATTCATCCTCCGTGCTTTTCCTCCCGCCAAAATAACCGCACTTATTATGTATTTCATATTTTCTTATTGCCTTATTTGAAGTATGATCTAGCCTTATTTTTCTCCATTTAAAAGGAAATAGCAATGAAATGTAAGCGTTTAAATGAAGTATTGGAACTTTTACAACCTTATTGGTCTAAAGACCCAGATCTGAGCTTGCTACAAATTCTGCAAAAAATTGCTGATGAAGCGGGATTTGATAAATCGGTAGCAGAATTATCTGATGAAATTATTATTTATCATTTAAAAATGCACGGCACAGATAAATTTGAGCCAATTCCAGGCATCAAAAAAGATTATGAAGAAGATTTTAAAACCGCATTGTTAAAAGCGCGCGGAATTATTAAATAAGGAAAACAAATGAAAAACATTTTATTTTTACTCGGTGCTTTATTTTCATTTAATGCATTCGCAGCTAATCTAGAAGAAGGGAAACAATACATTCAAGTGGGCCAAACCGCTTCCGTACAACCAGAAGTCATTGAATTCTTCTCTTTCTACTGCCCACATTGCTATGCCTTTGAAATGGAATACCACATTCCAAAACAAGTTGCAGAAAGCTTACCAAAAGGTACTGAATTTAAACAATATCACGTTAATTTCTTAGGTCGTCAATCTGAAAACCTCACTCGTGCATGGGCATTAGCGATGGCACTTGGTGCTGAAAACAAAGTGAAAGCGCCTTTATTCGAAGCGGCACAACAAGATAAATTAAGCTCAATGAACGATATTCGCAAAATCTTCATTGATAACGGCGTTACAGCTGAGCAATTTGATAACAACATCAACAGCTTTGCTGTAAACGGTTTAGTGAATAAACAAGTAAATGCAGCGGAACAGTTCCAAGTACGTGGCGTACCTGATTTCTATGTCAATGGCAAATACCGTGTAAACCCTGAAGGCTTAAATTACGACGATTTCGTCAAAGATTATGTAGAAACCGTGAAAGGTTTATTGCAAAAATAAAAAAAAATTGGTTTAATGCCTGCCGTTTTTAAATATAAAGAAGAGAGATGATTTTATGGCTGCTAGTTTCAGTGTTACTCGTCGTTTTTTTGACGACAAAAACTACCCACGCGGATTTTCCCGTCACGGTGATTATACAATCAAAGAATCCCAAGTATTAGAGCAATATGGCCAAGCGTTTAAAGCATTAGATTTAGGTGAACGCAATCCAGCGACACAAGAAGAAAAAGAATTTGTTGCATTTTGCCGTGGTGAACGTGCGCCGGAAACTTTCTTCGAAAAAACGTGGAATAAATATCGTACTCGCATCAACACCACAAAACGTGTTTACACCTTATCGGGTGATGTGAGCGAAGCGACTTCTGGTGGCGAAGATTATTCTGGCGAATAATACATTTTAAAAGGCAGGCAGAAGCTTGCCTTTTGCTTTTTTACCAATCCCCATGCTTGCCAAGGGCTGTGGGATATTTATCATTCAAACGTAAACATCAATGCAACTACCCATTTCCCAATATACCGAACTCCTGCAAAAAAAGACCGAAAAGCTGACCGCACTTTTGCAGCCCTTTAACGCCCCAGAAATCGCCGTGTTTGATTCGCCAACTAGCCATTATCGGATGCGTGCAGAATTTCGTATTTGGCATGATAAAGGCGATTTTTATCACATCATGTTTGACCAAAGCACCTTACAGCGTTATCGAGTGGATGAGTTCCCAATTGCCAGCGAACTGATCAATCGCATGATGAAAACCTTACTGCCATTGTTAAAAACTCAGGAAGTATTACATAAAAAACTGTTCCAAATTGATTATTTGAGCACGCTCAGCAATAAGATTATTGTCAGCCTGCTTTACCACAAGCAACTCACAGAAGAATGGCAAAACGCTGCTACACGCTTAAAAGAAGCATTACAACAACTTGGTTTTGATGTGCAGTTGATTGGTCGTGCGAGTAAACAAAAAATCTGTTTAGAGCAGGATTTTGTTGATGAAGTGTTACCGGTGAAAGGGCGTAATTATGTTTATCGCCAAGTGGAAAACAGCTTTACCCAGCCTAATGCAGCGGTAAATTGCAAGATGTTGGAATGGGCGATTGATTGTACCCAAGGTTCGCAAAGGGATTTATTGGAACTGTATTGTGGTAACGGTAATTTCTCCATCGCCCTTGCACAAAACTTCCGCAAAGTACTTGCTACCGAAATCGCCAAGCCATCTGTTGCGGCTGCACAATTTAATATTGCGAAAAATGGCATAGATAATCTGCAAATTATCCGTATGTCGGCAGAAGAATTTACCCAAGCCATGAATGGCGTACGTGAGTTTAATCGCTTAAAAGGCATTGATTTAAAAGCCTATCAATGCAATACGATTTTTGTGGATCCACCACGAGCAGGGCTTGACCCTGACACGGTAAAACTGGTGCAGAATTACGATCGTATTTTGTATATTTCCTGCAATCCACATACCCTTTGTGAGAATTTGCAAACCCTAAGCCAAACCCACCGCATTGAAAAAGCGGCGCTGTTTGATCAATTCCCTTATACAGATCATATGGAAAGCGGCGTATGGCTGGTGAGAAAATAAAAATTCAACTGCTTGCTGAAGCGGGAACATCGTCGGAATTGACCGCACTTTGTTCCCCTTTTGGTATTGAGCATTGTACTGAAAGCCCGCTTGCATTGGTGCGAACCGAAACCCACCTTGCCCTACGTAAACTGGATGAACCTAAGTTGGGCGATGTCTTTGTAGATTTCGTAGCCGGTGCGATGGCTCATCGTCGTAAATTCGGTGGAGGTCGTGGTGAGGCAGTTGCCAAAGCTGTAGGCATTAAGGGCTCAGAATTGCCTTCCGTGATTGATGCCACAGCAGGGCTTGGTCGAGATGCCTTTGTTTTAGCTTCTATCGGTTGCCAAGTGCGCTTAGTAGAACGTCATCCAGTAGTATATTTGCTATTGCAGGATGGACTCAACCGCGCCTATCAGGATGCAGAAATAGGTGAAATGATGCAACAAAATATGCAATTACTAGATGTTCATCATATTGCCGAACTTAATCCACAAACCGAGAGTGCCGATGTAGTGTATTTGGATCCAATGTATCCACACAAGCAAAAATCCGCCCTAGTTAAAAAAGAAATGCGGGTATTCCAACATTTGGTTGGTGCAGATTTGGATGCCGATGAGCTCTTGACACCTGCGCTACAATTAGCCCGTAAACGCGTGGTGGTAAAACGTCCTGATTATGCGGAATTCTTAGCGCAAAAAGCGCCCCATGTTAGTCGTGAAACCAAAAATCACCGCTTTGATATTTATATGGGAGAAGCACAATGCTAAAAGAAAGTGCAGTTGTAATGAGCTATGATGCGAAAACAGGCCTTGCTAAAGTGAAATGTCAATCACAAAGTGCCTGTGGAGCTTGTTCGGCTAGAGAAGCCTGTGGAACAGCTTCCCTTTCTGAGCTTAACGGAAAACGAGGTGAACATATCTTCACGGTAGAAACCATCACGCCACTCCGTGCAGGCCAAATGGTAGAAATCGGTCTAGAAGAAAAATCCATGTTATTTTCTGCATTATTAATGTATATCGTGCCGCTTTTCACTCTATTGTTTGCAACATTACTTTCTAACTATATCAGTGAAAATGAGCTCATCCGTGCGATTTTAATCTTTATTTTGACCGCACTTTCCTTTGTGATGGTTAAACGTTACACCCACAAACTCGGCCAACAAACAGAATTTCAGCCTGTTTTGTTGAGAGTGTTGTCCTAAATAAAAAGAACAGCTGAAAACAATTAAATTTTCAACCGCTCTTTTATACTTAGCTTATTACTACTCGAAAGAGCCTACATGAAGATGTAGGCTTTTCTATTAAGATAATAATCTTTGTACTAAAGAAATATAAATATTAACCCCAGTAAACAATTGATTTTCATCAAAATCAAATTCAGCTTCATGATGACCTGCTGTTCGATCTGCACCAAGAATGAAGTAAATAGCTTTGCCTCCGTGTTCTTGTACACGTCTACCTAAAATAGTCGCATCTTCACTTGCATTGAAAGCATAATCTGAATTTACGTTATTTATTTGTGGTTGTTCAAGAGATATTTCTTCGATGAGTTTTATAAGTTCAACATCATTATTCATATCCACGGCTTCACCTACAATTTCAGTTTCATACACTACATCAAAACTTATGGAGATACCTTTGGCTATTTGCATGACTTGTTCAGTCATATATTCATTAATTGCTTTATTTTCTCCCCGCACTTCTAATTGTAATTCAGCAGAGGATGGAATGACATTTCGTCCTTCACCCGCTTTTAGCACACCCACATTAATTCTTGTCATGCCTTCACCATGGCGTGCAATACCATGAAGTTGAGTGGCTGTATGCGCTGCAGCTAATAAAGCATTACGACCTAAATGGGGGGCAGCACCTGCGTGGGCTGGTTTACCTTTATAGCGAATATCAATTTTTGTAGTGGAAAGAAAATTTCTTGGATTAGCAATAACAGTGCCTGTATTTGCGCAAAAACTAATGTGTGAAGAAGCAAAATAATCTGCATCATCAATTATGCCACTTTGTGCAATGGCTGCTGCACCTCGAACACCTTCTTCTGCTGGTTGGAATACAATTTTTACTTTTCCAGTGAGTTTATCTTTGTTCTGAGCGATCCATAATGCAATGCCTAAACCTATTGTAATGTGTGAATCATGTCCACAAGCATGCATAAAACCATCGTTAATTGAGGCAAAACCTTCTTTATTTGGAATATGCTCGGGTGAACGAGTTTCCGTTACATTCACACAGTCTATATCAAAACGTAATGCAATAGTTTTTCCTGGTTTACCTGAATCAAATAATGCCACACAACCAGTATATCCTTCCATTTTTTCGAGCCATTTTTCATTGGCTCCATAGGCTTTTGCATTAGTTAAGCCTTTATCTACTACGGCTTGTTTTCGTCCACGAACAAAGTCAGGATTTATAATCTGTTTACCAAGAAAAATTTCAAAACAACCTAAGTCTTCCAAGTAATCTGCAATGCGAGAAGTTGTCCAAAATTCACTCCAACCAATTTCTGGAAAACGATGAAATTCACGACGCCATTTAACAAGTTGATTTAAATCTAAGTTCATTTTTTTCTCCTTTAAAAGTCTATAAAAATTGACCGCACTTTATTTAAGTGCGGTCAATTTTTTATTATTTCTACAACATAAATAATGCTAAGAATAAAACAGCAAGTATCATGCCTGGTGCGGTACGTTTTACCATTTCTACTGGGCTTACCATCGCAAGGCCTGCACAAACAATGGTTACACCTGCAATTGGTGAAGCTGTACGACCAATTGCACCCGCAATGGCTGCTGCCATACCTAGATTTACATGAGTGTATCCGAGTTCTACAGCATGTGGTGTGACGGCACTGTTAAAGGCAATCGCTGCAGCATCGCCAGAACCTGTAATTAAGCCCATTAAGAATGGTCCAATTGTTGCACCCCAACGTACAAATTCGTTGGATTCTTTTAAGAAAGAAATTGCAGCATCAACTGCGCCCGTAGATTTTAAACCTGCTACAAATACACTGGCTGCAATGATGATACCAAGTACGTTTGCATAAGAATTTCCCATACCATTGAAAAATTCTTCAGTGATTTTCACTGGAGAAATACGAGTGACTATAATGCCATAAATTGCACCAATCAACATCGCTTGAGGCACACCCATTTTAGTCCATTCAAGACCCTGTACTTGTTGTAATGACGTTCCACCAATCACTAAAATAACTAATGGTATTAATGGTGCAAGGGCATAAAGTACATTGACGCCTTCAACAACTTTAATTTCACTTTCTTTTTGTTCTGCGAGATAAGCTTGGCGATGTTGTTCACCATAATCTTTAAAAACAAGCGCAAGAATTGTTAAAACAACCGCACCTATTGCTCCCGCAATCATGTTATATGGCGCATGTGAAAGGTTTACTTGAGCGATAGTTAAGCCTGACATTTCACTAATCATTGCTGAGTGAGAAGAACCTGGGCTCATCATTGAGCCAAAAGTCCCTGCTAAAATAGCTGCCCCAGCAGTAGCTGGTCGAACACCCGCACTTTTTAAAACGGGAATTAATGTTGCGCCAACCGCAGCAGCACAACCAGCAGCAGAAGGAATAGCAATATTGATGAAAAAGGTGATGACTGTTGCAATCGGAATTAAGAAGAATTTTAATCCGCTTAATGGTTTGGTAAGTAAATGCACCAGATGAGTATCACATTGAGTGTATTTCATTACATAAGCAAAACCCATACTAGAACAGATAGCCATAATTAATCCGCCCGATGTCATGCTTTTGGCAAAAGCATCTAATGCGCCCATTGGATTAATCGTCAGAATAGACATTATTAAACCGACACCAATCAAAACGGTTCGGGTTTCGGCTTTTTTAATCAGAAAATAAATTGTGGCAATAATGCCAATCACTGCAACGATGGATTTAAATAATTCCATTATATGTTCCTTTTAAGTTAATAAGAAAAAGTTGTATTGATGTCAAATGTGCCACATTCCATATTTTCACTGAAGCACAAAATAGGATTTTCGCCCAACACAGTTGCCATTTCATTTTGTATATGAAGCGCAGAACCTTCAGGTAATGCATATACAAATGCAGTTGGATTAACGAGTAAAAATTCTGCCAAACGTTCTTCTCGGCTTTCTCCATTGTGGCCTTGCATTTTACCTGAAATAAAGTGCGGATTAATTTGATGAGGAAAAAGTTGTAATGCTTGAAATGAAGGAGGATAAGTAATCGGCATATCATTAGTTGTCATAATGGATGCACCAGCTACATTGGCCCCAGCACTCCAACCAAAATAAGGCGTACCGTTATTTACTTTTTCACGAATGATATCAATCAAATTGTGTTCATAAAGTTGTTTTAACAAACAAAATGTATTCCCGCCGCCAATAGCGATGACATCTGATTGTTCAATGATATCTCGATGCAGCTCACCATGATGAACGGAAACAATATTCATCCCTAAATCAGGGAGTGCATTTTGCACAGTTTTTTCATATTCATCAAAAGTGCGGCGTACCCCAGCATAAGGCACAAAAGCAATTGTTTTACCATGATAATCAGCCAAGAAATTTTGTAACCAAGGTATGGTGTGTTCAAGATAACCTGTGTTCTTGTATTTTGAGCTACTGAGCAGTAACATGTTTTTCATTTTCCACTCCTTTTTAGAGGCATTTAGCAATACCGATATTACGCTTAGAAAAGGTTAATTTTCAACGAAAAATTATTATTGTTTGACGAATATCAAAAAATAAACCGTATCAGGAGAAAACTATGTCAATTAATCTTAATCGTGTTCAAAATTTAATTGAAAAACTGGCTTTTATTTCATGTTATATCAGTGAAAATGAGACCATCCGTGCGATTTTAATCTTTATGTTGACCGCACTTTCCTTTGTCATAGTTAAACGTTACACCCGAAAACTCGGCCAACAAACAGAATTTCAGCTTGTGTTGTTAAGAGTATTGTCCTAAATAAAAAGAACGGTTGAAAACAATTAAATTTTCAACCGCTCTTTTGTACTTAGCTTATTACTACTCGAAAGAGCCTACATTAAGATGTGGGCGTTTCTTTTTTAATTAGCTTGTGATTTTTTAAGATCAAATTTGTAAGAAACAAAACCATACAATGTCCAACCAATAAAGGTCACAATTGAACCATATAACATCGCTTGTTCACCGGCTGCATAAAGTGCATAGATACTATAGAGTGAACCAATAAAGGCAACAAAAACGGTTGTTTTATATTTTTGTGGCGCAACATTTTCCGCTTTCAATAACACTGCGAGAGCAGCCATTGAGAGTAAGTATGGGATGACGTTTGTAACCACTGCTAAGTCCACCAACACGTTAAATTGTTTATTTAATGATGGGCTGATTGTCATTAAAGAGAGTAAAGTTTGTAACGCAGTAATGGTAATCATACCAACAACAGGTGCATCTTTACTGGTAACTTTTTTGAAAAATGCTGGGAAATAACCTTCTTCTGCTGAAGATTTGAATACTTGAGCAATAGTGAACTGCCAGCCTAATAATGAACCAAAGCAAGACATCACCATTAAGCCCATGATAACTTTACCGACAGTTTCATCAAACATATGAGCAAAGGCTAAACCGAATGGCGCTGTTGAATTAGCAAGTTCAAGGTTAGGTACAATACCTGCAATCACGTTAGTTGAAACGATATAAATTACTGCTGCTCCTAAGGTACCACCAAGTACTGCAATTGGTACGTTTTTCTCTGGATTTTCAACGGCATCTGCGTTAGCACAAGCTGATTCTAACCCTAAGAACGCCCATAATGTCATTGAAATAGATACACCGATCGCTTCAAAAGTTGGTACATTGTGTGGATTCCAAGAGTTTACATACATTGAACCATCAAACCATTTCCAACCAATGATAGAAATACCTACCACAGGAATAATTACGCCCCAAATGGTAAATGAACTGATATTACCGGTGATTCTTGCACCACCAAAGTTAAGAACGGTTGCAAGCCAAAGAGTGAAGATAGTCCATAATGCGATAGAAAGTGGTGAAAGGATTGCGCCGAAAAGCTCTGAACCATAACCCACCGCAGAAATTGCGATTGCTGTATTGGCAATAACTAATGATACACCGTAAGTGTAGTTTGCCATGAAGTTACCGGCTTTACCGAAAGAGTATTCCGCATAACCGCCCATACCACCAGATTTTTTGCTAAACATTCCACATTGGGCAAATGCATATGCTAATGCAGTTGAGCCAACCGCTGTGACCAGCCAAGATACTATTGAAATGGTTCCAATTTCGGCTAATTTAGTCGGTAACATAATGATACCAGAACCCATCATATTAACCATGGTAAGAATGGTGAGTTGTACCACACCAATTTTATTACTTTTAGCACTCATAATTTATACTCCTACAAGTGCGGTCAAAAAATCAGATGTTTTTAACCGCACTTTTTTGTTTGTGCTGAGAGAGTTATGAAGAAGATCCTCACAACCTCACTTTATTAATAGTCAGTTAAAACATAGCCATATGCACGAGTACGTCCATCAGGGTCTTTTTGTAAGTAAACCCCTTGGATTTCAGGTGCGAAGCCAGGTAATGTGTTGATACCTTCTTCTAATGCAAGGAAATATTGTTGTGCTGTAGTGCTCCATTTTTCTCCTGGCACTACACATAACACACCTGGAGGATAAGGTAACGCACCTTCCGCAGCCACACGACCAACAATATCAGTCAACGGAACGAGTTCAACTTTGTTACGTACTAACTCAATATTTGCATCATGTGGATTTAATACATATTCTGGTAATGTCGCTTTGCGGAACAAATCTTTTTGAAGTTGTTTTACATTGCGGCTTACATAAAGATCATGCATTTCTTGGCATAATTGACGAATGGTGTAACCTTTGTAACGATCTTCATTGTTTTTATACACAGTTGGTAAGACATCTTTTAATAAAGAGTCTTGTTTAATGTGTTTTTCAAACAAGGCGATTTGAGCAACTAAAGTTTGCATTTTGGTGAGAGTTTCTGCCGGAGTGAGCAAGAATAAGATTGAGTTCAAGTCACATTTTTCCGGAATAATACCGTTTTCACGTAAGTAGTTAGCAAGAATGGTTGCTGGTACACCAAATTCTTCATATTCACCTGTTTCTAAGCTAATACCCGGTGTGGTAAGCAAGAATTTACATGGGTCAACGAAGTATTGTTCATCAGCATAACCTTCAAATTTATGCCATGTATCTGTTGGGTGGAATTTGAAGAACTCGAGATTAGTTGCGATTTCTTCTGTGTCATAATCTTGCCATTTTTTACCTTTAATTGTGGTTGGAATAAATGGACGAATTAATTCACAGTGATTTAATACTAATTTACGTGCTTCGATACCGACTTTCACACATTCATGCCATAATCGACGACCAGCTTCACTACCTTGAATTTTCGCATTCACATCTAACGTAGCAAATAACGGATAGAACGGACTAGTTGACGCATGTAGCATAAAGGCATTATTGAAACGTTTGTGGTTTACATAACGATCTTGACCTTTAATGTGTTTATCTTTTTTGTGAATTTGTGAAGTTTGTGAGAAACCTGCTTGTTGTTTATGAACAGATTGTGTCACTAAAATACCTGGGTCATTTTCATTTAATTCAAGCAATAATGGCGAGCAGTCTTTCATCATTGGAATGAATTGTTCATAACCTACCCATGCAGAGTCGAATAAGATGTAGTCACAAAGATGACCAATTTTATCTACCACTTGACGTGCGTTATAAATTGTACCGTCATAAGTACCTAATTGAATAACAGCTAAACGGAATGGACGTTTTTGGTTTAATTTTTCAGGCGCCACTTCTTTAATTAATGATTTCAAATAATCTTCTTCGAAGCAGTGACTATCGATACCACCAATGAAACCAAATGGGTTACGAGCAGTTTCTAAGTAAATTGGGGTTGCACCCGCTTGAATTAATGCACCATGGTGGTTTGATTTATGGTTATTACGGTCAAATAACACTAAATCGCCTGGAGCAAGTACAGCATTTAACGCAACTTTGTTTGAAGAAGATGTACCATTCAATACGAAGTAAGTTTTATCTGCATTGAATACTTGAGCCGCATATTTTTGTGCATCACAAGCTGCCCCTTCGTGAATTAACAAGTCACCTAATTTCACGTCCGCATTACAAATATCCGAACGGAAAATGTTTTCACCGTAGAAGTCATAAAGGAAACGACCTGCTGGATGTTTACGATAGTATTGACCACCTTGATGTCCCGGGCAGTCAAAAGCAATATTACCCATTTCTACATATTCACTTAACATTTTGAAGAATGGAGGTAACATTTTTTCTTCATAAAGTTTCGATGCAGTTTCGATTTGACGGCTATAAAGTTTGATGTCATAACCGTTTAAATCTTGAATATGGTAAATAGAATCATAGAATTTTGGATCCACTTGTTGTTCTTCTGTTTGAACAACGAATACAGGAACGCCGAATTTTGTTGCTTGAATTCTATCGAGGTATTCACCTACATCACTTGAACTTAATACGATGGCTGCAACATCTGTAAAGTCTGTTTTAGCAATCTCAACTAATTCTCTATTTGTAGAGAAATATTGTTCAACTTTTGGGCTATATGCAATTTTTAAGTTTGGCATAATGAACTCCTTCATTTATTTTTGACGTAAAGTTACCCAGCATTATTAATTTTAATAATGCAATAGATTTATTTAGAATAAAATAACCCTATCTAGTTTTTTATTATAAAAACTAAAGTAAGAATATATTTATTTTAAATTAAATAAGATTAAGTTAATTCCTAAAGATATTTCTTACCTGTTCTAGGCAATACAAAAATATCCAGAAATTAATCTGTGGAGACTCTCTAAACAGAGAGAACAACTCTGTTTAGAGAGCCGTGTTGGATGGTTTGTTTTGAGAAGCAAATAAAGAGTATGAGAAACAAGAACGATAAGATGGCATCATAATATGACGAATGCGACGAATATGAGCCATTAAAGAACGACCTTTTATCGGATTAAACCGTAAAAGTCTTAATGCCTTTGTATGGACATATCTGTGTATATATGTACGAAATAGCATAGAAAAAATCCCTCTTTCTATCTAAACTAACCTTTGTTGGGTACATTCTCTGCTTGTGTAAATATTATGTCAATAATATTTTTCAAAAAACGTGATCATTATCAAAAAATAAATTTAAATTTTACATAAAAATAAAACTACAAAAGTATGGAAATATTTTATCCTTAAAATTAGATGATAAATAAATATACCAATTTATCTAGATCCTTCCTAAGCTAAACTCGCAACCATGACTGCTTTAATTGTGTGCATACGGTTTTCTGCTTGTTCAAATGCAATGTTCATTGGCGATTCAAATACATCTTCAGTTACTTCAATACCATTCGCTAATTCAGGATATTTTTCAGCAATTTGACGACCCACTTTGGTTTCACTGTTATGGAAGGCAGGTAAGCAGTGCATAAATTTCACTTTTGGATTACCAGTGCGTTTCATTAATTCAGGTGTGACTTGATAAGGAAGTAATAATTTAATGCGTTCGCCCCAAGTTTCTAATGGTTCACCCATTGAAACCCACACATCAGTATGGACAAAATCTACACCTTTCACAGCTTTGTCGATATCTTCAGTTACAGTAATACGAGCGCCACTTTCTTTCGCAAATTTTTCGCACATTTCCACAAGACTTGCTTCTGGTAATAATGCTTTAGGTCCACAAATACGAACATCCATACCTAATTTTGCACCAATTAATAAAAGTGAATTACCCATGTTATTGCGAGCATCCCCAATATATACATAGCTAATTTCGCTTAATGGTTTATCGCAATGTTCAATCATGGTAAGTACGTCGGCAAGCATTTGTGTTGGGTGGAATTCATCGGTTAAACCATTGAATACCGGCACACTAGCATAATCAGCAAGTTCTTGCACGGTACTTTGTTTAAAGCCACGATATTCAATGCCATCATACATTCTGCCTAATACGCGGGCGGTATCTTTCATACTTTCTTTGTGGCCAATTTGAGAGGAGTTCGGGTCGATGTAGGTGACTTGTGCGCCTTGGTCATAAGCAGCGACTTCGAATGCACAGCGTGTGCGGGTGGAGGTTTTTTCAAAGATGAGCGCTATATTTTTGCCTTTTAATTTTTGTTGTTCTGTGCCTGCATATTTGGCTCGTTTCAAATCTCGGGAGAGATCTAAGAGATATTTAATTTCACGTTCTGTGTGATGAACAAGACTCAATAGGTGTCTATTTTTAAGATTAAAAGCCATAGCGATCTCCTTATCGGATGCCATCAATAAATGGCTACCTTACTGTGAATGAAGTAATTTTTAGCGGATTTAATACCCTATTTTTGTCCCAAACGTGAAGTTTTGCAATCAAATTAAATCCCTTATTTTGTGATGCATATCACACTTCATTTCAGAACTTTATATTGCGCTTTCTTTATATATAAAAGAGATTTAAAATCTTGCCGATTTTTATACAACAGGAGCTCATATGATCAACAGAAGAGATTTCATCCAACTTGGCGCAAGCAGCATTTTAGCGTTAAGTGCAAGCCGTTTTGCTTTTGCGAAAAGCGACACACAAGTCGATTTACGTATTGTGGCAACGACCGATATTCACAGTTTTTTAACTGACTTCGATTACTACAAAGATGCACCGACTGAGAAATTCGGTTTTACCCGTGCAGCAAGCTTGATTCGTCAAGCTCGTCAAGAAGTGAAAAACAGCGTTTTAGTTGATAACGGTGACCTAATTCAAGGTAACCCAATTGCTGACTATCAAGCAGCTAAAGGTTATAAAGAAGGCAAATCAAACCCAGCCGTGGATTGCTTAAATGCGATGCACTATGAAGTAGGGACATTAGGTAACCACGAGTTTAACTATGGCTTAGATTATTTAGCGGATGCGATTAAACAAGCGAAATTCCCTATCATCAATGCTAACGTAGTGAAAGTCGGTACCGAAGAGCCCTATTTCACGCCTTATGTAATCCAAACAAAAGAAGTGGTGGATAGCCAAGGTGAAACGCATAAACTAAACATTGGTTATATCGGTTTTGTGCCACCACAAATTATGGTGTGGGATAAAGCGAACTTACAAGGCAAAGTAGAAACCCGCGATATCGTGAAAACCGCACAAAAATATGTGCCAGAAATGAAACAAAAAGGTGCAGATATTATTGTGGCACTTGCGCACACAGGCCCATCTGACGAGCCATATCAAGAAGGTGCAGAAAACTCAGCATTCTATCTTGCTGATATACCGCACATTGATGCGATTGTTTTCGGTCACTCTCACCGTTTATTCCCAAATAAAGAGTTTGCAAAATCACCAAATGCAGATATTGCTAAAGGTACTGTGAAAGGCGTGCCTGAAAGTATGGCAGGTTACTGGGCAAATAACATCAGTGTAATCGACTTAACCCTTGCTCAACACAATGGCAAATGGTTAGTGGCTGATGGTAAAGCGGCTCTTCGCCCAATTTACGACGCTGAAAACAAAAAAGCGACCACAGAAAGTGACGCAGAATTGACCGCACTTTTAAAACCTGTGCATGAAGCCACCCGTGAATTCGTGGCGCAACCAATCGGTAAAGCCACCGATAACATGTATAGCTACTTAGCCTTAGTGCAAGATGACCCAACTATTCAAATTGTGAACCAAGCACAAAAAGCTTATGTTGAAAAAGTAGCACCAAGTGTTGCAGCAATGGCAGGCTTACCAATTTTAAGTGCAGGCGCACCATTTAAAGCAGGTGGACGTAAAAATGACCCTACTGGCTATACAGAGGTGAACAAAGGTGAATTAACCTTCCGTAATGCGGCAGATTTATATCTCTATCCAAATACCTTAATTGTGGTGAAAGCAACGGGTGAAGAATTGAAAGAATGGTTGGAATGTAGCGCAGGTATGTTCAAACAAATCGATCCTACAAGTGACAAACCACAATCTTTACTTGATTGGGAAGGCTTCCGTACTTATAACTATGATGTGATTGACGGTGTAAATTATGAATTCGACCTCACTCAACCAGCGCGTTATGATGGCGAATGCAAATTGATTAACCCGAATTCACACCGTGTAGTGAATTTAACTTACCAAGGTAAACCGGTTGATCCAAAAGCAGAATTCTTAATTGCGACTAATAACTATCGAGCTTACGGTAATAAATTCCCAGGCACAGGCGATGCACACATTGTTTACGCTTCTCCTGATGAAAACCGCCAAATTCTTGCGGATTACATCAAAGCAGAAAGTGAAAAGCATGGCCATGTAAACCCAAGTGCGGATAAAAACTGGCGTTTTGCACCGATTAAAGGTAACGATAAATTAGATGTGCGTTTTGAAACCTCGCCAAGCGAACAGGCAGCGAAATTTATTCAAGATAATGCACAATATCCAATGAAGAAAGTCGGCACTGATGAAGTGGGCTTTGCGGTATATCAAATCGATTTATCTAAATAACAAAAAAGGGCGTGCTCAGCACGCCCTACTTATTTCAAAGTGCGGTCAATTTTGACTTTATTTCTCTTCTTTTGGAAGTCTAATTAAAGCAAAGATCAAGCCTCCCCAAATCACAAGAAGCGCCACAATCATCATTGCAATTGCAATACTTGTCATCTTTATTCTCCTTTTTCTTCAAGATTAAAGTTCTCTTCATTTTTCCATTTTAAGCGAGAAAGAATGAACGAAACGACTACAAGCAAAATTGCCATACCCCAACCAAAGGTATTTACGAACCAACTTGGATAACCTTCATAACCTTCTGTAAATACCTTCGCACCTTCACTAAATAACATAAAGGCAAGAATACCCGTGGTGATGACAATGCATAAACGCCATAAAAAACCGACTTTAAATGAAGAGCTTTGATTTAAGTGGTTGCCTAATAAACCTAGTTTTTCATTTGCTACAATCACAATTAATGAAACAAATGCGACCGCTACAATACCAAAGTAGTTCACAAATTTATCGAACACATCAAGCATTGGTAAGCCGGTTGTGGTACCGAATAAAATTACTGATACCACCATCATTGGTAAACCGACGATAAAGGTCACTTTTGAACGACGAATGCGAAGTTTATCCTGTACCGCAGAAATAATTACTTCAATAACAGAGATAAATGAAGTTAATGCTGCGAAAGTTAATGAACCGAAGAACAATACCCCTAACACTTCACCAAATGGTGCTTTATTAATGATGGTTGGGAATGCAAAGAAGGCTAAACCAATACCGCCTTTTGCCACCTCACTCACTTCCACACCTTGTGCAGCTGCAATAAAGCCTAATGCCGCAAATACACCGATACCTGCAAGTACTTCAAAGCTTGAGTTCGCAAAGCCAACAACTAAACCACTTCCTGTTAAATCAGAATCTTTTTTCAGGTAAGACGCATAAGTGATCATAATCCCGAAACAAATAGAAAGAGAGAAGAAGATTTGACCGTAAGCCGCAATCCACACACTTGGGTTAGACAATTTAGACCAGTCTGGGGTAAATAACGCATTCAAGCCTTTTTCTGCACCTGGTAAGAATAAAGAATAAACAACCAACGCCACAAACATCACCACTAAAACAGGCATTAAGATATCTGCAGATTTAGAAATCCCTTTTTTAATACCTAAAGAAAGTACGCCTAATGCTACTAACCATACCGCGATTAATGGACCAGTTATCATGCCGACAAACTCAAAGCTCACTCCATTACTGATCTCCCCCATTTTTAAGAATTCATGTAAGAAGAAATCAATTGGTTGATCGCCCCAAGCAGAATTAAGTGAGAAGTAGGTATAGCTTGCCGCCCAACCTAATACTACTGCATAGTAAAGCCCGATAATGACATTGACCATCACCTGCCACCAACCAAACACTTCAAAATGTGGGTTAAAGCGACGATAAGAAAGTGGCGCACCTCCACGATGGCGATGACCAATTGCGTAATCTAAGAAAAGCAATGGAATACCAGCGGTTAAAAGAGCAATGAGGTAAGGGATAATAAATGCACCGCCTCCGTTTTCATAAGTGGTATAAGGGAAACGCCAGATGTTTCCTAAGCCAACAGCGGATCCAATTGCCGCCATAATAAATGCTTTCCGACCGGAGAAGGTCTCACGCTTTGCGTTTGACTGCGCCATATTAAGTTCCTTTTGAATGAAGAAAGATTTCAATATAATGAATTCTAAAACCGAGTCAAGAACTCGATTTAAAGAGAGATTAAATTCAGTGAATTTTTTTCAAATTTAACTGTCTAATCACACAATTAAATTTTTATTTACACCAAACTGAAAAGGAAACATTTATGGATCTCAACAGCATTTTAAATCAAGTTTTAGATGTCGCTAAAAACTCTGCAAGCAAACTTGAAACCGGCAACCAAACTATTGACTCTATCACTAAAGTAGGTGGCGGTGCTGCATTAGGCGGTATTTTATCAATGATTTTAGGCCGTAGTGGTGGTGCAAGTTTAGCAAAATTAGGCTCACTTGCTGTATTAGGTAACCTTGCTTATCAAGCTTACCAAAACTATCAAAAATCCCAACAAAGCAGCCAACCAAACATCTCAGAAAATGCGTTTGATGTATTAAATTCATCAACTTATATCGATACAGGTGAATTAATTTTACGCACAATGATCGCCGCAGCGGCAGCAGATGGTGAAATTACTGAAGATGAAAAACAAACTATTGCAAACGAAGCAGGTAACAACCCTGAATTAGCACAATGGATTGCACAAGAAATCCAAAATCCAATTTCTATCAATGAAATTGCACGTCTTGTAGGCAACGATACTGCACTTGCAAGCAATGTATATTTAGCTGCTCGTTTAGTAAGCAAAGATTTATCTCGCAAAGAAATCATTTTCTTAGCAGATTTAGCAAAAGCATTAGGCTTAGATGATGCACTTGTTGAACAATTAGAAAAACAAGCTGGTTTCTAATTTTAGACACAGAAAATATCACATTTTCTAATGTCTCTTTTCATCAAAAAACACGATAATATTTTTTATCGTGTTTTTTTCGCTTGTATTTTTGTAAAAACCTGTCTAAAAATAGAAAAATTCAGCTACAATGCTGAACTTAAGCTTTTAATAAACTATATCAATAATCATAAAATAGGAAGCAATATGACAGGTGCACAACTCATCATTCAATGTCTAAAAGCGCATGGCGTAACCGATCTTTTCGGCTACCCAGGCGGGGCAATCATGCCAACCTATGATGCAATTTATGACTCAGCTCTTGACCATCTTCTTTGCCGTAACGAACAAGGTGCAGCAATAGCCGCAATTGGTTATGCTCGCTCTACGGGCAAAGTTGGCGTATGTGTCGCAACATCAGGTCCAGGTGCAACCAACTTAGTAACAGGTTTAGGCGATGCCTTTGCTGATTCTGTACCTATCGTGGCATTTACTGGTCAAGTAGCAGCACCACTTATCGGTACAGATGCTTTCCAAGAAGCTGATGTTTTAGGTTTATCCCTTGCGTGTACCAAACACAGCTATATTGTTCAATCTGTTGAAGAACTTCCTGAAATTATTGCTTCTGCTTTCCAAATTGCACAAAGCGGCAGACCAGGCCCTGTTCTCATCGATGTCCCTCGTAACATCCAAGTTGGCGATGTACCAGAACATATCAAACCTATTGTCAAACCAACCGTAAAACCAACCGCACTTTCAGAATTAAAATTAGCTGAAGCAAAAACATTATTGGCACAAGCGAAAAAACCGGTGCTTTATGTCGGTGGTGGTGTAGGCATGGCGAAAGCTACACAAGCGGTCAAAAAATTCCTACAAATTACCAAAATGCCATCTGTTTCAACATTAAAAGGTTTAGGCTCAATTGACCCGACCGATCCCGTTTATATGGGCATGATTGGTATGCACGGCACAAGACCTGCCAATATTGCCGTACACGAATGTGATTTATTGTTAGTGTGCGGTGCACGTTTTGACGACCGCGTGACAGGCAAATTAGACAGTTTTGCGCCACAAGCTAAAGTCATTCATTGTGATATTGATGCGGCTGAAATCAATAAACTTCGTGTGGCCAATGTTGCCCTTCAAGGTGATTTAATTCAAGCTTTAGAGGCTTTAAGTATCCCGCTTGCGATTGATGATTGGCGTACACATATTCAAGCGCTGAAAGCCAAACTCGATTTTACTTATATCAACAATGCAGGTAATCGACCGATTGACCCTTGGGCATTGCTCAACACTCTTTCACAGCGTAAACCTCAAAATGCGGTGATTTGTACCGATGTTGGTCAACACCAAATGTGGTCAGCACAACATATGCGTCATTTCGCACCAGAAAACTATATTACCTCTGCGGGCTTCGGCACCATGGGATTTGGTTTACCTGCAGCGGTGGGCGCGAAAAAAGCACGTCCTCATGATGAAGTGATTTTAGTCACGGGTGATGGTTCATTGATGATGAACATTCAAGAATTAGGTTCAATCAAACGCGGCAAATTACCCGTGAAAATTTTACTGTTAGATAACCAACGTCTTGGTATGGTGCGTCAATGGCAAGACCTTTTCTGGAACAAACGCCGCTCTGAAACTATTTTAGAAGATAACCCTGATTTCGTGATGTTAGCGAAAGCCTTTGATATTCCAGCTGAACGTATTGAGCGCGCTGATGATGTAGATGCGGCACTTAATCGCTTATTAAATAGTGAAACCGCCTATTTATTGCAAGTATGCATTCCCCCTGAAGAATGTGTATGGCCATTAGTGCCGCCGGGTGCATGCAACACGGATATGCTGGAGGAAATTTAAGATGAACCAATATACTTTTGACTTAATCGCTCAACATCGCCCAGAGGTTTTAGAACGTGTATTACGCGTTATTCGTTTACGTGGCTTCACTGTAACTAATATGGATATGACATTGGTAGAAACACAAGTGCAGTTAAAAATCACCGTAAAATCTGACCGCACTTTTGATTTGTTGGTGAATCAGTTGGCGAAATTGCCGGATGTATTAGGAATCAAATAATGAAAAAGTTTTTTTTACTTGTCATTTCTATGACATTTGTATTTGGATGTACGACAAATAAAAAAGAAATATCAAATCAAACAGAGGTGATTCAAGCCTTTTTTATTGCAAACAATAATATTTATGCTGTAGGTAATTTAAATAGCTATCAGTTCTCTTCTTCTAAATCTGAAGATGTGCAACATTTCATTAATTTTTTAAACTCTAAAGATATGAAAGCTTTTAAAGAAGCACGCATAGATCGTATTGAAAAAAATAGTGAAGATAACAAAATTAAAGCATTCATATTTATTGAACTTGATAGCAAAAAATTAGCTAAAAAAGAGATAGAAAGTTTATTTAATAAACGTGATGTTTACAAATCATCTCAGGGAAATCCTGACTTACTTTTTGGAATAAGTCATGGTGAGCTTGTAAAACTTCAGAATAAAGATGAGATCTTAATTAAAGGAAGGCTCTCTAAACCATTAAAAACAAATTTTATTGAGTATAAGAATACAAGAGGCTTTGATAAAGGGCCTGATGCACCATCTCCTGAATTATTAGCTGCTTTTACTATTGGTGCTATTGTAATGATTCCATTAGCAATTATTACATTACCATTTCAAGCTGTAGATTCTTTATCTAAATAATTGTATTTATAAACTTAATTTTATCGAATAATTTCTTCGTATTATCTTCTGCCAAATCTCCCCTACCCCTCTTTGCTAAAGAGGGGATTGAAATGAGATAAAATTAGATCTTAGCGTTTATGATTTAGCTAACTAAAATGAAAGTGAGAAATTGTTGTTCATTAACTAAAGATTTCCCCCTCTTTAGCAAAGAGGGGTAGGGGAGATTTGGCGGTATTCATTAACGAAGAAATTAAATAAACGAACTTTAACAAAAATTTACTTGGAGAGATTATTTATGCCAAAACTACGTTCAGCGACCAGTACTCAGGGTCGTAATATGGCGGGTGCACGTGCCTTATGGCGTGCAACAGGAATGAAAGAAAATGACTTTGGTAAACCGATTATTGCGGTGGTGAACTCTTTCACCCAATTCGTACCTGGGCATGTTCATTTAAAAGATATGGGACAACTGGTTGCAGCTGAAATTGAAAAAGCCGGCGGCGTAGCAAAAGAATTCAATACTATTGCAGTGGATGACGGTATCGCTATGGGTCACGGTGGGATGCTTTATTCCTTACCAAGCCGTGATTTAATCGCAGATAGCGTGGAATATATGGTTAATGCTCACTGTGCTGATGCGATGGTGTGTATTTCCAACTGTGACAAAATCACCCCGGGAATGTTAATGGCGGCAATGCGTTTGAACATTCCAACTATCTTCGTTTCAGGTGGCCCAATGGAAGCGGGTAAAACGAAATTATCTGATAAGCTTATTCGCTTAGATTTAGTGGATGCGATGATTGAAGCGGCAGATCCGAATGTAAGTGATGAGCGTATTGATGCGATTGAGCGCAGCGCTTGCCCAACTTGTGGTTCTTGCTCAGGCATGTTCACCGCTAACTCAATGAACTGCTTAACCGAAGCTTTAGGTTTATCTTTACCAGGCAATGGATCAATGTTGGCTACCCATGCTGACCGCAAAGAATTATTCTTAAAAGCTGGTCGTCAAATTGTTGAGCTTTGTAAACGCTATTACAAGCAAGACGATGAAAGTGTATTGCCACGTTCAATTGGCACCTTTGAAGCCTTTGAAAATGCCATGAGTTTAGATATTGCGATGGGTGGTTCAAGTAATACCGTTTTACACTTATTAGCGGCTGCTCAAGAAGCAGGCGTAGATTTCAAAATGGAAGATATTGACCGCTTATCACGCGTTGTGCCTTGCTTAAGCAAAATTGCACCAAATACTAATAAATACCATATGGAAGACGTACACCGTGCAGGTGGTATTATGGGCTTATTAGGTGAATTAGATCGTGCGGGGCTAATCCATCGCAACACCAAAACCGTGTTAGGAACAACACTAGAAGAACAATTAAATCAATACGATATTATTCGTAACAAAGACGAAGAATTACACAAATTCTTCCGTGCCGGCCCTGCTGGTATTCGCACCACACAAGCCTTCTCGCAAGATTGTCGTTGGGATAGCATAGATGATGACCGTGTAAGTGGATGTATCCGTAACAAAGAAAATGCAATTTCTCAAGAAGGTGGCTTAGCCGTATTATTCGGTAATATCGCAAAAGACGGTTGTATCGTAAAAACGGCGGGTGTGGATGAGTCTATCTGGAAATTCACAGGCCGTGCTATCGTATTTGAAAGCCAAGAAGACGCTGTAGCCGGTATTTTAGGTGGTAAAGTTAAAGAAGGCCATGTAGTAGTCATCCGCTACGAGGGTCCAAAAGGTGGCCCAGGTATGCAAGAAATGCTTTATCCAACCAGCTACTTAAAATCGATGGGCTTAGGTAAAAAATGTGCTTTATTAACAGATGGTCGTTTCTCTGGTGGTACATCCGGTTTATCTATTGGTCACGCCTCGCCTGAAGCAGCTTCCGGCGGTGCAATTGGCTTAGTACATGATGACGATATTATCGAAATCGATATTCCAAATCGTTCGATTAATCTAAAAATTAGCGATGAAGAATTAGCAACACGTCGTACTGAGCAAGATGCCAAAGGCTGGCAACCAGCTCACCGTGAACGTGAAGTATCATTCGCCTTAAAAGTATTTGGTCACTTCGCTACTTCTGCAGATAAAGGTGCAGTGCGTGATAAAACACTTTTAAAATAATTTCTAATCACTCCTCCTCTCACAAAAGAGAGGAGGATAAAAATAAAGAAAAATTAACCGCACTTCATCATAACAAATTAAGTATCATGAAAAATCTACTTACCAATTCTCAACCCTCTCAATCGGATTATGTTAACGCGATTGTTAAACTTGGCTCCAGAGTATATGAAGCCGCTACTGTAACCCCGCTACAAAAAATGGGGAAATTATCCGAGCGCCTACATAATAATATTTGGATTAAACGTGAAGACCGCCAGCCAGTAAATAGCTTTAAGCTGCGTGGTGCCTATGCAATGATTTCCAGCCTTTCCAATGAACAAAAACAGGCGGGTGTCATTGCTGCTTCTGCAGGTAATCATGCGCAAGGCGTAGCCTTATCAGCGAAACAACTTGGGCTAAAAGCATTAATTGTTATGCCACAGAGCACGCCAAGCATTAAAGTGGATGCAGTCCGTGGTTTTGATGGTGAGGTGTTGCTGCACGGAGCCAATTTTGATGAAGCTAAAGCTAAAGCGATTGAGCTTTCAAAATCTAAACATATGACATTTATTCCACCGTTTGATCATCCATTGGTGATAGCGGGTCAAGGTACGTTAGCGATGGAAATGCTGCAACAAGTGGCTGATTTGGATTATGTCTTTGTTCAAGTTGGAGGCGGTGGTCTCGCCGCTGGCGTAGCCATTTTACTCAAACAATTTATGCCGGAAATTAAAGTGATCGGTGTCGAGTCCAAAGATTCAGCCTGTTTGAATGCTGCTTTAGAAAAAGGTGAACCTACAGATTTAGCACACGTTGCCCTGTTTGCTGATGGTGTAGCAGTAAAACGTATTGGTGATGAAACATTCCGCTTATGCCAGAAATATTTGGATGGTATGGTGTTGGTGGATAGCGATGAAGTTTGTGCCGCAATGAAAGATTTATTCGAAAATGTGCGCGCGATCGCCGAACCATCTGGTGCTCTAGGTCTAGCTGGTTTGAAAAAATACGTAAAACAAAACAATCTAGAAGATAAAAACATGGCAGCGATTTTATCCGGTGCCAACCTTAACTTCCATACTTTACGTTATGTTTCAGAACGTTGCGAAATTGGTGAAAACCGTGAAGCTTTATTGGCGGTAACCATGCCTGAGCAACCTGGTAGTTTCTTAAAATTTGCCCATGTCATCGGTAATCGAGCAGTAACAGAATTTAGTTATCGTTATGCAGATAACCAAAAAGCTTGCATTTTTGTTGGTGTGCGAACGACTAATGAAGCAGAAAAAGCAGACATTATTGCTGATTTAACGAAAAATGGCTTTGATGTTGAAGATATGTCTAATGACGACATTGCTAAAACACACATTCGTTACTTGATGGGTGGACGAGTTTCAAACCGTAATGAGCGACTTTATAGCTTTGAATTCCCAGAACAAAAAGGAGCTTTACTGAAATTCTTAGAAATATTAGGTAAACGCTGGAATATTTCATTGTTCCACTATCGTGCGCATGGTGCCGATTACGGTAATATCCTTGCAGCATTTCAATTAGAAGAAAAAGATAACACAGAATTTGAGCAAGCTTTAACACAACTCGGTTATGTTTATGAAGATGTAAGCGAAAGTAAAGCTTATCGATATTTCTTAAGATAGAAACAAAAAGAGCGGTCAAAATGACCACTCTTTTTTTATTACCATAAATTTATCGTTTTGATTTAACGAGTTTTTCAGTAAGCTCGTAAGCACGAAGTTTCGCTAACTCTCTAGAAAGTTTCGCTACAAGTAGGTCATGATCTACATCAGAAATATGAGCCACAATATTTTCTTCTGCTTGGCGTTTTGCATTCAAGATGCGTTCAGCATCCAACTCTTCTCCACGAATTGCTACATCAGCGAGTACTGTTACAACTGTAGGTTGTATTTCTAAAAAACCACCTGAAACATAAATAACTTCTTCAGTTTCATTTTTAAGCGTAAATTTGATAATGCCAGGCTTAATCGCAGTAAGTAAGGGAGTATGACCAGGTAAAATACCAAGCTCTCCTTCAATACCTGTTGCTCTAAGTTGTGTTACATCACCTTCAAAGATTTTATCTTCGGCACTCACGATAATGAGTTTTAATGTTGCCATTTTAGTTCTCCTTCAATAACTTGAAGCGATTACATATTTTTGGCTTTTTCTAGCACTTCTTCGATCGAACCTACCATATAGAACGCTTGTTCTGGAATATGATCGTATTCACCGTCTAAAATACCTTTGAAACCACGAATAGTATCTTTTAATGATACATATTTACCTGGAGAACCGGTAAATACTTCAGCAACGAAGAATGGCTGTGATAAGAAACGTTCAATTTTACGAGCACGTGCCACTACTAATTTGTCTTCTTCTGATAATTCGTCCATACCAAGAATAGCGATGATATCTTTTAATTCTTTATAACGTTGTAGGATACCTTGTACGCCACGAGCAACATCATAATGTTCTTGACCCACGACTAACGGATCTAATTGGCGAGAAGTCGAATCCAACGGGTCAACTGCTGGATAAATACCTAAAGATGCAATTTGACGACTTAATACAACGGTTGAATCTAAGTGTGCGAATGTTGTTGCTGGCGATGGGTCAGTCAAGTCATCCGCAGGCACATATACCGCTTGAACAGAAGTAATAGAACCTGTTTTGGTTGAAGTAATTCGTTCTTGTAACACACCCATTTCTTCCGCTAATGTTGGTTGATAACCTACCGCAGATGGCATACGACCTAAAAGTGCCGATACTTCGGTACCTGCAAGGGTATAACGATAGATATTATCAACAAAGAATAATACATCACGGCCTTCATCACGGAATTTTTCAGCCATAGTTAAACCAGTTAATGCAACACGAAGACGGTTACCTGGCGGCTCATTCATTTGACCATAAACCAAGGATACTTTATCTAATACGTTAGATTCGGTCATTTCATGATAAAAGTCATTACCTTCACGAGTACGCTCACCAACTCCCGCAAATACAGAATAACCAGAATGCTCAATCGCAATGTTACGGATTAACTCCATCATATTTACGGTTTTACCCACACCCGCACCACCGAATAGACCTACTTTACCACCTTTTGCGAATGGACAAATTAAGTCGATAACTTTAATCCCTGTTTCTAATAATTCTGTACTGTTAGATTGTTCTTCATAGCTTGGCGCTGCACGATGGATAGACCAACTTTCTTCTGCACCAATTTCACCCCGTTCATCAATAGGTTCACCCAATACGTTCATAATACGACCAAGGGTTTTTGTACCTACAGGCACTTGAATTGGGTTACCCGTGTTGTCCACTTTTAAGCCACGTTTTAAACCATCAGATGTACCTAATGCGATACAACGAACTACGCCGCCACCTAATTGTTGTTGAACTTCAAGGGTTAAACCTGATTCAACTTTTAATGCATCATAAACTTTTGGTACTGCATCTTGTGGGAATTCAACGTCAATCACCGCACCGATGATTTGAACAATTTTACCTGTTGCCATTACCGTTCCTCTTTTCGTTAAATTGCAGCCGCACCGGCGACAATTTCATTTAATTCATTTGTAATACTCGCTTGACGAGCTTTGTTATAAACTAACTGCAAGTCATTAATTAAGTTACCCGCATTATCTGTTGCCGCTTTCATTGCAACCATACGAGCAGCTTGCTCGGAAGCAAGGTTATCCACCACAGATTGATACACTTGTGATTCTAAATAACGAGTTAATAAGCTATTTAATAACGCTTTAGGATCTGGCTCATAAAGATAATCCCAAGTGTGTTGTCTTTGCTCTAAATTATCCGTTTCTAATTCTGGTAATGGTACTAATTGTTGATAAATAGGGGATTGAGACATCGTATTGATAAACTTGTTATAAGCAATATAAATCGCATCAATTTCACCTTTACGATAGGCCTCAAACATCCCATTTGCAACACCAAGCAATGCTTCCATTGCCGGATTATCACCGAGACCTGAGAGCTGTTCATTAACAGGCAATCCTAGTGAACGAAAGAAATTAATGCCTTTTGAACCAATTAATCCTAATTGAACATTAACACCTTTCGTTTTCCATTGTTTGATTTCTGTTACCACCGTTTTAAATAAATTTATATTTAAACCGCCACACATTCCTCTATCTGTAGAAACGACTAAAATGCCGACATTCTTCACATCTCTTTCTGCTAGAAATGGATGTTTGTAACCAACATTCGCTTTAGAGACATGGCTGATAACATTTCGTATTGTTTCAGAATACGGACGAGACGCTGCCATACGATCTTGCGTTTTACGCATTTTCGAAGTCGCCACCATTTCCATTGCCTTAGTAATTTTTTGTGTACTTTGTACGCTGGCAATTTTGGTTTTTATCTCTTTTGCACCTGCCATTTTATTTCTCCGTTACTTTTACCATGCGCTATTGGCTTTAAAATTATCCAAAATTGTTTTCAATGTGTTTTTAATCTCATCATTGTAATTACCAGTTTTGGTTAATTCAGCCATAAAATCGCCATGAGTACGGTATGCATAATCTAAAAGTGCGGTCTCAAAACTTGCAATTTTTTGCAATTCCACATCTTCTAAATAACCAAACTCAACAGCAAAAAGTACAATGGCTTGTTCAGCCACACTGAGGGGTGCATATTGTCTTTGTTTTAACAATTCAGTAACTTTTTCACCGTGCGTTAATTGTTTACGTGTCGCATCATCCAAATCAGATGCAAACTGAGCAAACGCAGCTAATTCACGATATTGAGCTAATGCAGTACGGATACCACCAGCTAATTTTTTCACTACTTTAGTTTGTGCAGAACCACCCACACGAGATACCGAAATACCAGGGTTTACCGCTGGACGAATACCAGAGTTAAACAAGTTAGATTCTAAGAAAATCTGACCATCGGTAATCGAAATTACGTTGGTTGGAACGAATGCAGAAACGTCACCCGCTTGAGTTTCAATAATAGGAAGAGCGGTTAAAGAACCAGTTTTTCCTTTTACTGCACCTTGAGTAAATTTTTCTACGTATTCTTCATTTACACGTGCTGCACGTTCAAGTAAACGTGAGTGTAGATAGAATACGTCACCTGGATAGGCTTCACGACCTGGTGGACGACGTAATAATAATGAAATTTGACGATAAGCAACGGCTTGTTTTGATAAATCATCGTAAACAATTAACGCATCTTCACCGCGATCACGGAAATATTCACCCATTGCACAACCAGCATAAGGTGCTAAATATTGTAAAGCAGCTGATTCAGATGCAGATGCCGCAACAACGATAGTATTTTCAAGTGCACCGTGCTCTTCTAATTTACGCACTACGTTTGCAATAGTCGACGCTTTTTGACCGATCGCGACATAGATACATTTAATACCTGAATCACGTTGGTTAATGATAGCGTCGATTGCTAATGCTGTTTTACCCGTTTGACGGTCACCGATGATTAACTCACGTTGACCACGACCGATTGGCACCATGGAGTCAACCGCTTTATAACCGGTTTGTACAGGCTGATCAACAGATTTACGATCGATAACACCTGGTGCAATCACTTCAACAGGAGAGAAACCATCGTTTTCAATTTCGCCTTTGCCATCAATTGGTTGACCAAGTGTGTTTACCACACGACCTAATAAACCACGACCAACTGGTACTTCAAGGATACGGCCAGTACATTGTACTTCCATACCTTCCGCTAAATCTGCGTAAGGACCCATTACTACCGCACCAACAGAATCACGTTCAAGGTTAAGTGCCATTGCGTAACGGTTACCTGGTAAGGCGATCATTTCGCCTTGCATCACATCGCTTAAACCGTGAACACGAATAATCCCATCACTTACAGAAACAATTGTCCCTGTATTACGGGCTTCGCTCACCACGTCGAATTGAGCGATGCGTTTTTTAATCAATTCACTAATTTCTGTTGAATTTAGTTGCATCTTGTATTCCTCTTATAATTGCAACTCGTTTGCGAGACGAGTAAGTTGCCCACGGCTACTTCCGTCAATCACAAAATCTTCTGTACGAATCACTACACCAGCAATCAGTGAGCTATCTACATTGCAATTTAATTTCACTTTGCGAGCTAATCTTTTTTCCATTGCAGCTGCAATTTTTTCGATTTGTGTTGCATTCAATGGTTGTGCAGACGTTACTTCAACTTCTGCAATAGCTTGATGTTCTTCCACATAATGTTTAAATTCTTCAAACACGGTAGGAATCGCACTCAAACGCTTATTTTCAGCCATTAACCGAATAAGATTTTGCCCATATTGATCCAATTGTTCGCCACAAATAGAAATTACTGTATTAGCTAATTTCTGTGCAGAAAGAGAACTACTTAAGTAAGCTTTTACCGTCTCATCTTCAGCTACGGCGGCAGCGAAACCTAACATTTCAGTCCATTTTTCGACCGCACTTTGTTCAATGGCAAAGTCAAATGCAGCTTTTGCATAAGGGCGAGCTATTGTAGTTAATTCTGACATAAGCTAAGCCTCTTATAACTCTGCAACTAATTTATCAATAATGTCATTGTTTGCCGCTTCATCAATAGAACGACCCACAATTTTCTCAGCACCAGCCACTGCTAATGAAGCTACTTTAACACGTAATTCTTCTTGAACACGTTTACGTTCAGCTTCTACTTCAGCATAACCTTGTGCAATAATTTTTGCTTTCAGTTCTTCGGCTTCAGCCTTCACTTCGTCTAACACTTCATTACGACGTTTATTCGCTGCATCTAAAATTTCTTGAGCTTGTACTTTTGCAGCTGAAAGTTCTTGTTCAACAAGATTTTTCGTATCTGCTTGCTCTTTTTTAGCTGCTTCAGCTGACGCTAAAGCGTTCGCAATTTGACTTTGACGAGTTTCAATCGCATTAATAATTGGTGGCCAAACAAATTTCACACAAAACCATACAAAAATAATAAAGGCGATGGTTTGACCAATTAATGTTGCATTAATATTCACAACATACCTCCTTCGTTAATTAGGAAATTTGTTGTTTATTAACCTAATAATGCAGCAAATGGATTTGCGAATGCGAAATATAAACCGATACCTACCGCGATCATCGCAATCGCATCAAGAAGACCTGCAACAATAAACATCTTAGTAAGTAGTGAATTAGCTAATTCAGGCTGACGAGCGGCAGACTCAAGATATTTACCGCCAAGAAGACCAAAGCCAATCGCAGTACCTAACGCAGCAAAAGCAAGCATAATCGCAGAAGCAATGATTGTTGCACTAATTACAGTTTCCATAAATTTTCTCCGTTGTTGAGAGTTGAGTTGTTAAATAAAAAATAAAAATTAATGTTCCGCTTTATTATATGCAATACTCAGGTAAACCACAGTAAGCATCATAAAGACGAAGGCTTGTAATGCGATGACCAAAATATGGAAAATCGCCCACACCAACTGCAATGGCACACCCAGTGCAGCCACAAATGCATTGGCTGAATACATCACGGCAATCAAAATAAAGATCAGCTCACCAGCATACATATTTCCGAATAAACGAAGTGCTAATGAAACAGGCTTTGAGATCAACGTCACGGATTCAAGAAGAAGATTAACAGGGATAAATGCCCAATGATTGAAAGGATGTAAAGTGTATTCTTTTGCAAGACCTTTAATACCCTTAGATTTAATCGTATAAAAAAGGATCAATACAAATACTGAAATCGACATTGCAAATGTCATATTCATATCCGTAGTCGGCACAGCTCGTACAGGAATATGATGATCACCTGTAATAATAGCAAACAACTGGGGAATATAATCCACAGGTAGCAAATCAATAGTATTCATAATCATCACCCATACGAAAATGGTTAAAGCCAACGGCGCTATCACATCTCGTTTGCCGTGATAATTTTCTTTTACCACACCATCAATCCATTCTACAGCCATTTCAACAGCACATTGTAGTTTACTCGGTACACCTGCTGTTGCTTTTTTAGCCACTTTACGAAAAATAGCTAAGAAAAGGAAACCACACAACACAGAGAAGAAAAACGTATCAAGATTAAACGTCCAAAAACCTTCACCTGCTGTAAGATAAGTTAAATGGTGTTGGATATATTCAATTGAAGTTTGTCCAGACATAATCGATCCTTTGTAGAAAAAATTAAGATCTATTTAACAAAAACGGAATAAAATTATTCAACGCTAATGCTGTAAAAAAACCAACAAAAAACAAAATAAAATGTGAGATAACAAGCCATTTAAAGGACACCCCCACAAGCACAATCATTAACATAAACTTTAACGCTTCACCACGATAAAATGCCGTTAATTTTGTTGAAAAATCTTGTTTACGAAAAAAAACAATATAAGCAAAAGCACAAAATGGTACAAAAGCACTAATAAATCCTAAACTAAAATCTACCGCACTTTCACCTTGCCAAAGCGCAACTAACAAACCAAAAACAACAAGACAGACTGATTCAATGATTATCGCCTTTTGATATCGATTTTTGGCCTGCGTTAAAACCTTAGACATTATCTTATTTTTTTAAAATACAAAAACTACCTAATTATACCCGTGCTACAAAGAGTTTCAACTTTTAAACCACTAAAAAATGTTAAACAAATCACACTTTTAAAAAATAATTAACAAAATAGCCGTAAAAAAAGTGTGTTTTATCGTAAAACGATTAAATGTCGCTCACCTATAAGCTCTGGTACATGCAAAGTTATCACGTCTTTTACTTCGAATTTTTTGTCTAATTCTTGAACTTCATCTTCGTGATAAATGCCTTTCAAAGCATAAAAATACCCATTTTCTTTTGGCAAATGATGACACCAATCTGTCATATCTTTTAACGAAGCAAATGCACGACTTAATACTCCGTCAAATTTTTGTTCAGGTTGGTATTCCTCAACACGGCTAAGAACAGGTTCTACATTTGTTAGTCCTAACTCACGTACTGCATTTCGAATGAAGCTAATACGCTTACCTAAACTATCTAACAAGACAAATTGCTTGGTAGGATTAATAATGGCCAAAGGCAGTCCTGGCAAGCCTGGACCTGTTCCTACATCTATAAAACGATCCCCTTGTAAATAAGGACTAACAACAATACTATCCAAGATATGTTTTACTAACATCTCTTGCGGATCACGTACAGAGGTTAAATTATAAGCCTTGTTCCATTTATTGAGTAATTGTACCAACTGAATCAGCTGATCTTTTTGTAGATCGGTTGATTGAATTTCTGCTTGAGCCAGTAAATTTTCGAGTTTTGCTTTCATTTTTCTATCTATCTTGTCTGTTTGTCGCCATTCTACTTGAAAGTGCGGTTAAAATCCTTAGTGTTTTTATTTCAGTAAAAATTTAGCCTACTAATTACATCTTTTTAATTTGTAATATAAAAAAGTGCGATGAAAATTCACCGCACTTTTGCTTTCAATACCTGAGAAGTTTACTCCCCACGTTTTAGCATGCCTTGTTTTTTCAAATTCACCAGAATAATTGAAATTGCTGCAGGAGTAATGCCTGAAATTCGGCTCGCTTGGCCAATGGAAACCGGACGATGCTGTTCTAACTTCGCACGTACTTCATTAGATAAACCAGACACTTTGCTGTAATCAAAGTTAGCCGGGATAGCCGTATTTTCGTGGCGTTTTTGTTTTTCAATTTCTTCTTGTTGATGCTCAATATAGCCTTGATACTTAATAGCAATTTCCACTTGTTCTACAGCTTCTCTATCTTCCATTGCTGGTTTGTATGGCGTTAAAGAAGTCAAAATATCGTAGGTCATTTCTGGACGGCGTAATAAATCTTCACCGTTGGCTTCACGCACAAGTGGGCTGCCAAGCACTTTATTGGCTTCTTCTAAATATTCAGAACGCGGATGCAACCAAATGCTGCGTAAGCGTTGGCGTTCCTGTTCGATATTTTCCATTTTTTGATTAAAGCGAGCCCAGCGAGCCTCATCAATCAAACCTAATTCATGGGCAATTGGTGTTAAACGAATATCCGCATTGTCTTCACGTAATAACAAACGGTATTCTGCACGAGAAGTGAATACGCGATACGGTTCTTTGGTACCTAGCGTACAAAGGTCATCCACCAATACGCCTGTATAAGATTGATCGCGACGTGGATACCATGCCTCTTTTTCTTGTACATAAAGACCTGCATTAATCCCGGCCAATAAGCCTTGTGCCGCCGCCTCTTCATAACCTGTTGTACCGTTAATTTGACCCGCAAAAAATAAACCAGAAATAGCTTTAGTTTCTAATGTTGGTTTTAAATCTCGTGGATCAAAATAATCATATTCAATGGCATAACCTGGTTTAATGATGCGCGCTTTTTCCAAACCTTTCATAGAATTCACAATGCCCATTTGCACATCAAACGGCAAACTGGTAGAGATCCCGTTTGGATACACTTCGTTACTGGTTAAGCCTTCTGGTTCCAAATAAATTTGATGTGAATTACGATCAGCAAAACGCATTACTTTATCTTCAATGGATGGGCAATAACGTGGACCGATCCCTTCAATCACTCCGGTATACATTGGACTGCGATCCAAGTTATTACGGATCACTTCATGGGTTTGTTCATTGGTATGGGTGATATAACAAGGAATTTGTTGAGGGTGATCATCCACTGATCCCATAAAAGAGAATACCGGTAATACGGCATCACCATGTTGTTTAGCCAATATATCGAAATTGATCGTGCGTGCATCAATACGCGGTGGTGTACCCGTTTTCAAACGATCTACACGTAAATTCAAATCACGTAAACGATGAGAAAGTGTAACGGATGCCGGATCACCTGCACGGCCTCCTTCATAATGTTCTAAACCTATATGGATCTTACCCGCTAAGAAAGTACCGGCAGTTAAAATAACCGATTTAGCACGGAATTTAAGCCCCATTTTGGTTTCCACACCACAAACGCGATCTTGCTCAATTAAAATATCGGTCACTTCTTGCTGGAAAATATCTAAATTTGGTTGATTCTCCAGTGCGATGCGTACCGCTTGACGATATAACTCCCGGTCAGCTTGAGCACGAGTTGCACGTACAGCAGATCCTTTACTGCTGTTTAAAGTACGAAATTGAATACCGGCTTTATCCGCTGCATGAGCCATAAGGCCACCCATCGCATCAATTTCTTTCACTAAATGGCCTTTACCAATGCCACCAATGGCTGGATTACATGACATTTGTCCTAGGGTATCGACATTATGTGTCAATAACAGAGTTTTTAATCCCATACGTGCTGGTGCTAATGCCGCTTCTGTACCAGCATGACCGCCACCAACAACGATCACATCATAATTTTCGGTGTAAAACATATCTCTCTCTTTGTCTTTAATTTGATCTTCGATCTAAAAATAGGCGCTATTCTACTGAAAATTACGTGTGCTTGAAAGCAAGAATTCAATCTGTGATAAGAGAAGATCGAAAGGTAATAAAGATAAGATCTATTTATATATAAAGATCTTATTATTGTTACTATTATGATCCTTTTACCTTGTGAATAAGATCCTTTTCCTTTTTTAAATGAAGAAGTTAGATCATTTTAGACTTTGTTGAAATGTCATCAGTTTGGAGGCTTTTTCTTGTGGATAACCTTCAATTTTATCCACAGTTAAAACAATCATCATATTTACTCAGTGGAAAAGAACAAGTTTTTGACAGGTTTTATTAAAGTTACCCACAGATAATTTTTTTGGATAATAGATAAAGAAAAAGCGATAACTCAAATTATCGCTTTATTATGACTAAAGTGCATGAATAAATTGTGGTAACCAATCTTCCGCAAATTGTTCTTGATCATCAACATACAAGACATCGATTTTTAAACTCTCGCAGATTTTGACCGCACTTTTTTCACTTAATTGTGTTTCGACTTTATTCACGGCATGACAGAATGTATCGTAATCTGAATTACCTAAGCCTACAACGGCAAAGCGGAGAGAAGAGAAATCTTTATCTGATGCCGCAATTTGTTCAAAAAGTGGTTTTAAATTATCAGGTAATTCACCTGCACCATGTGTTGAAGTGACGATCAACCAAATATTTTCATCAATCACCTCATCAAGTTCTGGTCCGTGGAAAAGTGCGGTAGAAAAATCTTGTGTTTTTAATACATCTTCTAAATGCTCCGCCACATATTCAGCGCTGCCTAATGTACTGCCTGAAATCAAACAAATATGCATATTCTTTCCTAATAAAAAAGGCTTAGATTTTCTAAGCCTTTATAGTCATTATACGTTGTCGAATTTACCCAACAATGAACGAATGTGTTCTTGCCAGTTGCGGTGTTCATTTCTAAGTTGCTCGTTTTCATGTTGCAATGCTTCTACCGCTTGTTGAGATTGATTTTTTTGTTCTTTTAATTCTTCTACTTCAAGTTGAAGTAATTGAATGGTTTCTACTGCTTGTCTAATTTTTTCTTCAAGCTGATCTAAAATTTCTAAAGACATAGTGATTTCCTTTTTTAAAATAAGTCCGAAATGACTTCATTTTACCCACTTAATCTTATTTTTAAAAGCTTCTTATCAAAAATTATTAGGCAAACGTTTGCTTAGTGATAAAATAGCGAGACTTTTTGCATTGGGAGAGAAAAATGAATCGTGCATTAGCTATTGAATTTTCAAGAGTAACCGAAGCAGCTGCATTAGCGGCTTATACTTGGCTTGGACGTGGTAATAAAAATGCGGCAGATGAGGCGGCAGTCAAAGCCATGCGTTATATGCTGAATTTAATCCATATGGACGGTGAAATTGTGATTGGTGAAGGGGAAATTGATGAAGCCCCAATGCTTTATATTGGCGAAAAAGTGGGATCAGGTAATGGTGAACTCGTTTCTATTGCGGTTGATCCGATTGATGGCACACGAATGACAGCAATGGGACAATCAAATGCGATTTCGGTATTGGCGGCTGGTGGTAAACGTACTTTTTTAAAAGCGCCTGATATGTATATGGAAAAATTGGTTGTCGGTCCTGAAGTAAAAGGCATGATTGATTTAAGTTTACCGATTGAGCAAAACCTGCGCCGTGTAGCTTCTCGTTTAGGTAAATCCTTATCGGATTTAACGGTGATGGTACTCGCTAAACCACGCCATGATGAAGTGATTAAGCAAATGCATAATCTAGGTATTCGCGTGATGGCCATTCCAGATGGTGATGTTGCTGCTTCGGTTTTATGTTGTTTACCGGATGCTGAAGTGGATATGGTTTATGGCATTGGCGGTGCACCTGAAGGTGTGGCAGCTGCCGCTGCAATTCGTGCATTAGGTGGAGATATGCAAGCTCGCCTTATTCCACGTAATGAAGTGAAAGGCGATACAGAAGAAAACCATAAAATTGCCGCTGAAGAAGTTCAACGTTGTGAAGCCTTAGGTGTGAAGGTCAATGAAATCTTAAAATTAGAAGATTTAGTACGTGATGATAATCTTGTTTTTGCTGCAACGGGAATTACGCACGGTGAATTACTCAAAGGAATTTCTCGTCGTGGTAACTTAGCAACTACAGAAACCTTATTAATCCGTGGTAAATCACGCACCATTCGTAAAATCCAATCCATCCATTATCTTGATAGAAAAGATTCTGAAATCTATGAGATTTTAAGAAATTAGTAAAAATAAAAGAGCGGTCATAAAAAACAATGAATTTTTTGACCGCTCTTTTTTATTTCTTACAGCATTTTCTTCAATTGATACAGATAAGCTAAGGCTTGTTTTGGACTTAATTCATCTGGATCAAGCTGCTCAATGGCTTCACGTAAAGCATCTGACTCTGCTTCAAAAGCCAATTCACCTTGATATTGATTTAATGCTCTCAAATGTTGAATTTGTTGATCACCATTTTGTGCTGACAATTTTTCTAACTGATGTAATTTTTGCTTCGCCAGTTTAATCACAGATTGAGGCACACCAGCCAGCGCTGCAACAGCAAGACCATAACTTTTACTTGCTGCACCGTCTTGAACCGCATGCATAAAGGCGATGGTATTGTTATGTTCTAATGCATCTAAATGAATATTCGCAATACCTTCAATTTTTTCTGGTAGTGCCGTGAGTTCAAAATAATGGGTCGCAAATAACGTAAGAGAACGGGTTTTCTTCGCTAACCATTCGGCACAAGCCCAAGCTAAAGAAAGCCCATCATAAGTAGACGTCCCTCGTCCAATTTCATCAATCAGAACCAAACTTTGTGAAGTGGCTTGATGGAGAATGTTCGCCATTTCGGTCATTTCTACCATAAATGTAGAACGACCGGATGCTAAATCATCAGAGGCTCCAATTCGAGTAAAAATACGATCAATTTGCCCAATAACCGCACTATCAGCCGGCACAAAACTGCCTATATAGGCCATTAACGTAATTAAAGCTGTTTGGCGCATATAGGTACTTTTACCACCCATATTTGGGCCAGTAATAATCAGCAAATGACGTTGCTGATTGAGATTCACAGGGTTAGCAATAAAGGGGTCTTTTAAGACTTGTTCCACTACAGGATGACGACCATTTTCAATCTTTACACCAATTTCATCACTAAATTGTGGAGCAACATAATTTAAGGTTTCTGCTCGTTCTGCGAGGTTAACTAACACATCTAATTCAGACAATGCTAAGCTGGCTAACTGTAATTGACCTAAATGTGGCAACAATAAATCAAATAATTCATCATAAAGTTGCTTTTCTAAAGCAAGCGCCGCGCCTTTTGATTTTAAAACCTTGTCTTCATATTCTTTTAATTCAGGAATAATGTAGCGTTCGGCATTTTTTAAGGTTTGACGACGAACATAATGAATCGGTGCTTTATGAGCTTGCCCTTGGCTGATTTGAATGTAATAACCATGCACCGCATTAAAGCCAATTTTTAAGGTATCAATGCCTGTGCTTTCTCGTTCGCGTTGTTCTAAATTTTCTAAATATTGCGTTGCGCCAGCGGAAAGGGTTCGCCATTCATCTAATTCGGCATTATAGCCTTCAGCAATAACGCCACCATCGCGAATTAATAACGGAGGGGTTTCAATAATTGCTTTTTGAAGTAGCTCGATTTGCGCTGAAAAATCATCAATTTGTACAGAAAGTGCGGTCAAATTTGACGATGTTTTTGTATGAATCAGAGATTTTATCGGTTCAATTTGTTCTAATGCAGTACGTAAACGCGTGAGATCTCTAGGACGTGCGGAACGCAGTGCTATACGAGCAAGAATACGTTCCATATCCCCCACTTGTTGCAAATAAGGCTGCAATTCGTGATACAAATCTTGCTCAATAATTTCACCAATAGTTTTTTGGCGTTTTAATAGAATGTCTGTTTGACGGATAGGTTGATGAATCCAACGTTTTAACAAACGACTACCCATTGGTGTAACACATTTATCTAATACCGAAGCCAGCGTGTTTTCTGTGCCACCCGCAAGATTTTGAGTGAGTTCTAAATTTCGGCGTGTTGCAGCATCTAATTGAATATTATCGTTATTTTGAATAACACTAATGCTTTGAATATGTGGAAGAGAAGCACGTTGTGTTTCTTTTGCATATTGCAATAAACAGCCTGCTGCTGCCAAGCCAAGAGGTGATTTTTCTACACCAAATGCACGTAAATCTTTCGTACCAAATTGACGATTAAGTTCTGAAATCGCGGTACTAAGTTCAAATTCCCAAATTGGACGACGGCGTAGGCCTTTATAAGGTTCGATAATGGCCATTTCAGCAAAATCTTCACAATAAAGTAATTCTACAGGATTAATACGCTGTAATTCAGCTTGCAAGGCTTCTTTTGAATGAGGTTCACAAAGCTGGAAGCGTCCAGATGTCATGTCTAATGTGGCTAGACCGAATTTTTCTTTTTCCTGATAAACCGCCACAATTAAGTTATCTTGGCGTTCTGGTAAAAGCGCTTCATCACTTACCGTACCTGGTGTCACAATTCGTACAATTTTTCGTTCAACCGGCCCTTTTGATGTGGCGGGATCACCCACTTGCTCACAAATGGCTACAGGTTCACCTAATTGCACTAATTTTGCTAAATAGCCTTCTACCGCATGATAAGGCACGCCAGCCATGGGAATGGGATTACCTGCTGATTGTCCACGTTTAGTTAAAGAAATATCTAACAACGCCGCCGCTTTTTTTGCATCATCATAAAAAAGCTCATAAAAATCCCCCATTCGATAAAATAACAAAATGTCAGGATTTTCTGCTTTTAACTTGAGATATTGCTGCATCATCGGCGTATGCTGCTCGAAATTATCTTGTAAATTCATCACGTTATCCAGGAATAAATATAGATATAAATTATTAGAAGTTTAATATTCTAATTTTAACTGGTTATTGTATGAATTGTTGGAACAAAAAGCCACTGATAGCAAAAAATAACAAAAGTTTTTGTTCTATTTGATCAGTTTTATAACTTCTTCTGTTAAACGTCCTATTTCTTGCCAATTTTTTGTATTAATTAGTTTTTTATCAACAAACCAAGAACCTCCACAAGCCAATACATTTGGAATTGCAAGATAATCTTTAATATTTTGTAAATCAATTCCTCCTGTAGGCATTATTTTTAGCTGGCTGTAAGGTCCTAATAATGCTTTGATCATTTTTATACCACCAGAAGCTTCAGCTGGGAAAAATTTTACAGTATCAATACCTAGTTCTAAAGCTGCTTCAATAGACATTGGATTATTTATACCAGGAGTGATTGGTAAATTTAAATCTTGGCACAATTTTACAATTTTTTTATTAAATCCTGGAGTTACAACAAAATCAGCACCTGCATTTTTTGCTTGAAAAACTTGTTCTGATGTTAAAACTGTACCAGCTGCAATGAGAAAATCTGGACGTTCTTGACGTAATAATTTAATAGCTTCTGCAGCAAAAGAGGATCTGAAAGTAATTTCAGCTATAGGTAAACCATTTTCAGCTAATGTGTCTGCAAGTGGTAAAATGTCTTTTTCGTTATCTAGAGCTATAACTGGTACAATCTTAAACTTACGAAGTTTTGATTCAATTTCATTTAATGTTAATGACATGATACTTTCCTATTTAAAGTAATGTTTTGCATTATTAAAGCAGATATTCTCAATCATTTTTCCTAATAAATTAAGGTCATTTGGAACTTCACCTTTTTCTACCCATTCACCAATCATTTCACAGAGAATTCTACGAAAATACTCATGACGAGTGTAAGATAGAAAACTACGGGAATCAGTAAGCATTCCAACAAATTGACTTAATAAACTTAATTGAGATAGTTGTTGCAGCTGACGTTGCATACCATCTTTTTGATCATTAAACCACCAACCTGATCCAAATTGAATTTTTCCTGAAATGCCACCTGTTTGGAAATTACCAATCATGCTAGCAATCATTTCATTATCACGAGGATTTAAGCAATATAAAATGGTTTTTGGAAGTTGATTAGTTTTATCCATTTCATCTAGCAAGTGAGATAACTGTTCTGCATAAGTTCGGTCACCAATAGAATCAAATCCACTATCAGCACCTAATAAAGAAAACATTCTGCTGTTATTATTACGGATAGCACCAATATGCATTTGCATCACCCATTTACGTTTACAATATTCACCTGCCAACCAAACTAAAATTGCAGTGCTAAATTGAGCTATTTCATGTTCTAATATTTGTTTATTTTGAAGACGTTTTTGCAAAATTTGAGTTAATGTAGTTTCATCGGGTATAGGTGCAAAACGAACAATTTCCATCCCATGGTCAGATGATTTACAACCATGTAAGTCAAAATACTCAAGACGTTTTGATAATGCTTTTTGTAAGTCTGAAAATGTATAAATTTCTACATCAGAAACTTCACTTAGTTGTTTTATATAATCGTTAAATTGAGGTAATTCAATTTTTAATACTTTATCAGGTCGCCAACTAGGGACAACATCAATATCAAATGAATTGTCTGCTTGAATTGATTTATGATAGCGTAAATCATCAATAGGATCGTCTGTTGTTCCGACTAATTTAACATTCATTTGTTGCATAATTCCACGTGCTGAAAATTCGGGTTGCTGCAATAATTCATTGCATCTGTTCCAAATTTTTTCCGCATTTTGTGGATTAAATAATGTATCTTTAATACCAAATGGGCGACGTAATTCTAAATGTGTCCAGTGATAAATAGGGTTACCAATACAAAGTGGAACAGTTTTTGCCCAAGCTAGATATTTTTGATAATTATCAGTTTTACCTGTAATAAGATCTTCAGATACACCAGCCGTACGTAAGGCTCGCCATTTATAATGATCACCTTCTAACCAAATTTCTGCTAAATCTTTAAATTGACGGTTTTCTGCTATTTCTTTTGGATTTAAATGACAGTGATAATCAAAAATAGGCTGTGCTTTTGCATAGTCATGATAGAGTGTTCTCGCTGTATCAGTTGAAAGCAAAAAATCTTCATCCATAAATAGTTTCATATTAAGTCTCCTTATACTCCACTGTATGCAGAAAAACCACCATCAACAGGTAAAATCACCCCATTCACAAAGCTAGCATACTCTTCATCTATTAAGAAAAGTAATGCACCTAATAGCTCTTCTGGTTCACCAAAACGGCCCATAGGTGTATTAGTTAAAATTTTATTAGCACGAGCTGTAGGATTACCTTGAGCATCAAAAAGTAATGTACGATTTTGATTACTTACCAAAAAACCTGGAGCAATAGCATTACATCGAATTCCAACTTTAGAAAAGTAAACAGCCAGCCATTGCGTAAAGTTACTGATAGCTGCTTTTGCACCAGAATAAGCAGGTATTTTTGTTAATGGAGTGAAAGCATTCATGCTAGAAATATTAACGATATTTGCACCTGGTTTTCCAAGCATATCTTTAGCAAAGACCTGTGTTGGTAATAAGGTACCTAAATAGTTAAGGTTGAAAACAAATTCAATACCTGATTTATCTAAATCAAAGAAAGTTTTGGTTGTTTCATTTAAGTCAAATTGATGGAATTCATTATCAGTTGTTGCTTTTGGATTATTCCCACCTGCACCATTAATTAAAATATCACAAGTACCAAAATCTTTAGATATTTGATTTCTAACAGATTGAATATTTTCTAATTCTAACACGTTAGCTTTATAGGCTTTTGCTATACCGCCAGACTGATTAATTTCTTCTGCAACAATATTTGCTGCATCAAGATTTATATCTAATAAAGCTATTTTTGCTTTAGTTTTTGCAAGTTGTTTTGCCAGGAATGCACAAAGTACACCACCAGCACCAGTAATAACAATAAGTTTGTTTTCTAAGTTATGTTTTGCTGCAATATTCATAACAAATTCCTCCATTAATTAAATTCAGATTTAAGATAAGAAGTGGCTGTTTTATCAATAATTGCCCCTTTATGTTGAATCACTATTCCGGCAAGTTTATTACCTTGTTGGCAACAAATTTCTAATGATTTACCTGTTAAATAGCCTTGTAAAAAACCTGCATTAAACGAGTCGCCAGCAGAAGTTGTATCTATTACATTATTAATAATTTGAGTTGCAACTTGAGCTGTTTTTCTTTGATCTTTATCATAAAAAATAGCTCCATTTTGACCGCACTTTAAAATCACTTTTGGAATGCCAATTTGTTTTAAACGGTGTAATGTTTCTTCTTCGTTTGTGTCATTCCATAGAGCTTTTTCATCATCTAATGTAACTAGAGCTAAATCAACTAAAGGTAATAGTTGTCTATAATATTCTTGTGCTTCTTGTAAATTTTCCCAAAGTTTAGGACGAAAGTTACTATCAAAGACAATTTCAATTCCTTTTTGGTGTAGGTTTTCTAAAATTTTAATCAATAAAGTGCGGTCATTTTTAGGTAAAATAGCAAGAGAAATACCACTTAAGTAGATCATATCCATTTTTTTTAATTGATTAACAATATCAGAAAAATTAGAATTTGAGAGAAGATACCGAGCAGCAGAATCATTTCTCCAATATAGGAATGTTCTTTCCCCCTTTTCATCAAGTTGAATCAAATACAAGCCTGGTTGATGTTTTGAATCAAGTAAAACACAATCTGTATTTATTCCATCATTTTGCCAATGGGTTAACATTTCATAGCTTAATTTGTCAGTACCTAAAGCTGAAACATAATGAATAGAAACGTCTTCTTTTTTACTTATACGAGATAAGTATGTCGCTGTATTTAAAGTATCCCCACCATAGCTTTGCCACATATTCCCAAATGGTTTACCATTTAGTTCAATCATGCATTCACCAATGAGTGCAATTTTTTTCATAAAACCCTCTTAAATAGAAAAAGGATACGGAATTCCGTATCCTTTTCCGCTAATATTATTTTGTTGCTAATGAATCAATTTTTTCAATATAGTCTTTAAGAACAGGATTTTGTTTCGCTACATCATGCATTGACTTTGTTGCTTCAATAAACGGAGTTTTATCTACTTTCACAAATTCAACACCTAGTTTATCTTTTGCCTCTTGTGTGGTTTCAGCAATCATTTTTTGCCATAAATCTTTATGATACATCATTGAATCGTCAGCGGCTTTTTTTAGTGCTTTTTGCTGTTCTGGAGTAAGTTTATCCCAAGATTTTTGACCGATAACTAATACATCTGGAATCATAGTGTGTTCATCTTCACTATAGAATTTAGCCACTTCACCATGACGAGCTAGAGTTAGTGCTGTTTGATTATTTTCAGCCCCATCTACTACTTTCTGTTGTAAGGCAGTGTAGAGTTCTCCATAAGCTAAAGGAGTTGGAGATGCTCCCATTAATTTAATCATTTCAACAGCCGTTGGACTTGGCTGAACACGAATTTTCATACCTTTTAAATCTTCAGGAGATTTAATTGGTTTAGCCGCATAAAAACTACGAGCGCCGCCATCATAGTAAGTTAAACCGATAAAACCTTTATCTTTAGAGGCATCAAGAATTTTTTGTCCGATGTCTTTGTCTGTTAATACTTTGTAATAATGATCTACATCGTGGAATAAATATGGAATATTGAATGCACCGTAGGATGGTTCAAATGCTTCTAATTCACTAGCATTTGATTTAGCCATATCTAAGGATCCAGCTTTGAGTAATTCCATTGATTCTCGCTGGGTTCCTAATTGACTATTAGGATAAATGCGGATTATTACTTCACCATTTGTTAATTTTTTAACTTCATCAGCCATATATTGCATCGAAATATGAACAGGGTGGGTTTTGTCATTATTGTGACTTAATTTCAATGTTGTTTTCGCTGATGCTGAAAGCGATACACCTGCAGAAAGAGCAATAGTTAAAGCAAAAGCAAGTAGGTTTTTCTTAGTACGCATAAAAATCTCCATACATATATTAAGAATTTTATAAATAATAATGTTAGCGACCAACAGCATTTGATGTCGTTATTTTGTAATATTGCAAATATTTTAAAAGTGGTCAATCCAATTTTTTTAAATTGGTGATCCAGATCACGAATTTAATAAAAAAAATTTGCAAAAAAAGAAAAGTTAAAGATAATTGGTAAACCATTTTATAATAAAAACTCTATAGGAGGCTAGTACGATGAATAGATTCATCTTAATAATGGACAAAATACTTTCTACATTATGTGTTGTATTAAGTTCATTCCTAGTATGTTGTGTTGTATGGCAAGTTATGTCTCGCTATATTCTTAATGCACCAAGTACTTATACTGATGAAATTGCCCGATTTTTATTTATTTGGGTTGGTCTTGTTGGTGCAGCCTATGCTTTAGGTAAAAAGAAGCATTTAGCTATCGATCTTCTCGCTATTAAATTAGAAAACTCACCAATTAATCAAAGTCGTTTATTTCTCGTGATTAATCTTATTAGTATTGCTTTCTCTGCAATTATTATGTGCTATGGTGGAATAAATTTAGTACTTGATACTTTTAGCAATGGCCAGCTTTCGCCTGTTCTTGGTATCCAAATGGGGCTGATCTATTTTGCAATTCCTTTAAGTGGCTTTTTTATGCTGATTTATTTAATACGTGATGTTTATGAAAATCTCAAGACCATCACAAGTAATCAATCTCAAATTATGGTTAAAGGTGAATAAAATGGATTGGTCAAGTGTTATTGTTCTATGTTCTAGTTTCTTTATTTTACTATTTATTGGTGTACCAATTTCATTTTCTATTGGATTGGCATCATTATTAACGATTTCTCTTTCCATTCCTTTTGATTCTGCTATTGCAGTAATTTCTCAAAAGATGGCATCAGGTTTAGATAGTTTCTCATTATTAGCTATTCCATTCTTTATTTTGGCAGGGAATATTATGAATCGTGGAGGTATTGCTATTCGACTTATTGAATTTGCTAAAGTACTTGGAGGTCGTTTACCAGGCTCACTCGCTCACGTTAACGTGTTAGCTAATATGATGTTTGGCTCTATTTCGGGATCTGCAGTTGCAGCGGGAGCTGCAATGGGTGGAATAATGTCACCTCTTCAAAAAAAAGAAGGGTATGATCCAGCTTTCTCTGCAGCAGTAAATATTGCATCTTGTCCTACAGGTCTACTTATTCCACCAAGTAATACTTTTATTGTGTATTCTTTAATTTCAGGTGGAACGTCTATTGGTGCATTATTCTTAGCTGGATACATTCCAGGAATTTTAATGGGACTTTCCATAATGGTAATTATTGGGTTTATTGCGAAAAAAAGAAACTATCCAGTATCTCCTAAGCCAACAAAATCCGAAGTCGTTAAAAAAACCTTAGATGCATTACCAAGTTTAGGTTTGGTTATTGTGATTATGGGAGGGATTATTGGTGGTATATTTACAGCAACTGAAGCTTCAGCGTTTGCAGTAGTGTATACCTTGGTATTAGCTGTAATCTTCTACCGTGAAGTGAAAATTAAAGAGTTACCAGGAATTATTCTTGAATCTGTATTAACAACTTCTATCGTCTTACTTTTAATAGGCACTTCCATGGGGATGTCTTGGGCAATGGCTAATGCGGATATTCCTTACACTATCAGTGATGCTCTGTTGGATATTTCAGATAACCCTATAGTCATACTTTTAATTATCAACATTATTTTATTAATTGTTGGTGTGTTTATGGATATGACGCCAGCACTTTTAATTTTTACCCCAATTTTCTTACCAATAGTGACTGAATTAGGTATGGATCCTGTTCATTTTGGTATTTTGATGGCATTTAACTTATCTATTGGTATTTGTACCCCTCCTGTTGGTAGCGCATTATTTATCGGTTGCTCTGTTGGTGGAGTAAGAATTAATCAAGTAATTAAGCCTCTTTTACCATTTTATATTGTTCTTATTTTAACCTTATTATTAGTAACCTATATTCCATCACTTAGCTTAGCTTTACCACAAATGCTGTTAGGCTATTAATTCGGAGAAAGGCAAAGATGAAAACATTAAAACAATGGCAGTTTATTAAAAACGAAAAAAATCGTATTGATTTGGCATGTGATCATGGATTTATATTGCATATTTTTGTTTTGGAAAATGACATTATTCGTGTGGCCTTTACACGAAATAATGAATTTAAACTTCCTCATACTTGGGCTATAACTCCAAACAAAAAAGATGTTGAATGGAAAGGTCGAGATAAATGGTCATTAGATGGGTTCTCTTTGCCTAATTATCAGCTTATTCAAACAGAAAAAACACTTGAAATTTCAACCGCACTTTTACGTTTAACAGTCCATCAGCCACTTTATCTTGAATGGGAATTCAAACAAGGTGAAAAATGGAAGCCATTGATGATGGATAGAAAAACAGGCGCATATTTAATGGGTATATCTAATTCTGATATTTCTCATTTTATAAACCGATCTGTTGATCACTATTACTATGGTTTAGGTGAAAAAACAGGTAACCTTAATAGACATGGTCGTCGTTTTGAAATGCGTAATATAGATGCAATGGGCTACAACGCAGAGTATACAGATCCACTATATAAACATATTCCATTCTATATTACTCATACTTCAGATGTCAGTTATGGGCTTTATTATGATAATTTGTCACCTTGCTGGTTTGTCTTGGGTAGTGAAATTGATAACTACCATGCTTATTATCGTTCTTATAAAGCAGAAGATGGAGATCTTGACTATTACGTTATTCTTGGACCAAAAATTATTGATGTAACCAAAAAATATTGTCAATTAACTGGGGGTACAGCTTTTGGTCCAAAATGGAGTTTAGGTTATAGCGGATCGACTATGAGTTATACCGATGCTCCAGATGCGCAAGAACAGTTAAAAAAATTTGTGGATTTATGCGATAAGCACGATATTCCATGTGATTCTTTCCAACTTTCATCAGGCTATACTTCAATTAATGGAAAACGCTATGTTTTCAATTGGAACAAAGAAAAAATTCCTCAACCATTAGAAATGGCTAAGCATTTTCATGATGCAGGAATGAAATTAGCAGCCAACATTAAACCTTGTTTATTACAAGATCATCCACGCTATGAAGAAGTGGAAGAATTAGGTTTATTTATCAAAGATTCTGAATCTAATGCGCCAGAACGATCAATGTTTTGGGATGATGAGGGATCACATTTGGATTTTACCAATATGGATACTGTCGATTGGTGGAAGTCAAATATAAAAAAACAATTATTAGATAATGGTATTGATTCTACATGGAATGATAATAATGAATTTGAAGTATGGGATAACTATGCAAAATGTCATTATTTTGGTAGGGGAATGCCAATTAAATTGTTGAGACCATTGCAACCATTGTTAATGATGAAATCTTCCTATGAAGCACAACTAGAACATGCTCCAAATAAACGCCCTTATTTAATATCCCGTTCGGGTTCTCCAGGAATGAATCGTTATGTTCAAACTTGGTCTGGAGATAATCGAACAAGTTGGAATACTCTAAAATATAATATCAAAATGGGATTAGGGATGAGTCTTTCTGCTCTCCACAATGTAGGGCATGATGTTGGTGGCTTTTCGGGTAATAAACCTGATGCAGAACTCTTTGTTCGTTGGGTTCAAAATGGTGTAATGCATCCTCGATTTACTATCCATTCTTGGAATGATGATAAAACGGTTAATGAACCCTGGATGTATCCTCAAGTAACGAATATTATTCGTGATGCTATTCAATTACGTTATTGTTTAATGCCTTATATTTATAATGCATTTTGGAAATCTCATAATGAAAATGAGCCTATGTTACGCCCAACTTTCTTAGATCACGAGAATGATCCTAATACGTTTGCTGAAAATGATGATTATTTGTTTGGTGAAGATTTATTGGTGGCTTCTGTGGTTGAAGAAAATCAACGTAAACGAGAAGTTTATTTGCCACAAAATTTAACAGGTTGGTATGACTTTTATTCTCACCAATGGTTTAATAGCGGCGAAACGATAATAGCTGATGCTCCATTGGAAAGGATACCTCTATTTGTAAGAGCTGGTAGTATTATCCCTCTAACTAAAAAGGGATATAAAAATACTTTAATAGATGATTATCGTGAGTTGCTTATCATGCCTTTTATCAACCATGGTCAAAGAAGTATTACAATTTTTGATGATGATGGTGAAACATTTGATTATCAAAAAGGTAAATGCCTAATTTTAAATATTGACCTTAAATGTACCAATAGTACTATTGAATTAACTATTACTAAATCAGGTGGTTATTTGCCTAAATATAATGAGATTAAATTTAGGATTCCAATTTCAGAAGAAAGAGATTTTGTTATTAATGGAAACATGGTGAATAATGGCTTTAAACTAAATTTAAATAATATTTAATTAGAGAAGAGTAATGAACTTTGATGAATTAAGATCCTATAAAAAGATTGGAAATGAATTAAAAGAACAACTTAATAATAATCAATATAAAGTTGGTGAAAAATTACCTGCAGAGCGAGATTTAGCAGAGTATTTTGATGTTAGTAGAACGGTTATTCGTGAAGCTATCATTATGTTGGAATTAGAAAATCTAGTTGAGGTAAGAAAAGGCTCAGGCGTATATGTTATTGCTTTGCCTCAAAGACAGGCAAGCAATGATGATGTGCTTGATAAAGTTGATGTTGGACCTTTTGAATTATTACAAGCTCGTCAATTATTGGAAAGTAGTATTGCTGAATTTGCTGCATTACAAGCAACTCGTTCAGATATTGTTCGTTTAAAAGAAATTCTGGCTAGAGAACGTTCCAATTTAGATCAAGGTGATGAAGATTATGTGGCTGATGAAGATTTTCATCAAACAATTGCTGAAATTACGCAAAATGAAGTAATTGTACATATGCAAAAGGCGCTCTGGGAGCTACGTATAAATAGCAAAATGTGGCAAGGATTACATTTACATATTCCAAATCAGAGTTATCGGCATCTTTGGTTACAAGATCATGAAAATATTATAACGGCATTGCAACGTAAAGATCCCGCAATGGCAAAGAAAGCTATGTGGCAACACTTAGAAAATGTAAAACAAAAACTTTTTGAGTTATCTGATGTAGATGATCCTGATTTTGATGGTTATCTATTTAATATGAGTCCAATTGTTGTAGATCGTTAAAATTAAGAAGGAGGTTCAAATGGAACAAGCATGGCGTTGGTATGGACCCAAAGATCCGGTATCTCTATCGGATATTAGACAAGCAGGTGCGACAGGTATTGTAACAGCATTGCATCATATTCCAAATGGGCAGGTTTGGAGTATTGAGGAAATTGAAAAACGAAAAGCAGAAGTTGAAACAGCAGGGCTAGTTTGGTCTGTAGTTGAGAGTGTGCCAGTACATGAGGAAATAAAAACACAAACTGGCAATTATCAGATTTGGATTGATAATTATAAACAAACTCTTCGTAATTTAGCTAAATGTGGTATTGATACAGTTTGTTATAACTTTATGCCTGTTTTAGATTGGACACGTACAGATTTAGCTTATGAATTGCCTGATGGTTCTAAGGCTCTACGTTTTGATCATATAGCTTTTTCTGCCTTTGAATTGCATATTCTGAAACGTCCTAATGCAGAGTTAAGTTATACAGAGGAAGAACAGGAAGCAGCTAAACGTTATTATGAAAAGATGACGGAAGCAGATATTAAGCAATTAACTAATAATATTATTGCTGGTCTTCCTGGTGCAGAAGAAGGGTATACTTTGGAAGAGTTCCAAGGACAATTAGATCGTTATAAAGATATTTCACCAGAAAAATTCCGCTCTCATCTTGCCTATTTTTTAAATCAAATTGTGCCGGTTGCACAAGAGGTTGGTGTTAAACTGGCTATTCATCCTGATGATCCTCCTCGTCCAATATTAGGGTTACCTCGTATCGTATCTACTATAGAGGATATGCAATGGTTTGTTGAAGTAGAACCGCTTCCAGCAAATGGTTTTACTATGTGTACTGGGTCTTATGGTGTTCGTTCAGATAATGATTTAGTTAAAATGACAGAACAATTTGCCGATCGTATTTACTTTGCTCATCTACGCTCAACAGAAAGAGAAGATAATCCATTAACGTTCCATGAGGCTTCTCATTTACAAGGAGATGTGGATATGTTTAATGTAGTAAAAGCATTATTAACTGAAGAGTATCGTCGTTTAAATAATGGTGAGACTAGATTGATTCCTATGAGACCAGATCATGGACATCAGATGTTGGATGATTTGCATAAGAAAACAAATCCTGGGTATTCCGCTATTGGACGTTTAAAAGGTCTGGCTGAATTTCGAGGTTTAGAGATGGCATTAAAAAAAGTATATTTCAATAAATAACAGGAATTCCTTACTAAGGAGGAAATGATGAAAAAAGCATTATTAGTATTACCTTTTATTTCATTGGGTGTGTTTGCTCAGGATGATCTGACTTATGATAAGCTTGTGCAGACATCAGTGAAAAGTGGTTCTATTGATTACTTTATTCAAGGCAAAGGAGGGGCCGGTGAGAAAAATAATCAAATTTGTGAAGATGGATTATTTTTCAATGATCACTATCTTGCCGTTTTTGATGGAGCGACTGATAAATCTGGTAAGAAATATGACGGCAAAAAAGGAGGTCGAGTTAGCAGAGATATCATTCAAGATGTTTTCCAATCGCTTCCTCCTAATACAGATAAATTAGCGATTTTGCAGAAAATTAATGAGAAATTCAAAGAATTTTATGCTAAGAATCCAGACATGGATTTTGAAAAGAATCCATTGTTTAGACCAACAGCAACATTAATTTGGTATAACTTGGATACCAATGAGCTTGTTGCAATTGGTGACTCAAAGGCAAGAATTGATGGGGTTAATTACAATGATGAAGCTAAATATGTTGATGTATTAAATAGTGCTTTGAGAGTAAAAATTCTAAAAGATTTGAAATTAACACCTGAGCAAATAGAAGAAAATGATTTAGGTCGTTTTTATATTCTTCCTTTGCTGAAAAGACAATCTGAATTTCAAAACAACCCAAACGCTCCAAAAGCTTTCCAATATTGGGCAATTGATGGTTTTAATATCCCTGAATCGGAATTAAAAACTTGGAAGTTTGATAAAACTCCTAAAGTGATTGAATTATCTTCAGATGGATATGAAACTTATCCGAAAGAAGCAACTGTTGATAGTTATGAAAATCAATTGAAAGAAGAACTAAAAAACGACCCATTGCGCATTGAAAACCCATCAACAAAAGGAGTCGTAAAAGGTAATTATACCTTTGATGATAGAGCAATTTTGATCTATAAATCTAAATAGGCTATCTACCTGTACTTACGTTAAATAAGTACAGGTTTTTTTATATTATTAATTTATGCGTAAGTATTCTGGCGAACTTATTTTATTTTTTGTAACTTTTATTGCTGCTTCAGGTTGGTTTTTTTCTAAATATTCTTTAGAGGGAATGCCACAGATGGGGTTTATTGGCCTTCGTTTCACCATTGCATTTCTTATATTTTTGCCCTTTTCCTATTCTACAATTTGTAAGTTAGAATTTTTTCAAATAATGAAAGCTGTGAGTGTTGGTTTAGCTTATATACTAACGATGGTATTATGGATTTCTGGATTAATATTAAGCGAATACTTAGGGGAAGGAGCTTTCTTATATAGTCTATCAATGCTGATCGCTCCTTTAATATCTTGGGGATTATTTAAGCATAAACCTCAAAAAATTTTTTGGATTTCACTACCTATTGCTGTATTAGGGCTCTATTGTTTATTGGGACAAAAAAGCAGCATGTTCCATTTTTCCTTGAGTAATATTATTTTCTTACTAGCCTCTATTTCTGCTGCATTATATTTTGTGTTAAATAATCAATTTGCTAAGAATATTCCACCATTGGCTTTGACAACAATTCAGATCGGAGTTGTTGGAGTTTTGGCTGGATTATATTCTTTATTGGTAGAAAAATGGCTATTCCCCATCTCTATGAATACCTTATTTTGGTTTGCAGGTAGTATCCTTATTGCTACCAATTTAAGGGTTTTTTTACAAACTATTGCTCAAAATAAGTGCAGTATTAATAATGCAGCAGTTATAATGTTATTAGAACCTATATGGACTCTGGTTTTAAGCATATTTTTTTTAGGTGAAATATTTTCGTTCATAAAAATATTAGGTTGTAGTTTAATTTTAATTTCTTTGATTATTTATCGCTTACCTAAATTAACTAGAGTATCACTTGAATAAGTAGAGTTTTAATTTTCTACATCCACACTCAGTACTTCATCTTCTGTTTTTAACAGCGTATAGACATCTTTTAGCATTTCATTATCGATGTTGTAGCATCGTACTTGCAAGCGAACTTCGCCGCTAGCTTGGTCTTTTACCGAGATATTTTCAATACGATAGTCATGTTTGAGTAATAAATCTGTGACTTTACTAATACCGTTCGCAGAACTTAGCTGAATAGCCAATCGAGTACGCTTTTTATAGGTTTTACGGCGAACATAACGTTGCACAATCGGGCTGATACGGATGGCGATTAAAATCATTAAAGTGGCAATAATCGCATCAAAAATAAAACCAGCACCTGTTGCCACACCAATAGCTGCCGCAGCCCAGATGATTGCTGCAGTGGTTAAACCTGAAATAGCATCATTTTTCTTGTGCAAAATAACCCCTGCACCTAAGAAACCGATACCACTGATTACTTGTGCGGCAAGTCGCATAGGGTCAGTTCGAATGTTATCTGAAACTTGCGCATAATGTTCTGCGGCTTGAATAGATACAATCGTCAGTACACAAGTCGTCACCGCAATAATGGCACAGGTTTTGACCCCAACCGGTTTGTGTTTAAGTTCACGTTCTAAGCCAATAATCCCGCCAAGTACAAGTGCGAGTAGCATTTTCCCTAGGATAAGTAAATAAGCCGTCTGTTCAAGAGCGGTCGAAAAAAGAAAAGAATTTTCCATGTTAATAATGAATATGAGTAAATAAAAAAACGGGCATTATTCTACCTGAAAAAAGGACTTTAATGGGCAAATTTACAATCAATTTACCTTTAATTTATCGCCTTTCGGCTTGAAATTGAGTAAAATCTAAAGTTTTGAAAGATGATGATAGCTGAGAATAAATTTATGCAAAAATCAACGCCGAATATTGGCTTTGTAAGTTTAGGTTGTCCTAAAAATTTAGTGGATTCCGAACGTATTCTGACTGAATTACGTACTGATGGGTATAACATTGTGCCAAGTTATGAAAATGTGGACTTGGTTATTGTGAATACTTGCGGTTTTATTGATAGTGCTGTACAGGAATCCCTTGAAGCCATTGGAGAGGCGTTGGAAGAAAACGGACGCGTGATTGTGACCGGCTGTTTAGGTGCAAAAGAAGATCAAATTCGTCAAGTTCACCCGAAAGTATTGGAAGTGAGCGGTCCGCACAGTTATGAAACGGTAATGGCACAAGTACACAAGTACGTTCCTAAACCTGAGCATAATCCATATACCAGCCTTGTACCAAAACAAGGGGTGAAATTAACACCAAAACACTATGCTTATTTGAAAATCTCAGAAGGCTGTGATCATCGTTGTACATTCTGTATAATCCCTTCATTACGTGGGGATTTAGAAAGCCGCTCTATCACGCAAGTATTGGATGAAGCAAAACGTCTTGCTGATGCAGGCGTGAAAGAGTTATTGGTTGTTTCACAAGATACTTCTGCTTATGCAATGGATACACAACGCAAAGAAGGTGGCGTGAAAACGGCTTTCTGGAATGGTATGCCAATTAAAAATGACTTAATGACCTTGTGTAAACAGCTTGGTAAATTAGGTATTTGGGTACGTTTACATTACGTTTATCCCTATCCTCATGTGGATGATTTAATTCCATTAATGGCGGAAGGTCTATTGTTGCCTTATTTGGATATTCCATTACAACATGCGAGTCCTAAAATTTTAAAAGCAATGAAAAGACCAGGAAAAATTGACCGCACTTTAGAACGTATCAAGCAATGGCGTGAGATTTGTCCAGATTTAACTTTGCGTTCAACTTTTATTGTAGGTTTCCCGGGTGAAACAGAAGAAGACTTCCAAATGTTATTGGATTTCTTAAAAGAAGCACAACTTGATCGCGTGGGCTGTTTCAAATTTAGCCCAGTAGAAGGCGCTCCTGCAACTGAAATGGCCGATCAAGTGCCTGAAGATGTAAAAGAAGAACGTTTCCACCGCTTTATGCAGTTACAACAAGAAATTTCGGCTGAACGATTAAAACAAAAAATTGGCCAAACGCTTGATGTAATTGTGGATGAAATTGATGACGAAGGTATCATTGGCCGTACTAAAGCTGATGCACCAGAAGTTGATGGCTTAGTTTATATTGAAAATCTAAGTGGCGCGCCAGTGAAAGTAGGCGAATTTATTAAAGTAACCATTACCCATTCAGATGAATATGATCTGTGGGGAACCTGTTAATTATTAATTTTATTTATTTTTTACCAAAGGAATTTAGAAATGGCAGAAGCACAAAAACAACCAAGTGTTATCCGTTTTGAACAAGAAGTTGCGGCAAAAAATTATGAAGCAGCTTGCGTAGAATTGCTCGATATTTTAAGCAAAATTGATACTAATTTTGGTGGCATTGAAGGCATTGAAATTGATTATCCTAGCCAATTAAATGATGAATTAGTACAAGATAAAATTAAGCATTTTTGTACCCGTGTAGCGGTAGCAATGAGCGAGCTATTTTCTGATCCTAAATTAGATATTTCTGAAGGCGGAGCACAACGTTTCTTTACCTTACAACGTTGGATTAATATGATTTTTGCATCATCGCCATTTGTGAATGCGGATCATGTTTTACAAGCTTATAACCGCAATCCAGATAAAACCAATTTATCCGATTTCCATTTAGACAATACGAGATCATCATTAATTAAATTCTGTATTTTCTATCTGCCAGAATCTAATGTGAATGTTAATCTTGATGCTTTATGGAATTTAGATCCAGAGTTATGCGCATCCCTTTGTTTTGCATTGCAATCACCACGTTTTATTGGTACAGAACAATCATTTTCTAAGCGTGGTACGCTTTTACAATGGTTCCCTGAAAAATTAGCGACAATTGAAAATTTAAATAATGTGCCGAGTGCAATTTCACACGATGTGTATATGCATTGCAGCTACGATATTGCTGAAAATAAACACTGGGTGAAAAAAGCATTAAACCAAGTTATTCGTCGTCATTTATTGCAAGGTGGATGGACAGATCGCGATGTCACGAAATTAGGTGAACGTGATGGTAAACCTGTCATGGTCGTATTATTGGAGCATTTCCATTCATCTCATTCAATTTACCGTACGCATTCCACCTCAATGATTGCTGCGCGTGAGCGTTTTCATTTAATTGGTGTGGGTAATGAAGCTGTAGATGCAGCGGGTCAAGCGGTGTTTGATGAATTCCATTTATTAAAAGGTGATAATATTTTTGGTAAATTGAATGAATTAAAAGAGATTTGTGAAAAAAATGGTGCAGCCGTTCTTTATATGCCAAGTATTGGGATGGATTTAACCACTATTTTTGCAAGCAATACACGCCTTGCACCAGTTCAAGTGATTGCTTTAGGTCACCCAGCTACGACACATTCTGATTTTATTGAATATGTGATTGTAGAAGATGATTATGTAGGTTCTGAAAAATGTTTCAGTGAGCAATTATTGCGTTTACCGAAAGATGCCTTACCTTATGTGCCTTCAGCACTTGCACCACAACACGTAGAATATCGCTTACGTGAAAACCCTGAAGTGGTGAATATTGGTATTGCCTCTACCACAATGAAGCTTAACCCCTATTTCTTGGCAGCATTAAAGGCTATTCGTGATCGTGCTAATGTGAAAGTGCATTTCCACTTTGCATTAGGTCAATCTAGTGGTGTGACGCATCCTTATGTTGAGCGTTTTATTAAATCTTATTTAGGCAATGATGCGACAGCTCACCCACATGCACCTTATGATCAATATCTTCGTATTTTGCATAACTGCGATATGATGGTAAACCCATTCCCATTCGGTAACACCAACGGCATTATTGATATGGTGACGTTAGGTTTAGTGGGCGTATGTAAAACTGGTGCAGAAGTGCATGAACATATTGATGAAGGGTTATTCAAACGTTTAGGTTTACCGGAATGGTTAATTGCAAATACGGTAGATGAATATGTTGAGCGTGCAGTTCGTTTAGCAGAAAATCATCAAGAACGTTTAGCACTTCGCCGTCATATCATTGAGAATAATGGCCTCCAAACCTTATTTACAGGCGATCCAAGCCCAATGGGTAAAGTATTACTTGAAAAATTTGAGGAATGGAAAGCGGCAAATTTAGCTGAAAAGCCAAAGAAAAAAACAACTAAATCTGCAACCACAAAAGAGAAGACCACCAAGTCTACCCCGACAAAGAAAAGTGAGGTCAAATCTGAAAGTAAATCTGAGCCGAAAAAAACGGTAAAGAAAACCACGAAAAAAGCAGATAAATAATCAATAAATCCCCGAAAGGGGATTTTTTTATTGAGAAAAATTAAACAAAGCCTCATTTTTTCTAAAAAAGCTTGATTTTGTAGCGTAAAGCCTGTAATTAATAGACCCATTCAACACAACATAAAATAAGGAAAAATTCATGAAAAACGTCGGTTTTATCGGTTGGCGCGGAATGGTCGGTTCCGTATTAATGGATCGTATGGTGCAAGAGCAAGATTTTGCCAATATTAATCCAGTTTTCTTCACCACTTCTCAAGCAGGTCAAAAAGCACCTGTATTTGCAGGAAAAGAGGCGGGTGAACTTAAAAATGCATTCGACATTGAAGAACTTAAAAAATTAGACATTATCGTGACCTGCCAAGGTGGCGACTATACCAATGAAGTTTATCCAAAATTAAAAGCAACAGGTTGGGATGGTTATTGGGTTGATGCGGCGTCTGCACTACGCATGAAAGATGATGCAATTATCGTGCTTGATCCGGTAAACCAACACGTAATTTCTGAAGGCTTGAAAAAAGGCATCAAAACTTTTGTAGGCGGTAACTGTACCGTGAGCTTAATGTTAATGGCTATCGGTGGTTTGTTTGAAAAAGATTTAGTGGAATGGGTATCTGTTGCAACTTACCAAGCGGCTTCAGGTGCGGGCGCAAAAAATATGCGTGAATTGATTTCACAAATGGGCTTATTAGAACAATCGGTTTCAAGTGAATTAAAAGATCCTGCTTCGTCAATTTTAGATATTGAACGTAAAGTGACGGCAGAAATGCGTTCTGGTAGCTTCCCAACGGATAACTTCGGTGCAGCATTAGGGGGAAGCTTAATCCCTTGGATTGACAAACTTCTCCCTGAAACAGGACAAACGAAAGAAGAATGGAAAGGCTATGCAGAAACCAACAAAATCTTAGGTTTAAGTGACAATCCAATTCCTGTTGATGGTTTATGTGTGCGTATCGGTGCATTACGCTGCCACAGCCAAGCATTCACTATCAAACTGAAAAAAGACTTACCGTTAGAAGAAATCGAACAAATTTTAGCGTCTCACAATGAATGGGTGAAAGTGATTCCAAACGACAAAGAAACCACATTACGTGAATTAACTCCAGCGAAAATAACAGGTACATTAAGCGTACCGGTTGGTCGTTTACGTAAATTGGCAATGGGTCCGGAATACTTAGCGGCATTCACTGTAGGTGACCAATTATTATGGGGCGCTGCAGAGCCAGTTCGCCGTATCTTAAAACAATTGGTGGCATAAGTTTTACTTTCACTACAAAGGGCGTATTTACTACGCCCTTTTCATTAAAAAATTATGATCAGAGAACCTCATTTTCATCAATTTGCTCTTGCAGAGTTATTGCCTTTTTTTGAGCAATTTCCGACGCAATATCTTTCTGGTGAACGAAATATCAAATTAGCTTATCGTCATTTGGTTCAGCCTGAAAGCGCGGTCAGAAAATTGATGATTTTGGTTAATGGTCGAGCAGAAAATATGCTGAAATGGACTGAGTTGGCTTATGACTTTTATCAACAAGGTTATGATGTTTTGCTTTTCGATCACCGAGGACAAGGCTATTCACAGCGTATTATTCCTCAAAAAGGGCATTTAGATGAGTTTCGTTTTTATATTGATGATATGGCAAAAATCATTGAAAAAACGACCGCACTTTATTCTTATCAAGCGCAATATATTCTTGCACACTCCCTCGGCGCTTTGATTTCTACCTATTATCTAGCCAATTACGATCATCATATTAAAAAGGCTGTGCTTTCTTCGCCTTTCTTTGGCGTTCCCATGAAACATCCGTTACGAGATGAAATCATCATTGCAACGATGATGGCATTTGGTCAAGGTCATCGTTATGTTTTTGGCAAAGGACATTACAAACCGGCAGATTTAAACCTTAATGAACTTAGTCATTCTAAAACGCGAATGAAATGGATGAACCGAGTTAATCGAAAACGCGCAGCTATTCACTTAGGTGGCCCGACATTCCGTTGGGTACATTTGTGTTTAAATGCAATCAAAGCGCTCCCTAAAATCATTCCAAGAGTGGAAATACCCGTGCTTATCCTACAAGCGGAAAAGGAAAAGATAGTGGATAACAAAAATCTTGAAAAATTGACCGCACTTTTTCCGCATGCAGAATCCATGCTTGTACCTCAAGCAAAACATGAAATCCTTTTTGAAAAGGATAACGTGAGAAAAGCCGTGCTTGAACGCGTTAATCAATTTCTTCATTCTTAAATTTTCCTAATTAGATTAAATACAAAACATTATATATTGATTTATTAATGTTTTTTTATTTTTATCTCATGAGTGTTTAGCCTTTTATTGAGCAAGATCATAGTTTCTTTCTCACTATATGCCTACAATCCATAATACTTATTTGTAGTTATGTTTTTGTTGTTTGTATAGTTGGAGTGTCTATGTCAAAAATGAAGAAAATCGTCACCGCACTTTGCTTGGCTGGTGTCGGCGCTGTGGTATTGTGGGGAACGCAGTGGGTTATGCATAAAACAAGTTCACCAGAGTTTTGTGTCAGTTGTCATTCAATGAGCTATCCAAAAGAAGAATGGGAAGGCTCGAGCCACTTTGCTAATGCAAAAGGTGTGCGAGCACAATGTTCAGACTGCCATATTCCAAAAGAAGGCTGGCATTATGTCAAAGCTAAATTTATTGCTTTAAAAGACTTGTGGTATGAAGCACAAGGTAAGATTGAGAATAAAGAAAAATATGAAGCCCATCGTGCAGAGCTTGCTCAAATGGTATGGAATGATATGAAAGCCAACGATTCAGAAACCTGTCGTAGCTGCCACAGTTTTGATGCAATGGAGCTTTCACAACAAACTAAATTAGCAAAACAAACCCATACAGATGCTCAAACAAACGGCCAAACCTGTATTGATTGCCATAAAGGCATTGTTCACTTCCTTCCTGAAGTGCATGGCGATCAAAATGCGCAAAAATCCTCTGCCGTACAAGGTAGCATTCTCTCTGATGGCTCAGCTATTTTTGCCACTGAAATGGTGAAAGCGACCAATGATAAAGGAAATGAGGTTCGCCTCATGCCTTATGCAGAATTAATACAATGGAAAGTAAATGGTGATCAAGTTCAAGGCACCTTACATGGTTGGCAACAAGTGGGAGCTGAAGCGGTTGTTTATCAAGAGTTAGGCAAACGTATCACGCTTGCTTTACTGGATGAAGATGCACGTAACCATGTTCAAGTCGTAAAAACAATACATGATGCAGTAACAGATTCTGAGTGGAAAGAAATCAATGTTGCGGTGAATGTCGCAAAAGAAAAAATGTCATCAGATCTGACCGCACTTAATCAATATGGCAATCAGTTAAATCAAACTCAATGTAGTGGTTGTCACGCGGCAATTGGTGCAGATCATTACACCGCTAACCAATGGATTGGTGTGGTGAATTCTATGAAAGACCGTACATCAATGAACAAAGATGAAGTACGAGCATTAACTATTTATCTGCAACGCAATGCCAAAGATATGGCAAAACAATAATAACCAACTATCTAAAACGAGGCTGAAATGAAAAAGAATAACGTAAATGAACAACGTCGTGATTTTCTGAAAAAAACATCTTTAGGCGTGGCAGGTAGTGCCCTTTCTGGTGGTATGGTGGGCGTTGTATCAAAAAGTGCGGTCGCAAAAGAAGCTGAAATAAAAACAGTAGTTACTGCGGCTCACTGGGGACCGCTTGGTGTGGTTGTGGAAGATGGTAAAGTTGTGAAATCTGGCCCTGCCATTGAACCTGCTGTACCAAACGAATTACAAACAGTTGTTGCTGATCAGCTATACAGCGAAACTCGCGTGAAATATCCAATGGTGCGTAAAGGCTTTTTAGCTAACCCAGGAAAAAGTGATACCGCAATGCGTGGTCGTGATGAATGGGTGCGAGTTTCTTGGGATGAAGCGTTAGATTTAGTACACAATCAACTTAAACGTGTTCGTGACGAACATGGGCCAACAGGTATTTTTGCCGGTTCTTATGGTTGGTTTAGTTGTGGTTCATTACATGCTTCTCGTACGTTATTACAGCGCTACATGAATGCTACCGGTGGTTTTGTGGGGCATAAAGGGGACTACTCTACGGGTGCTGCGCAAGTCATCATGCCGCATGTGCTTGGTACTATTGAGGTCTATGAACAACAAACCAGCTGGGAATCTGTGTTAGAAAACAGCGATATTATTGTGCTTTGGTCTGCAAACCCACTCACAACCATGCGTATTGCTTGGATGTCTACCGACCAAAAAGGGATTGAATATTTCAAAAAATTCCAAGCGAGTGGAAAACGCATTATTTGTATCGACCCACAAAAAAGCGAAACTTGCCAAATGCTGAACGCAGAATGGATTCCGGTGAATACAGCAACGGATGTGCCGTTAATGCTTGGTATTGCGCATACTTTAGTTGAACAAGGTAAGCATGATAAAGATTTCTTGAAAAAATACACGTCGGGTTATGCTAAATTCGAGGAATATTTATTAGGTAAAACTGATGGCCAACCAAAAACAGCAGAATGGGCGTCAAAAATTTGTGGTGTACCGGCAGAAACGATTAAACAGCTTGCAGCAGATTTTTCTAGTAAACGTACCATGTTAATGGGTGGTTGGGGTATGCAACGCCAACGCCATGGTGAACAAACCCACTGGATGTTAGTCACTCTAGCGTCTATGTTAGGACAAATTGGCTTGCCAGGTGGTGGATTTGGTTTGAGTTATCACTATTCAAATGGTGGGGTGCCAACGGCGACAGGGGGTATTATCGGCTCTATTACCGCAAGTCCAGCAGGCAAAGCGGGTGCAAAAACATGGTTGGATGATACCTCTAAATCTGCTTTCCCATTGGCGCGTATTTCAGATGTGTTGCTCAATCCTGGCAAAAAAATTCACTATAACGGTACTGAAATTACTTACCCTGATATCAAAGCGGTGTATTGGGCAGGCGGTAACCCATTTGTTCACCATCAAGATACCAATACCTTAGTGAAGGCCTTCCAACAACCAGATGTGGTGATTGTGAATGAGGTAAACTGGACGCCAACTGCGCGCATGGCAGATATTGTCTTGCCGGCAACTACCAGTTATGAACGTAATGACTTAACCATGGCAGGCGACTACTCCATGATGAGCATTTACCCGATGAAACAAGTGGTTCCGCCACAATTTGAAGCGAAAAATGACTATGATATTTTCGTTGAACTCGCAAAACGAGCAGGTGTGGAAGAACAATACACCGAAGGTAAAACTGAAATGGAATGGCTGGAAGAATTCTACAATGCAGCCTTTACTGCCGCACGTGCAAACCGTGTTGCAATGCCTCGTTTTGATAAATTCTGGGCAGAAAATAAACCGTTAAGCTTTGAAGCGGGAGAAGCCGCGAAGAAATGGGTACGTTATGGTGAATTCCGTGAAGATCCGTTGCTCAATCCGCTTGGTACACCATCAGGTAAAATCGAAATTTATTCTGATGTCATCGCCAAAATGAACTATGACGACTGTAAAGGGCATGCAAGCTGGATGGAACCGGAAGAATTTGCCGGCAACGTGACGCAAGATTATCCGCTCGCCTTAGTGACGCCACACCCATACTACCGTTTACACAGCCAATTGGCGCATACCTCATTACGCCAAAAATATGCGGTCAATGATCGGGAACCGGTAATGATTCATCCTGAAGATGCGGCTGCTCGCGGTATTAAAGACGGTGACATCGTACGCATTCACAGCAAACGCGGCCAAGTGCTTGCAGGTGCGGTTGTGACAGAAAATATCATCAAAGGTACTGTCGCTCTTCATGAAGGTGCATGGTATGACCCAATGGATTTAGGTGAAAGTGAAAAACCTTTGTGTAAAAATGGTTGCCCGAATGTATTAACACGCGATGAAGGCACATCAAAACTTGCACAAGGTAACTCACCCAATACCTGTATTGTTCAGGTTGAAAAATTTACCGGTAAAGCACCTGAAGTGACGGTATTCAAACAACCTAAACAGGCTGTGTAAAACCAATAAAAAACGACCGTACTTTGATTGATAGGATCAAAGTGCGGTCTTCTTTTTAGTTGTTTTTTCTTGTTATTGTCAGCTCGTTACTATGCTTTGTGCATATTTCTCAGCAAAGCAATTTCCCGCTCTAAGCCTAGAATAATTTTATCTTTTTGTGCCAATAGCTCGTCTTTATGAGAAATAATTAATTGCAATTGTTGAATGGCTTTTTCTAAATTATCATTACCAACAGCGAATAAGAAATTATTTGAATTATTTGAATTTGTTGATTCTGTGACTGAATTATTAAAATAAACTTTTTCAGTTTCCCCATAAGAAAGCAGTTCGCAAATATCCATATCAAACACTTCAGAAATTTGCTCCAAACGTGGCAGATTTGAACGCACTTCACCTCGTTCAATTTTGGCATAACCGGTCACCGACATGCCTAATTTATCCGCCATATTTTCTTGAGATAATTGGTGTTGTTCACGTAATTGACGAATTTTTTCATTAATTTTCATATTCTACTCTCGCAGTGCAAATAGCTACCGCAACTCGGTAACCTTCTGTAATTGTTGGTTAATTGTACACAAATTAGCGAAAAATTATAATTCTTTTGCTTTTTAATCCCTAAATAATTTAAGGAATCCCGTATGAAACTCAAAAATCTTTCAATTGCAACCGCACTTTTACTGGCGTTAACCGGCTGTGGCAGCAGCGGTGGCGGAAACAGCGATAACCCCCCAACTACGCCCAATAACGAAATTCAAAACAACCAAACAACACAAAATCAAGCTAACACGCAACAGGCTGAACTCGATCGTTTAAAAACGCAACTTTCTCAAGCGCAAAATGAAAAGCAAACGGCAGAAGATAAACTTAAACAAGCCGAGCAGCTTTCTGCGCAAGATTTAAATAAAGCAAAAGCAGGTTTACAAAAAGCACAAGAAGAACTTGCAGCAGCACAAAAAGCATTAGATGAAAAACTCTCCTTAGAAAAAATGCTTACTCGTGATGAAGTATTTCAATTTGCATTACATAACGGTTTAAATACTGTTGATTCTAGCGAATTTGCAGATAATTTCAAAAATAACAGCAAATCATTTGTAACTGAACAGCTCGTTGAAGTTCACAAAATTATAGCGCTTAAACGTTTAGCAAGAAGCTATAGCTTATCCGAAGATGAAGTTCGCAATTTTGTAAACGCAAATAAAGACAAAACATTAAATGAAGCAAGAACATTACTTAATGATAAACGTACAGAAAGAGAAAATTTAATCAATGAATTAACCGCCCTTGCAAAGCAAAAAGGTTTAGAGGAGTGGGAAGCACGTAATTTTGCCTACGGTAAAAACTATACAGATAAAGAAAGTGCGGTCCAAGATCTCAATAATTACATTGCTGAGAAAGATAAACGTAAAACCAAAATCGATGAATTAATTAATCTTGCGAAAGAAAAAGGGTTAGATGATTGGGAAGCGCAGAATTTTGCTAATAGTAATATTGAAAATGAGCGAACTAAAGCATTGGAAAATTTAGATAATTTATTAATAGAAAAAGAGCAATCAGCAATTTTAGATGCAAAACGCAATATCATTAGAGAGGCGTATAAAACACCTGAAGGATTTACTCGAAAATATGACCCACAAGAAACTACATCTTCAAACGTTCGAGGAGAAGAATCATCCAAACAAACATCATATATAGATGTTTATAATCAAAAATATTCTATTGTTGTTGGTAAATATGAAGACTATAAAAACCTTAATGATCCGATGTACAATAGAGAAACATATAGCGTTTCTATACAACGCAATTATCTAAATGGAGTGAATACCAAAGATATACCTAATGAAGGTAAAGCGACTTATATCGGGACTGCTTTCACTAAAGATAGAGAAGGAATGCTTACATATAATGTAGATTTTGCCAATAAAAAAGGTGAGGGAAATATTACCGGTTTAGACGGTTTAGGTAATCTAACTTTACATGAAGGTAATTTAGCCGAAATCTACGGCAAAGATTGGGGTAAAGGCATATCTTCTGATATGACTTCTGATAAATGGACAAACATGAAAGGGGAATATTTACTGCTATTTTACGGAAAAAATGCTGAAGAAATTGCAGGTGTAGCCGAATTTGGTAAAGAAAATGTCTCTTATGATGATCAAGAGGTAAAAGAATTATTTAAAGTTGTGCCTAGAAACGGTGAACGTAATCTCCATTATTCTAGTAGCGATAATATCGCTATCGGCTTCGGCGGTACACGTGGAGAGATCCAAAAATAAACTTTTCCTTTAATATAAAAATGCCGTTTGAACCTCGGTTTAAACGGCATTACTTTCTAATCGACTATGAAAAAACTTCCCTATTTTATCATTCTATTTCCCTTAGCTACTCAAGCTGAAACCTTCCAAGCACCACAGCCTATTTTCTTTGAAAAGAATATCGTGCCAAAAACGGAAGATCCGCAGATAAAAACGCCGGAAAAATCTACCGCACTTTCAAGACCGATGACATTTGAATCCAATGACAATACCCAAACTAAACTGGAAAAACTGATCAATTATAGTGTGGTAAAACAACAATGGGGGATATTGAAACAAACGTTGCCGCTTTATCAATCGCAACCTCAGCACGATGTCACGCTATATCGTTATGCCCTAGGGGCGATGTTGCGTGCGGAGCGCAACCATAAGCAAGCAATTCGTCTTTATCGGCAAATTGTTGATGAAAAACCGGAACTTGCCTATCCGCGTTTCGATTTAGGCGTAATGTTGTTTGAAAATAAACAATACCGCCAAGCCAAGGCAGTACTTGAGCGAGCTAAACCGGATTTATCTCCACCTATGCAACAATTCGCCAAACGTTATTTAGAGGCAATGAAAGAACGCCAAGACTGGAAAGCCGACATAGAATGGCAATATACCCAAACCGACAACGTAAATAACGCGTCATCTCAACAAGATATTTTGTTAGGTAAATTGCGCTTTAAAAAAGACAAAGAATCTTTGCCACAAAAAGCGCATGGTTTTCGTTACGGACTTGGGTTAAGCCGTGAAATCAATGTCGCCGGCAATCATTTTGTGACATTAAACAGCCGTTTTGGCGGCGTGCATTACTGGGATAATCAAGATTATAGCGAAAAATCACTTTACGCCGCATTGGGCTATCGTCATCGTTCCGCCTTACAATCTTTAGGATTGACGCCGTTTTTTGAGCAAAATTGGTTAGGCGCACCACGTTATAGTCAAAATTATGGCATTACCGCAGATTTACGCCGTGAATTGACCGCACTTTGGTCGTTCTCCGGCACGCTTTCCCACACGCAAAAACGCTATGCGGATGTCAATGTTGCACGCCGTCATAACGGCTATATTAACGGCGCAACATTCGCATTAAGTTATCAAGCGAAACCGAATTGGTTACTTTTCGGCGGGATTGAAGGCAGTATGGATCGCAGCAAAGACAAAGCAGAGTCCTCACTTCGTCGAGGTGTCAATATCGGCACCGTCTGGCAAATTAAGGATTTTGCTACCCGTTTAAGCCTGCGCTATGTGAAACGTTATTTTCGTGCAGAAAATTTCTATTTCCCAATGAAAAAACGACAAGATAAAGAATACGGTTTTAACATTTCGCTATGGCATAACAAACTGCAATGGAAAGGTTTTATACCTAAATTAAATTATCGTTACCGTAAAATTGACAGTAATATCCCGGAATTTTATTCGCGCACAAGTGGCGAGTGGTTTGTGTCTGTCGAACGTAATTTCTAAAGGAAGTTACCCAAAATAAAATATAAAACATAGCCGCACTTTGATTTTCGCCTTCAAAGTGCGGTCTCTTTTCAAGGTATTTTCTCTTCACTTCGCTTTGTCTATCTATCAAATCAATTTTTTCTACCTTTCCTCATCACCGCTAAAATGTGATCTATCTCACAGTTTTAAGTCTTGTCTTGTGCTCAAATTGAACCACTGTCCTTTTTTTGGGACGAAATAGTAGAGACCTGACGATGTAAAAAGAGAAGGTATCACTTTGATTCATCATGTAGAAAAAGGAGAAAACAGATGACAAAAGATCTTAATGTCTTTGATAAACACTATGGTTTATTGATCAATGGCGAATGGACAAATGGCTCTGAGGGTAATACCTTAACAGCATATAACCCTGCAAATGGTGAAGCCTTAGCCACCTTTATTGACGCTACGGATGCAGATGTCGATGCTGCAGTGAATGCTGCGAAAGAGGCCTTTAAAACCTGGAAAAATACCAGCGCAACGGAACGAGCTACAATTTTGAATAAAATTGCAGATATTATTGACGAAAATACCGAATTATTCGCTTTACAAGAAACGTTGGATAACGGTAAACCGATTCGCGAAACACGCGCAGCAGATATTCCGTTGGCATCAGATCATTTCCGTTATTTTGCCAGTGTTATTCGCGCCGAAGAAGGTGTCGCAAACCAACTGGATAGCGAAGATTTGTCGTTGATTTTACGCGAGCCTATTGGCGTTGTTGGTCAAATTATTCCATGGAACTTTCCGTTCTTAATGGCTGCATGGAAAATAGCACCGGCATTGGCAGCAGGTTGTACTGTCGTGATTCACCCATCTTCCACTACTTCATTGAGCTTACTTTCCTTAGCTCAAAAAATTAATCATTTATTACCGAAAGGTGTCTTCAATGTTATCACTGGTAAGGGTTCTAAATCTGGCGAATACATGTTGCACCATACTGGATTTAACAAACTGGCATTCACCGGTTCCACCGAAATCGGTAGAAAAATTGGTGTGGCTGCTGCTGAAATGTTGATTCCATCCACCTTGGAATTGGGTGGTAAATCAGCCAATATTTTCTTTGACGATATGCCATTTGATAAAGCATTGGAGGGCGCACAAAAAGGAATTCTCTTCAACCAAGGGCAAGTGTGTTGTGCCGGTTCACGTATTTTCGTACAAGAAAGCGTTTACGATAAATTTATCGCGGCACTAAAAGAAGAATTTAAGAAAGTTAAAGTCGGCTTACCTTGGGAAGATGACACGCAAATGGGGGCGCAAGTAAACGGAAATCAAGTTAAGGTTATTAGCAAGTATGTTGATATTGCTAAAGAAGAAGGGTGTCAAATCGTCGTTGGTGGAGGTAAATCAATCGACCCGGCATTGGCTCGAGGCGAATTTTTCCAACCAACCTTAATTTTAGCGCCTGATAACAAAAAACGCGTGGCACAAGAAGAAATTTTTGGTCCGGTTGCGGTAGTAATCAAATTCAAGGATGAAGCAGATGTAATTAAAATGGCAAATGACAGTGATTATGGCCTAGGTGGTGCGGTGTGGACATATAACATTAACCGTGCGCTACGAGTTGCACGAGCACTTGAAACCGGTCGTGTTTGGGTGAACTGTTATAACCGTTTACCAGCTGGAGCTCCTTTCGGTGGTTATAAAACCTCTGGTATAGGTCGTGAAACCCATAAAATGATGCTTGACGCTTATACACAGGTGAAAAATATCTTCATCAGCACACGTGAAGAGCGTGAAGGTATGTATTAATCATTCACTTTCTAACCTAAAAAACGACCGCACTTTGATTTGTATCTCAAAAGTGCGGTCAATTATTAAAGAGTTTTAAAGCCTCTCAAAAATTAACCGCACTTTTGTATTTTCAAAGATACTTATGCTAAGTAAACCTTATAATTTCACATCCAACTTCGCGTAAGCTCGTTCTACTTTTTCTAATGCTTTTTCTACGAAAATATCACGAGCGAGTAATACACCTAAACGGCGATGGCCATTGACTTCGCCTTTGCCAAAAATACGAATATTGGTGTTTGGTTCAGCTAATACTTCGGTGATATTGCCAAATTGTACGTTTTTCGATTGACCTTCCACCACAATGGCTTTTGAAGCCGATGGGCTAATAAGAGTGATTTCTGGAATAGGTAAGCCTAAAATCGCACGGGCATGTAAGGCGAACTCGGATAATTCTTGAGAAATTAGCGTGACCATACCGGTATCATGTGGGCGAGGGGAGACTTCATTGAAGATAACCTCATCACCACACACAAACATTTCCACGCCGAAAATGCCACGACCACCTAATGCGGTGGTAATTTTCTCTGCTACGTCTTGTGCTTTTTTCAAGGCTGCATCAGACATGACTTGTGGTTGCCAAGATTCTCGATAGTCGCCATCTTCTTGGTGATGGCCGATTGGTGCTAAGAAGCTGGTGCCGTTGATGTGGCGAACGGTGAGTAAAGTGATTTCATAATCAAATTTAACAAACCCTTCTACAATCACGCGTCCTGCACCTGCTCGACCACCTTGTTGAGCGTAATCCCACGCTTTTTGTAAGTCGTCTTTGGATTTTAAAATACTTTGACCGTGGCCAGAAGAGGACATAATCGGTTTCACTACGCAAGGAATACCGATTTTTTCAACCGCACTTTGGAAGTCATCAAAGTTATCGACAAATTGATAAGGAGAGGTTGGCAATTTAAGCTCTTCAGCGGCTAAACGGCGAATGCCTTCGCGATTCATCGTCAGCTTGGTGGCTTTGGCGGTAGGCACAACATTAAAACCCGCTTTTTCTAATTCAATCAGCGTATCAGTCGCGATGGCTTCTACTTCCGGCACAATGTAATCTGGGCGCTCTTTTTCCACTAAGGCTTTGAGTGCTGCACCATCTAGCATGGAAATCGTATAAGCACGATGTGCCACTTGTTGTGCTGGGGCGTTTTCATAACGATCGACGGCAATTACTTCTACGCCTAAACGTTGTAATTCAATTACCACCTCTTTGCCTAGTTCACCAGAGCCAAGCATCATCACTTTAATAGCATTTGGGGTTAATGCTGTACCTAGGGTTGTCATGTTGTGTCCTTATTTTAAGAAAGATTCATCGAGTGCTAAATCGTCATTTTTATTAATCCCCACACCGCGAGAAATCACATTTTTAGCAATTTCATGTGCTTCTTCTAAAGAATGCTCAGTGTAAGTTCCGCATTGGTATTCATTTAATTCAGGAATTTGGTTTTGATCTTGCACGGTTAAAATATCTTTCATGGAAGCTAACCATGCATCAGCCACTTGTCGCTCGTTTGGTGTACCAATTAATGACATGTAAAAACCTGTGCGACAGCCCATTGGGGAAATATCGATGATTTCTACATTGTCATTGTTTAAATGGTCTCGCATGAAGCCCGCAAATAAATGTTCAAGGGTGTGAATCCCTTTTGGTAGGAGAATTTCTTTGTTTGGAATGCAAAAACGAAGATCGAAAACAGTGATGTCATCGCCCTTTGGGGTACGCATCGTTTTGGCAACTCGCACGGCAGGTGCGTTCATACGGGTGTGATCCACTTTAAAACTGTCGAGTAATGGCATATTTATTTCCTTTTAAATCATTAGTTTGTAAATTTTTTATATGTTTTTACAAATTCTTTGAACTTTTCTTTTTAGCGTCGGTCTTATAAAACAAGCAACTTGCAGTTGTTTTAATAAAATTGGTTCCTTAGGTTATTTGCCCCTTACTTGATAAGGGGCGTTTTTTTATCTGTTGAATATCAATTCGTCGTTATTCTAGCCCACAACCAGGTTATGTACAAAGGCTATTCACGGCTATGACACGAAAGGTAAACTGAAAAAGAGTAGGGCAATATAACGCAGTGCTTTTCCAATCGTCATAAAAATCAAACAACTTAGCCAATTTAAACGAAGCCAACCGGCTACCGCACAAAACACATCCCCGATAATAGGCAGCCAACTTAATAATAAAGTGATGGCGCCATAACGTTGTATTTTGTTTATTATCCACAAAGTGCGGTCATTTTTGCTATTAATTTTTGGAAACCATCGACCAATCCAGTAAGTGGTAAAGCTACCTAATGCGTTGCCTGTGGTTGCTAGAAAAACAAGCCAAAAAATATCTGCACTTAATAATGAATTAACCAATACTTTTGGTACAGCAAGGGTAACAAAAACAATTTCAGAATTGCCTGGCAGTATGGTGGCACTTAAGAATGCACTGAAAAACATCAGACATAGTCCATAGGTTTGCCAAAAATTAGTCAAAAAGCTGAAAGAAAAAATGTCCCACATTAGGCTTTAATAATCTCGCATGTTCTGACGTCAAAAACATCCATGCCTGCACTTAATCCTGCTTTTACACCAAGATCGGCATCTTCAAAGACGATGCAGCGTGACGGTTCAGCTTTTGCCAGTTCTGCACAGCGTAAAAAGGTTTCAGGGTGGGGTTTGTGCTCTTTCACATCGTCAGCGCTGACAATGGCGTTAAAGTAACGTTCGATATCTAATTTTTGTATCAACATATCAATCAGTCTGCGGTTTGAACCTGACCCGAGCGCAATTGGTTTTTGTTGATAGTAATGACGCACCACGTCAAAAGTTGGGAGTAATTTTGATTCTGTTGGAATCAATTCATAAGAAAGTTTGCGTTTTGCTTGTATAACTTCATTTAAACGTTCTTGTGACATACCGGCATCTTGCATAATGGCTGAGGCGATAGTGCTCACGGTTGCGCCACCTAAATCATACATAATTTGGCTGTTAAAACGATAACCGAATTGTTCCCCTACTAGGTTCCATGCGCGTGCATGCACTGGCATGGTGTCGATTAAGGTGCCATCCATATCAAAAATCAAGCCATCATATTTTTCAAAAAGTCTGTTATCTATCATTTATTGCTTTCCTAGTTCGTAAATTTTTCACTTTATTTCAATTTTGTGATCTGTGCACTGGTAATTTTATGAAATAGCGGTAAAGTTATCCTATCTTAAAAAGGAATGTTATGTCGTTACTCAAACAATTAACCCGTTGGAAAATTCGCGGTCAGATTGATCAGGACGTTATTGATATTATTCTGACTTTGCAAAGTCGCCTAGAGCATCATTGGCGCATTGATGTGTCCATTCCGACAGTCATCACACTCTTATTGCATATTGCCAACAGCCTTGCTCGCTTAAAACGAGGCGGTTGCGTTTCTCCGCTCCATCAATCCTTTTATGATGAAATGCAAAGTGCGGTTATTTTCCCTGATGTTTTGGAAATTCACCTCGATTTGCTTTCTTTTATTCCGCAAGACATCCCTGAAGCCGAACAGAGCTATTATCTCGCCAATATTTATAGCTTGCTGCTGGAGCAAGATAAAAAATAAGGGCATGAAAGCCCTTATTCTATCAGTTAAAAATCAAACTGAGTTCTAAATCTTTGAGTAAATTGCTTTCTAAGCGCAATTCATTCCATACTAACGGATTGTTATCCAGATAATGTTTCTCAAAGGTCAGTTCGCAAGTTTGTAAAGAGCGGTCAATTCTAAGATTAATTTTATCCGTGCTATCTGTCGCTTGGCGGGATTTATTTAAAATCACCGAAATACGTAAAAGAAGCAGTAAAACAAGGACATCTTCATCTGCATAACGAGCAAAAATTGGTAAATCATTCTTTTTAAATGCACCCGTATGATAACGAACTAAATTCACCAATAAGCGTTGCTGCTCACGATCAAAACCGGGTAATTCCATATTTTGCAGAATATAAGCGGAATGTTTTTGTACATTGCGATGATTAATGACAATACCGACTTCTAATAAGCGTGCTGCCCAAATCAGTAGATTTTTCATTTCATCAGCAAGATACGGTTTTTGCCAATGGGTGTATTGGTTAATTAAGGTTTTTGCACTATTTGCTACGCGATCGGCTTGCGCTAAATCTAAGTTAAATTGTTCGGCAAGTCCTAATGCGGTACGCGTACGGATATCTGAAACTTGGAAGTTTTTTTCTAAGCTGTAAATCACTCCTTCTCGCAAAGCACCGTCAGAGTAGCGCATATTTTCTAAGCTAAAAACGTCAAAAACAGCACTTAAAATGGCCAAGCCTGGCACAAAGATATCCACACGATCAGAGTTTAGTCCCGCAATATTGAGCTCTTCAAAATGGGAAGCTTGTAAGGTTTGTTCAATTAAATTTTGTAAGCGTTCAGCGGTGATGATACCGTTTGGATCAAGGGTTGCAGTAATCACTTGGTACACGGTTTTGATCGTGCCAGATGAGCCGAGTACAGATTGCCACCCAAGTTTGCGGTATTCCCAGCTTAAATCTTCAATTTTATTGACCGCACTTTGACGAGCTTGCTCGAAGTTTTCTTTTGAAATTTCTCCATTCAGAAAGAATTTTTTGGCAAAGCTCACACAGCCCATGTGACGACTTTCCGCCACTAAGGGGGTGAAATCATCACCGATGATCATTTCGGTCGAGCCACCACCAATATCAATGACCAGTTTACGTCCGTTTTCGGGTTGAGTGTGGCAAACACCCGCATAAATAGTTTTAGCTTCAGTTTGACCGCTGATGATATTAATGGGATAGGGAAAGACAGTGGCAGCCTGGCGTAAAAATTCATCATTATTGACCGCTCTTCGTAAGGTATAAGTTCCGACGACATTCACATCTTCTGGTGCAAAGCCTTGTAAGCGTTCAGCAAAAAGTGCAAGGCAATTTACACCACGCTCAATGGCTTCTTGGCTTAATACATTGTGCTCGTCTAAGCCATCGGCGAGCCTCACTTTTTGTTTTAAACGAGAAAGCACCTGAATCGAACCATTGATAATGCGTGCCACAATCATGTGGAAGCTGTTTGAGCCTAAATCAATGGCGGCAATCTCCCTGGCCTCACCTCGGTGATGAGGTTCTACGAGTTGAGCCAGTTGCTTGTCGTTATGCATGTCCTTTCCTAAAATTCAAATTGATACAATAAATCAAAAACTTGGTTTGTGCTGGTTATTGATTGGAAATAAAGTTGTGGCATTAAGCGGTAACGCAAGGTCACTTCGGCTAAACCATCAAACAATCCTACACCGTATTTCACTTGTAAGCGTTTACCAATATTACCACTAACTTGTACTTTGGAGCTATCCCCAACACCGGCAGTGCCTAAGTTTAAGTCTTGAATACCAAAGGCTTCACCAATACCGCCGACTACTTTACCACTTTTCGCTAAACCTAAGCCAAGTAATGCTGCACCGACACTGGCACCTGCTTCACCACTGTTTTCTAATGAATGGCCGGTTAATAAATATGAAAGTGCTTGGTCTTGAGATTTAGCCGGATCAGAGAAAATCGTGACTTGTGGGCTAGATGCCATACCAATCACTTTTACCCCCGCGGTCACTTTACTGTCTTCCATAGCCTCAGGGTTACGAATCGCTTCAATATTCAACATCGGTTGTGAAGGTAAACCGGCGAAGCTGATTTGTCCTTTACGAATTAATAAATCCTGTCCAAAAGAAGCATAACGACCATTTTTCAGGTTAATTTGACCGAATAATCCTAATTTGCCTTTATCCTGTTTCACCGAAAGTAAACCATCCAAATTCGTTTTTAAACCATAGGCATCTAAATGCACATCATCACCGATTTTAATTTTTAAATCAGATTGAATTTGCATACCGGATTTGGTTTCTGAAGCAAATTGGCGATTAATGAGTTCTTCTTTACTTTTTCTTGGGCCATTTAAAATGACTTCGTCTTCACTCACCGGTTCAGCATTGTCCGGTAAGCTTTCGATAGCAATTCTTGCCCATGGAATATCCACGTTTCCGCTTAAATCTAAGAGTTTTGGTGACGCTTTGACAACCACATTTGGGCTGACTTTTAATTTCGCCATGGATGGAATATCAACTTTGAAATTATCCGCTTGCGCTCTGACTTCTGCCGTCCAGTTATTCATGTGCGCCCAGTTAGCTTGTCCATTAATATTGAGTTTGCTATCTGGTGTTTGAACATGGCCATTTAAAGTTGAAGACGTACCATTAAAGCGGATTGCCACTTGACCATCAGTTACATCAAAAGGCAGGCTTTTCAGTTTTGTTTTGACATGACGAATATCGAAATTACCGTTTAATAATGGTTTTTCTAAATTGCCACCGAAACTTAAGCGAGAAACCACTTCACCATCCATGCTTTCACCGCTAGAGAGAAGTTGATTCGCTAAAGATAAACGTAAACCTTCAATAGTAAAGGTGCCGCCTAATTGTCGACCTTTACTTAAATCATTAATTTTTAAGTCTGTACCGATTCGACCTTGATTTTGAATATTAATGTTTGATTTCAGGGTTAAATTGTTATTTTGAATATCGGCATTCATGCTTAATTTAGGAATATCCAGCTTAAAGGTGCGGTAGTCTAATTTTTGCGCCACACCAATGTTATTACCTTCTACTGCTACATTTAGTTGTAACGGTTTATCACTGAACCACGCCACTTTACCTCGGCTTTGTAATTGACCTTTGAGCATGTTTTGTCCCATTAATCTATTCACTACATCTAAATTAATGCGTTTAAGCTCAAAAGGGACTTCGCCGTTTTTCCCTGCCGTAAATTGTTGTGGAAAACACAAATCTAAATCTTGGTTAACCCAACAATGTGAACCAATGGTGGCTTGGATTTTTTTGTTGTCATAGGTCACCGGAATAGTTTTATTCACTTTAAAATCGCCGATGGGTGAGTTTAAATGTACCTGGCTTAAATTTCCCTTCCATTGCTGAGAAGTGCGGTCAAAATTGCCGGTGATTTGTAAATCGGCTGCTACAGGCTCACCTTTTGATTTTAAGGTAAGGGTATGATGTTGTTCATCTCCCGAGAGATTCAAATCAATACGATGTAATTTAATGCCGTCGCCATAGCGGAAGTTTTCCGCTTTGACGTTAAGTTCACCTTTCACTTGCGGTTCACTCACAACATGACCTTTAATTAAGACTTTGGATAAGTCTAACCCTTGGAAATGTAAGCCTTGCGCCGTTAAATCGGTATTAATGGTTGGTGCCGTAAGCTTACCTAAAATCTGGGCTTTGCCAACGACAGAACCCGCTAAATCTTGCCATAGACCACGTAAATCAGGTGCATTGATATCCAAGTTTAAATCAGATTCTTCACCCAATATACCTTTAGCTGTGAGGTGATTATTACCATAGTTTAATTGTAAATTTGGAATATTCAGTAAAGCGTCATCACTCAACAAGAGACGACCTTTCAAGCTCAATGGTCGAGAAGAAAGACGACCAACTAAATCTACAGTAGGTACTTCTACTTTCCAATTGGCCACCCCAATGTGACCTTGTGAATGAATTTTCCCTGATAATACTGCTGGGATATCTGGAACATAAGGCTTAAGATTCATTTCCTGAAAATTGGCAGAAATATCCCATTGCACCCGATCTTGCCAGTTTGATGAACCTGAAAAATGAGCCGAACCTTCAGGATTATTTAAATTTAGTTCGTTAATTTTGATTTCATACAGCTTACCATCTGCATTTAAGTCAATTTTTGTAGGAGGAATATGATTCAATCCTTCTATTTCTCCACGCGTTTTAAGGTGATAATTCAATAAGTCACCGGAAAGGTTGATATCAACATCGTTAATTTTGAGCGGTGCGAGGCTATCTGCAAAAGCGTATTGACCTTTTTTCGCTTTTAACTGCAGATTTAATGGCATTTTATCTTCAGCCAGTTTCACATTACCGGTTAAGGTCGCATCAAGTACGCCTTGTGTGGTTAATGAAAGTGCGGTTGTTTTTTTCAATGAACCCGATACATTGAGATCAACTTTGCTAGCAGGTAGAATGGTTTTGTCTTTTGATTTAAATGCTTGGAGATCAGATTTTAATGTGAGATCAACTGGAAAATCCTCATTGAGCTGGAGTTGCCCTTGGCTAGAAAGTGTACCGAGAGAGCTATCAATTTCAAGCTTTTGTAATTTCACTAAATGATCGGTGGCATCCGCTTGCAATTCTACTTTAGGCACAGTGATTTTTTGGGTTTCTTCGCCTTTTTCATCGAGTGATTGATATTGCCAGTTTGTACCCAAAACACTTGGAATGTGCATATCAAAAGGCAAGTTCACCGCATTTAAATTACCTAAAAAAGCGGGAGTGAGTTTTTGCTCAATTTGAGCCCAATCAACGGGTTTAGCCGGTTCTTTTTTCTCAGGCTGAGGGGGATTTGCTTGAGTTTGGGTGACCGTTGAAAAAAGCACATCTGAAATCGTGGTAGGCTCAAGGGTAAGGCCAGATTCATTGTTTAAACTGACAGCACTTTGAAATGACGAAAAGTTAATATTACTTTGATCGAGTTTCATATCAAAGTCAGTAATCGCCACATTTTTCACTTGTACAGAAACCGGTAAATGGATTTTTTCCATTGGACCACTTTCTGTTTCTTTCTCTTCGGAAGGCGGCATAACACTGGTATCAATGGCAATTTTCGGCTGCGTTAAGCTGAGATCATCAACAATAATATCTCCCGACAGTAAACGAGCTAAATTCAGTTGTAAGCGCGCTTTAGGGAGAGACACATCTACGCCGGTTGTTTGAAAACGTAAATTCTCTAAGACCAAACCATTTTGTAACCCACCACTGACTTGTTCAATAGATAAGCTATCGAGCATTTTATCCGCAAGCTGAATAAGTGCACGTTGTCCACTATCAAAAGAAAGTGCTGTGACCAAGCCTAAAACCGGGACAAAAATGACCGCACTTCCGACACATAAAATTTTACGGCAGGTCTTTTTCTTTTTAATGGGTTGTGTCGTTTGGTTATCTGGTTGTTTTTCTTGTTCAGACATAGTCATACCCTAAATTTCAGCCCCTAAGCCGATATAAAATTGAATATTTTTGCTGTTATCTTTATCTCGAATTGGTGTGGCGATATCAAACTTAATCGCTCCTACTGGCGATGCCCAACGTACACCAACACCTGCACCGTGGCGTAATTCGGTTGCTTTATAAGAGTTAGCTGCTAAGCCAGAATCGGCAAATACCGCACTCCACCAATTAGGGTAAACCTGATATTGATATTCAAGGCTACCCGCTAACAGATGTGATCCTCCCACTAATTTTCCATCGTGATTTCTAGGTGAAATTTTCTTATAACCATAGCCTCGCACGCTACGATCTCCCCCCGCAAAGAAGCGTAATGCTGGTGGAATTTGACGAATATCTGCTGTATTTAAATAGCCGATCTCGGCACGTGTAATGAAGCGATGATTATCTGCGTAGGTTCTAATCCATGCTGTAGAGGCTTGCACTTTAAAGAAATTAATATCAGACATCCATGCTCGATTACCTAAATCCACCGTAATTTTTTGGGAATCACCCCAAGTTGGAAATTGCCCACCTTTTAAACGGGTGCGACTAAAGCCTCCCGTTGGATAAAACAAAAAGGTTTTATCAGTAAAGTCTGCTTGTGTAAAGCTGTCGTAACGGACACGAAGACCCGCAAAATATTGCCAGTTTTTACGGTTATTCCAGTAACGTAGTGCCGCTAAGGTAAATGCTTTCGTATCTGTATCGTTTTTATTTTCTCTTTCATAACCTGTTGAAAACTCATAGTAATGGTGTAATGGATTTTTCAACAATGGTATTTTATAAGTGGCTTCAAAGTTTTGCTTTGGTGCAGAGACGTACAGATTTGTTCGTAAACTATGACCTCGGCTATTCATCCAAGGTTTTGTCCAACCGACTTGGACGTGAGGACCTGTATCCGTGGCAAAACCTACACCCAATTCCACCGCATTTTTCTTGCGTGGATAAAGTAAAAGTTCGATATCCACTAATTTTTCTTCTTCGCGGACATGAGGCTGTAAAAGCACTGAGCTAAACCAGTTGGTAGAAGAAAAATCGTTAGTTAATTCAGATAAATCGCTGACTAAATAAGGATCGCCCGATTTAATGTTGAGCATATTTTGCAAATAGTCTTCGCGAATTTGGGAATGGTTGAATGTGATGTTGCCGTAATGATAACGTACACCACTATCAAATAGCATACGCCACCATGCTTCATGGGTTTCAGGGCTAATTTCTAAGCGAGAAATTTGGAATTTTCCATCAAGATAACCGCGAGCAAGGGCAAGGTTTGATATGCTGCTTTTATAAGCATTGTATTTTTGATGCTCAACTAATTCGCCTTTTTTGGGTAAGTTTTTACGGAGTGCTGTGAAGTTTTCGTCTTCTGCGGCTTCACCTGTAATTTCAACGTCTGTTCCAGCAATTTTGCTTGGCTCACCTGGAGTGATATTAGCAATGAGCAGATCTCGCTGACCTTTGCGTTTTTTCAATTCAAAGGTCACGGAAGAACCATAATAACCAAAGACTCGAAGCCCTTTATCGACAGCATCTGAAACTAATTGTTTATAACGATCTGAGCCATCCATTTCATCTTTATCAATGAGTTTGACATTCATATCCGTATTACGAATGGCACGTTCACCCTTGATTCCGCGGATCTCAATATCCACGGTTTGTTCGGCGAATGCTGAAAAGCTTATCCATCCAAACAAAAGTACGGTGATTTTTAATGATATTTTTTTCATTCTACTGGCAGCTAAACTATTAATAAAATTTTAAATAGATGCCTTAGTTTACCGATAAAATAACAGGATTACCAATGCAATTGTGAACGATAAAAGAATTTTAGGCGTGATACTATTTACAGTATTAAGATTCAATAATGTGTAACTTCTTTGGATTGTTGAATTTTCTTAATGATGGGCGTTGCTTTGTCGCTCATTAAAAAATCAAATGTGCTTTGTGGCACGAGGGATTTAATGAGACTCCAATTTTTTTGTTGAATAGCTTGACGTACATTAGAGGCACTAATTGCTCGCCCATCTATTGTTTTGCGATTAACAATAATACATTCTATGCCATGCTCAGGCAGTTTTTGCTGCATGGCTTGGTTATAAATTTGTGTGACATGGCTAAAAGGTTCATCTCCCACGTAGCGACGTTGAATGCCAAGTGTTGCGGCAATGCGAGTGAAGATTTGTAAATCAATAGCAACGTGGCTTTGAATAACCGCATCTTCATCCTTTTGAAAATAGCTTGGGAAAGTAGCTTGACTTATAATATAGGAATCACTGTCATGTAAAACGACATTCGATAAATGAGCTATTCCCGCTTGAATTAATTTTTTGCGTACCTCGTAAGGAAAAAAACTGCAATCTTCGCTTAGCATAAAGAGGTGGACTAAATCATTTTCAGCCGCTGCTTTTTCAATAAGATATTGATGTCCTAAAGTAAAAGGATTACAGTTCATGACAAGTGCTGCTATTTTAGGCGATAAACTTTGTGTTTTTTTTACGGCACTTTGTAGTTTGGTGAGATAATGTTGAAAACCATTCCGCTTATTTTCCATAAAAACAATTTGATTTGGGATGCGCACAATCTCTTGAAATCCAAGACTAGAAAAAAACTTTGCCGAACAATATTTGGTATAAAGGAAAAGGTGATTATTACCTTGTTCCATTTGTATATTGATTAAGTGGGTTACGATTTGGTTCATCAACCCTTCACCTTGATGCTCATGAGAAACAGTAAGGCAGCGGAGAGTATTGTTATAGCAGCTGCCAGTGGCGATAATGTTCATTTCATCATCAAACATGGCACAAGTATAATCTAAGTGTCTATCTCGACGAATACCTTCATCAATTAATAGCTGATCAATGGCCGAAAGGCTTGCGGTATCCGTTGGCAAGATTTTTCCAATACTATAGTTCATATGTTTAACCAAAAAGTAACGGGACCATCATTGGTGAGGCTTACTTGCATATCAGCGGCAAATTGTCCGTTGGCAACAGTGATTTTTTCTGCACATTTTTGCGAAAAATAGCCATACAATTCGTTAGCTAACGCAGGTGATGCGCCTTTTGAGAAACTTGGTCGTAAGCCTTTTTGCGTGTCTGCAGCTAAAGTAAATTGTGATACTACAAGCACTTCGCCACCGATTTGCTGCACGTTTAAATTCATTTTGTCATTTTCATCGCTGAAAATACGGTAATTTAAGACTTTCTCAGCGAGTTTATCCGCTTTGGCTTGGTCATCTTCTTTTTCTACGCCCAATAAAACCAATAATCCTTTGCCGATTTGCCCCACAATTTGACCTTCAACTTCCACTTTAGCCTGGGTAACACGCTGAATTAATGCAATCATTTTACTTCCTCTAAATTTGTTTGATTCATTGACCGCTCTTCAGCAAGTACTGCAGCTAATTGTGCGCCGAATAACACCACTGTCCAGCTGATTTGAATCCACAATAACATAATTGGTAGTGTTGCCATGGCGCCATAAATTAATTGATAGGAGGGGAAAGTGGTGATGTACCAAGTAAAAGCTTGTTTCCCTAAGGTAAAGAAAACCGCGGCAATTAATGCGCCTGCTGCGGAGTGTTTGATGCTCACTTTCTTATTTGGCACGACCATATAAATGAGTGTGAAAATAAACCAAGTAGAAAGAAATGGCACAAAGCTGAGGAGTTTTAAGCCAAAAGAAAGCGATTCGGATTGCTCAAACATGGCTTTGACGTAGGAACTTGCGGCAATGCTGGTACCGATTAAAAGTGGACCGAGCGTTAAAATGAGCCAATAAATAGCAAATGAAGTAAAAATTGGGCGATTACTGGTATCTTGCCAAATGCCATTAAGTGTGCGGTCGATAGAGTTAATCAGCATTAATGCCACTAAAATCAAACTCACAATCCCCACGGCGCTCATTCGCTTGGAGTTATAGACGAATTCATCAATATATTGCCCAACAACATCACTTGCGGAAGGGGCAAAATTGGTGAAGATAAATTCTTTCAATGCCCCCGTTACCTCATTAAAGACGGGAAAGGCGGAGAAAATCGAAAACACCACCATAATTAATGGCACGATGGCGAGCATGGTGCTGTAGGTGAGTGAACCGGCAGCTTGCGTTAATTTGTTTTCTTGAGAACGTTGCCAAAATAGGGTGAGAAAAGATGTGAGTGTCATTAGAGTAAATCTCCGCAACAATGTTTAAATTTCTTTCCCGAGCCACAGATACAAGGCTGTTTATTACTCGGAAGTGGAACTGTCGGATCAATAAAATACCAACGGCCCTCGATTTTTACAAAAAGAGAATGTTCGTGATGTACTTGCGGCTGTTCGCTACCTTGAAAATGAGCCTTAAATTCAACCGCACTTTGGGTTTTGGTTAAGGTTTCTGTTTTGACAATATCTAAACCGAGCCATTGTGTTTCATCAGCCCAATCTTGCAGGGCTTTTTCATCTAATAACGGTTGTTGGCTTGGCACAGTAGTTTGCACAATATAAGGAATGTTTTTGAGCACAAACGCTGAATAGCGGGAACGCATGAGTTGTTCCGCTGTTTCTGGAAACATATTGCCTGAATGAAAGCGTCCGCAGCAATTTTCATAAGAAAGCGAAGATTGGCACGGGCAAAGTGCGGTCGTTTTAGCCGACATTTTCGGCCGCCTGCTGTAAATTACGTAATTGTGAGTTAACAGAACGTTTAAACGCTGGTGCTAATTCCTCAATAGCTAAGGCCTCTTCAAACTCTGCCACACTTGAAGGGGCAGAAAGTAGCGTGTTTAAACGACGAATTGTCCATTCGGGATAAGGACGATGTTGCAAAATAAGTTCATCGCCTTGATGAATTTCCCCTTCTTCGATCACGCGAACATACCAACCTGTCCAGCCTGACTGACGGATAACCTCTCTTGTATTCTCATTTTTGGTATTATGAGATAAACGTTCGCAAGGTTTACGTGGTTGAGACACTTCTAACAGCGTGGAGCCAATTTTGTAACGATCGCCTACACAAACATTATCTTCATGTAAGTCTGATACCACAAAGTTTTCACCGTAAATCGCACTACCGTGAAAATCAAACTTTTCACCAAGTAGCTCGTTTAAAGTAGGGAAAGAGACATCAGACATAAAAAACAAGGCTTTATCAACACCACCGTGATGCGCCTTTAAACCCACATCGTTACCTTCTGCACCCAGTGTGTGCACTTTTACCATCGATACCGGTTTTTTACGGATGGCACTTTCATATGAGCTACCATCAGGGAACGTTAAGGTTTCTATTAATCCTGTTTTAATAATAAGAATTTTTGCGTTTGCCATCTATTTTTCCTGCTTTGAGTTAGTTTTGAGGAATTATACCGTAAAATCACTTAAATTTTGACCACACTTCGTTTTTTACTTATCATTCCTCCTAAATAAAACCAACAAAACAAAGGAATCTTTATGCAATATTCTCTCGCACGTACCGAACAAGGTCAAACCTTTGGTATTACTGCAAAAATGGCAAACCGCCATGGCTTGATCGCTGGGGCGACAGGGACGGGGAAAACCGTGACATTACGTAAAATGGCAGAAGCGTTCAGTGATGATGGCGTACCGGTTTTTTTAGTCGATGTAAAAGGCGATTTGTCTGGTTTAGTAAAAGCGGGCACATTCAGTGGCAAAGTGGCAGAGCGTATTGAACAATTTAATTTAGGTGGTGAGAGTTATTTAAATGGCTATCCTGTGTCATTTTGGGATGTATTCGGTGAAACAGGCATCCCACTTCGTACCACGATTTCTGAAATGGGACCATTACTGCTTTCCCGTTTATTGAATTTAAACGCAACCCAAGAAGGCTTATTAAACCTCGTATTCCGTGTGGCAGATGATAAAGGCTTGCTACTCATCGATCTGAAAGACTTGCGTGCAATGCTTAAATTCGTGGCAGAGAACGCCAAATCGTTCCAAGTAGAATATGGCAACGTATCAGCTGCGAGTGTGGGCGCGATTCAACGTGCTTTACTGACCCTTGAAAATGAAGGGGCGACCAATCTTTTTGGTGAGCCGGCATTAAATCTCGAAGATTGGTTACAAACCCGTTATGGCCGTGGCGTGATCAATGTTTTAAATTCTGAAAAATTAATTAATTCCCCAAGAATGTATAGTGCATTCTTACTTTGGTTGATGTCTGAATTATTTGAACAATTACCGGAAGTTGGCGATCCAGAGAAACCAAAATTTGTGATGTTCTTCGATGAAGCGCATTTACTCTTTGATGGCGCACCGAGTGTGTTGGTGGACAAAGTGGAACAAGTGGTTCGGTTGATCCGTTCTAAAGGAGTAGGGATTTATTTTGTAACCCAAAATCCATTAGATTTACCGGATACCGTGTTAGGCCAATTAGGTAACCGTGTACAACACGCATTACGTGCTTTTACACCACGTGATCAAAAAGCAGTGAAATCTGCAGCAGAAACGTTCCGTTCAAATCCAGCTGTTAATGTGGTGGAAACCATTTCCACTTTAGGAGTGGGTCAAGCATTAATTTCATTCTTAGATGAAAAAGGCATGCCAACGCCAGTTGAAGTGGCGTATGTTTACCCACCGAAAAGCCAACTTGCACCGATTACTGAAGAAGAGCGAGCGGCGTGGGTGAAAGACGATGAGCTTTATGCCTTCTACAAAGATTACGTGGATAACGAATCCGCTTTCGAAGTATTAAATGCGCAAGCGGATTTAGCGGCAGTACAACAAAAACAAGCCGAGCAAGCGCAGCAAGAGGAAGAAAGCGGTTTATTGGGTAGACTAAGTCGTATGATTTTTGGAACACAAAAACGCGGGGATAAACTTTCTCCGACAGAACAAATGGTGAATAGCGTGGCAAAATCAGTTGGTCGCAATATTCGTAATGAAGTGACTAAACAAATTATGCGTGGTATCTTAGGGGCATTGAAAAAATAACGATAAGTTGGCCGCACTTTGCGGCAAGAATAATAAAGGAGATGATTATGTCTGATGTATTTCACTTAAACCTGACTAAAGCACAGTTGAAAGGCGCTACATTAGCTATTGTACCGGGCGATCCTGCACGTAGTGAACGTATTGCTAAAAAACTTGATAATCCTGAGTTTCTTGCAAGTACACGTGAATACACGTCTTGGTTAGGCTATCTAAATGGTCAACCGGTAGTCGTATGTTCAACCGGTATTGGTGGCCCTTCTACATCTATCTGTGTGGAAGAGCTAGCTCAGCTTGGCGTGCGTACATTCTTACGTATTGGTACAACAGGTGCAATTCAACCACATATTAATGTAGGTGATGTTCTTGTTACAACGGGTGCAGTCCGCCTTGATGGTGCAAGCTGTCACTTTGCGCCAATTGAATATCCAGCAGTGGCAAATTTTGAATGTACCACGGCACTTTTCAATGCGGCTAAAGAAAAAGGTATTGAGCCATTTGTAGGAATTACAGCCTCTTCAGATACTTTCTATCCAGGTCAAGAACGTTATGATACCTACAGTGGTAAAGTATATCGTGATTACCAAGGCTTGTTAAAACAATGGCAAGATCTCAATGTGATGAACTATGAGATGGAGTCAGCCACATTATTTACGATGTGTAATGCCCTTGGCTTACGAGCAGGTATGGTGGCAGGTGTGATTGTGAATCGTACACAACAAGAAATTCCAAATGAAGCGACCATGAAAGATACGGAAGACAAAGCAGTATCTGTCGTGGTGGAAGCAGCAAGAAAATTGTTAGCGTAATATGTAAAAGGCGTTTTAATAAAAACGCCTTTATTTTTTCATCATATAAAAACAAGTGAATTCTGCTTGATTCTGAAAAAAATTTTATCTCAATATTCAATTTTTTCTCAAAATGCTACAAAAGTGTGATGTACATCACAAAATCTACTCTCCTTTTTCATTAAAATTCAAAACCGTATGTTTACTAGAAAGGATTCATTATGGGCAGTACAACAAATCTTTCATCAAGAATGAATGGTATGAATAGTCATTATTCAACCGAAATTAAAAGTAAATATTTAAAATATCAGCTTCATTCTCTGATCGGTGTTTTTATTGGTTATATGTGTTACTACATAGTCCGTAATAACTTCGTATTATCCACCCCCTATTTAGCAGAAAAACTAGAACTTTCTAAGACGCAAATTGGTTTGCTCACCTCATCTTTACTTATTACGTACGGGTGTAGCAAAGGTGCAATGAGTATCTTGGCAGATAAAGCGAACCCTCGCTACTTTATGGCTTTAGGACTTCTTCTTTGTATTCTTATTAATATTATGATGGGGTTCTCAACAAGCTTCTATTTATTCGTAGGATTAGTCATTTTATTAGGGGTATTCCAAGGAATGGGGGTTGGTCCTTCAATTATTACCGTTGGGTATTGGTATCCACGTAGTCAGCGTGGGCGAGCAAGTACAACTTGGAATGTATCACATAATTTAGGTGGTGGTATTGTTGCGCCTATTGTAGGTGCTAGTCTTGCTTATTTCGGTTCTGAACAATGGGAAATCTCGACTTATGTTGTACCGAGTATCATTGCCTTAATTGGTGTTTTTCTTGTGTTATTTTTTGTGAAACGCCGTCCAGCTGAGGAAGGACTACCGACTGTTGAGGAAATGTATAACGAAGAAACGGTTAATACAAAATTAAAAGGTCATTTATCTGAAAAACCAGAAAATATGACTGCATTCCAAATTTTTTATCAATTTGTCGTTAAAAATCCTAATTCTTGGTATCTCGTTGGTGTTGATATTTTCACCTATATGGTTCGCTTTGGTATGTTAACTTGGATTCCACTTTATCTTCTTAAAGAAAAAGGTCTTACTAAAACAGATATGGGGGCTGCATTTATGATTTTTGAATGGGCAGCTATTCCATCAACGCTCATTGCTGGGTGGTTAATTGATAAATTTTTTCGTGGAAAAATTATGTATTTACCAATGATTTGTATGACAATTGTTTTCTTCTGTGTATTCGGTTACATGAACTCAGAATCCATTTTTGCCATTATTTTATTCTCTGCAATAGTTGGGTGTTTGGTCTATATTCCTCAATCTATGGTTGCAGTACAAGCAATGGAAGTTATTCCTAGTTTTGCATTAGGCTCAGCAGTAGGGTTACGTGGATTTATGAGTTATATTGTTGGTTCTACATTTGGTACAACATTGTTTGGTTTTGTTGTAGATAAATTTGGTTGGAGTAGTGGATTCTATACTATCATGTGTGGTGCGGTGATGTGTTTTATTTTCTGTTATCTATCTCACCGTGGATTACAAAAAATTCTTAATATGCAATAAATAAAAAAAGGCGTTTTAATTGAAAACGCCTTTCTTATCGAGTCTTAACTATTTGCCCTTGCAAAATCAGCCGCTCCGGCGACTAATTGCTCATCAGGTCGAATCCCAGTGTAGAGCTCAAATTGTTCGACAGCTTGTAGCACAATGACTTCTGCACCAGAAATGGTTTGTTTACCTTGCTGTTGAGCAAATTGGATAAACGGTGTTTCAGCAGGAATCGCTACCACATCAAAAGCGGTTTGAGCTTGTTGAATAAGATTTTCAGGAAAGGCGAGATCAAATTCTTCTTTTCCACCTTTCATCCCAATTGGCGTGACATTGACTAAAATATCTGCCGATTGATTATCTAAAGATGAGATATATTCATAGCCATAAAGTGCGGCTAAATTTTTACCTGTTTTTTCATTTCGAGCAAAAATCTTCAGATGCTCAAATCCACTGTTTTTAAAGGCGGCGACGACCGCTTTTGCCATGCCACCACTGCCTCGTACAATCACGCGACTATTTTTATCTAATTGATATTCTTGGATAAGTTTAACAATCGCAATATAATCGGTATTGTAAGCACGAAGAAAGCCTTGCTCATTCACAATAGTATTCACAGACTGAATGGCTTGTGCAGAAGGGGATATTTCATCTAAAAATGGCATGCAGCTTTCTTTAAAAGGCATTGAAACCGCACAACCTCGAATACCAAGTGCACGAATGCCTTTGATCGCATTTTCAATATCTGTAGTGGTAAAGGCTTTGTAGATAAAATTAAGTCCTAGTTTTTGATAGAGATAATTATGAAATGTGGTACCAAAATTACCTGGTCTGCCAGAAAGAGACATGCAAAGCAGGGTGTCTTTATTTATCATTCGGATATCCTTAGATATTTAAATTCATATCATCAGCAGTAAAATATTGATTCATTTCAAAAGCAGGTTTAGCATCTTTATCTTTACCGATAATTCGTGCGGGTACACCCGCAGCAGTAGCACATTCAGGCACGGGTTGAAGTACGACAGAGTTGGCGCCTATTTTGGCATATTTGCCCACTTCGATATTACCGAGAATTTTCGCCCCCGCCCCAATCATTACGCCTTCTCGTACTTTTGGATGGCGATCGCCTGATTCTTTACCTGTACCGCCAAGTGTGACACCTTGCAAGATAGACACATCATTTTCAATCACTGAAGTTTCGCCGACGACAATACCGGTAGCGTGGTCAAACATAATGCCGTGCCCAATTTTAGCCGCAGGGTGAATATCCACATCGAAAGCTACGGAAATCTGATTTTGTAAATAAAGTGCGAGTGCTTTTCGATTTTGATTCCACAAATAATGGGTAATACGATAGCTTTGAATGGCGTGAAAACCTTTTAGATAAAGCAATGGGGTAGACCACAATTCCACAGCGGGATCGCGGTGGCGCACAGCTTTAATATCACAAGCAGCACAATCAATGATATTAGGCTCGGCTTGATAGGCTTCTTCAATAATTTCACGCAGCGAAATTGCTGGCATGATAGGGTTAGCCAGTTTATTCGCAAGCAAATAACTCAAAGCGCTGCCGAGATTTTGATGCTTTAAAATGGTGGAATGGAAAAAGCTTGCGAGCATAGGCTCGCATTCTGCTAGTTCTTTTACCTCTTGGCGAATGTGTTGCCATACTTCTAGTGTCATTTTTTCTCCTTATTCGCCTTTTCGTGCACGACCCAATAAGCTTAATGCGACGTCTTGTGCACTTTTACCACAAAAGAGCATTTGGTAAATTTGCTCTGTAATTGGCATTTCTACGCCTTGTCGTTGTGCTAATAAATAAGTTTCTTTGGTGTTATAAAACCCTTCCACGACTTGACCAATTTCATCCATAGCTTGTTGGCTATCGGTACCTTTACCAAGCATTAAACCAAATCGACGGTTACGGGATTGGTTATCGGTACAAGTGAGCACTAAATCTCCTAAACCAGACATACCCATAAAGGTTTGTGCATTTGCGCCCATTGCTACGCCCAAGCGAGTAATTTCCGCAATACCACGGGTAATCAATGCGGTTCTCGCATTGGCACCAAATCCCATACCATCCGAAATACCCGCCCCTATCGCAATCACGTTTTTAATGGCACCACCTAATTGAACGCCGATTATATCTTGATTTACATATACCCGAAAATGCTGACTGCAATGAATTCGCGCTTGTAATTCTAAGGCAAACTTTTCATGACGAGAGGCAAGGGTAATCGCCGTTGGCAAACCTTGAGCCAATTCTTTCGCAAAAGTAGGACCTGAAAGCACCGCTGTCGGAATTGCTTTACCTAAGGTTTCTTCCACTACTTCTTGTAGTAATCGGCCGGTGTTGCGTTCTAATCCTTTGGTAGCCCAAATTAAACGATGATCAGGTTTTAAGTGCGGTCGAATTTTTAAGAGAATTTCGCCGAAAGCGTGACTTGGTACCACAATTAAAATGTCTTTCGATTGCTCAAGGGCAGTTTTCAAATCTAATTCTAAATACAAACTTTCAGGAAATTTAATATCAGGCAGAAAGCGACGATTTTGACGTTCCTGTTGCATTTGATGAATATGATCGGGATTGTGCCCCCAAAGATAGGTTGGCGAACCATTACGAGAAAATGAGATAGCGAGTGCTGTTCCATAAGAACCGCAACCAAGAATAGTAATTGGAGATTGGGATGTATTCATTTCAATCACCTTAAAAAAATAAAAGGGCAGACCATATCGCCTGCCCTTATCAAAATTAATGTTGGGTTTCTGGATTTTCTTCTACTTCGGCTGCAGCTTGCTGCTTATTCATGTATTCAATGAATAACGCATCGAAGTTTACCGGAGAAAGGTTTAATGCTGGGAATGTTCCGCGGTTGACTAAGTTAGAAATTAGTTCGCGCGCATAAGGGAAAAGCATATTTGGGCATTGAGATGTTAAGCAGTGCGCCATTTGAACATCTTCTAAACCGCTGATTGTAAATACACCAGATTGTTTCACTTCACAAATAAACGCTACATCACCAGAATCTTCCATGGTCGTTTCTACGTTGATGTTTAACGTTACTTCGTATAAATCTTCGCCCACTTGAACGGCTTCAGTGCTTAAATCAAAGCCAAGTTTTGGTTTCCATTCTTGGTGGAAAATATGAGGAAGATTTGGTGCTTCAAAAGAAACATCTTTTACATAAATACGTTGAATTTGAAGTACGGCTTCTTGTTGTTCTTCAGAGGCTACTTCAGGTTGTTGATTTTGTTCAGACATAGAGGATCCTTACTTATGTTTTTTTACTAATGGTAAATTTGCACCAGACCAAGCCGTTAAACCGTCTTTTAATACATAGACTTTTTCAAAGCCTTGTTTGGTTAAAAGCTCTGCAGATGTGGAAGAAGAAACACCGTTGATATCCACAATGATAACGGGCTTTCCTTTGTAATGTTCAATTTTTCCTACATTTTGATTTTTAATTTCTGTCGGAAGCAAGTTTACACTGTTAATAATATGACCACCTCGGAATTCATCGATAGGACGTAAGTCAATCACAACCGCCTCTTCGTCGTTTATTAAGCGAACGGCTTCTGGATTAGTGATGACGCGATATTTTTGTGTTGCACTTTTAAAAAAGGTGAAAAGTGTCATAAAAAGGACAGCAAACCATGCGATTGTTAAAAAAGTGTGTTTTTGAGCAAATTCAATTGCTTGAGGCATAAATTCTTGCATGTTGTTCTCAACTTAATTTTTGATAATGAATAAGAGTTTATCTTCAGATGAAATAAAGATTTAAGTATAACCGTACTTTGGTTATCTTTCAAAAAAATTCTCAAGTAAACGCAGGGGTGGCGAAAGCTTATACAATCATATGGCTAAAAATGTGATCGGGATCATAAATAGGTTATCTTGGTATTTATTCTCTACCTAATTAGGTAGAGAATGCCGATACTTTAATGAGTTAGTTCAAGGGGAATAAAATGAAATTCAAAAAATTAACCGCACTTATGATGGTTGGATTAGGTTTTTCTGTAGCACAAGCAGCAGAATTACCCAATATTACAATTTTAGCGACAGGCGGCACCATTGCCGGAAGTGGTGAAACTGCAGTTTCTTCTACTTATAAAGCAGGACAACTCAATATTGAGGCATTAATTGATGCAGTGCCTGAAATTAAGCAGCTAGCCAATGTAAAAGGTGAGCAAATTGTAAAAATTGGTTCACAGGATATGAGTGATGAGGTGTGGTTGAAATTAGCTAAAGCGATTAATACACAATGTAAAGACACCGATGGTTTTGTGATTACTCATGGTACAGATACGATGGAAGAAACCGCTTATTTTCTTGATCTGACTGCGAAATGTGAAAAACCGATCGTGTTGGTCGGTGCGATGCGTCCAGCAACAGAAAAAAGTGCGGATGGTCCATTAAATCTTTATAATGCTGTCGTGGTGGCATCTGATAAAAAATCAGCTGGCCGCGGCGTATTAGTAGCGATGAATGATGAAGTATTAGGGGCGCGAGATGTAACTAAAATGAGCACCACTGCTGTACAGACGTTTCATTCACCAAACTATGGCACGCTAGGCTATATTCACAATAGCAAAGTGGATTACGAGCGTTCGCCTGAAAGTAAACATACCGTAAACACACCGTTTAACATAGATAAATTAGACAGTTTACCGCAAGTTGGCATTGTTTATGCTTATTCTAATGCACCAATTGAACCGTTAAATTCATTATTGGATGCAGGCTATCAAGGTATTGTTTCAGCGGGTGTAGGTAATGGTAACGTGAATGCCGCACACTTAAAACGTTTAGAAAAAGCGGCGAAAGATGGTGTTGCAGTGGTACGTTCTTCCCGTGTGCCCACCGGTTATACAACACGTGATGCTGAAGTAGATGATTCTAAATATGGTTTTGTTGCTGCTGGTACGTTAAATCCGCAAAAAGCGAGGGTGTTGTTGCAACTTGCTTTAACGAAGACTAAAGATCCAAAAGTGATTCAGCAATATTTTGAAGATTTCTAATTTAGCAACATAAAATGTGTGGAAAATAATTGCACATTTCTATGCAAGATATTGAAATTTTTTGATCTAAATTATGGAATGCGTACCTATTTATTGTTATATTTACGTACGTTTTATTATATGATAACGATTTTTTATTGACTTAGGGGGTCAGTATGTCTGCAATGTTTTTATTGCAATTTGCCATTGTGCTATTGTGTATTTTAGTGGGCGCTCGCGTCGGAGGTATTGGTTTAGGAGTATTTGGTGGTTTAGGACTGGCCATTCTCTCGTTCGGTTTTGGTTTAAAACCCGCAGGCTTACCAATTGATGTGATGTTTATGATTATGGCTGTAGTTTCAGCGGCAGCTGCAATGCAAGCTGCGGGTGGTTTAAATTATATGATTAAAATTGCGACTAAAATTTTACGTCGTAATCCTAAACATATTACTTTTATTGCGCCAGCCGTGACGTGGTTATTTACATTTTTGGCGGGTACTGGTCATGTTGCTTATTCTGTTTTACCGGTTATTGCGGAAGTCAGCCGTCAAAATGGCATCCGTCCTGAACGTCCACTTTCAATGGCTGTGATTGCTTCTCAGTTTGCAATTGTTGCAAGTCCTATTGCTGCAGCAGTGGTGGCAGTCGTTGCTTATCTTGAACCTCAAGGTATTCATCTTGGTGATGTGTTGATGATTACTATTCCAGCGACTATTTTAGGTCTTTTCTTAGCTTGTATCTTTGTTAACAAAATAGGGAAAGAACTTAAAGATGATCCAGAATATCAACGTCGCTTAAAAGATCCGAAATATGCTGATGCATTCAATTCAACAACCGATACAAACGAATTTGAAGTGAGTAAAACAGCTAAAATCTCTCTTTCCTTATTCTTATGTGGTGCTTTACTCGTTGTGTTAATGGGTGCAGTGCCTTCTTTACGTCCAGTATTTGATGGTAAACCGATGGGGATGGCTCATACGATTGAAATCATTATGCTATCTATTGGGGCATTAATTATCTTTACTTGTAAACCGGATGGCACAGAAATAACTAAAGGTTCCGTATTCCATGCGGGCATGCGTGCCGTTATAGCCATTTTTGGTATTGCTTGGTTAGGTGATACGTTGATGCAGGCACATATGGTAGAAGTAAAAGAAATGGTGAAAGGCTTAGTGGAAACTGCACCATGGACATTTGCTTTAGCGCTATTCGTGTTATCTGTTTTAGTTAATAGCCAAGGCGCAACAGTAGCAACATTATTCCCACTTGGTATTGCATTAGGTATTCCTGCGCCTGTCTTAATTGGGGTATTTGTTGCAGTAAATGGTTACTTCTTTGTGCCTAATTATGGTCCTATTATTGCGTCAATTGATTTTGATACAACGGGTACAACTAAAATTGGTAAATATATTTTCAATCATAGTTTTATGTTACCAGGGCTATTAAGTATGGTCTTTAGTCTAGTTATTGGTTTATTACTTGCAAATGTTTTATTATAAAATTTATAGCTAGCTAAAACGGTGCATATTGTTTTATGCACCGTTTTTTATTTTTTTATGAAACTTATTAATCAGATTTTGTTCTAATAAGTATTCTATTTTTATAAGGAAAACCAATGAAATTATTTAAAATCCTTTTTGCTGCATTAATTGCTTATGTGCCAACAGCATGGTCTGCGGCGGATTACAATATTAAATACAGCTCAAATTATTTAATGCCCGCTTATGTGCATTTTAAGGCTGATGGTTCACAATATTCAGTCAATGCGAAAATTAATATTCCGTTGTACAACATTGTGTTTACTTCTCGTGGTTCACAAACTTCGAGCCAATTTAAAATGGTGAATTATCAAGATGTACGTAATGGTAAGTCTTATGCTATTTCTAAAATTTCGCCAACAATAATTGAATACGGTAAAGTGAAAAATGGATTAGAAACCGAGCCGTTAAAATTACCAACTTTTGATTTATTCACCATGGCATTTCAGTTGAGTTATTACGATAAATTGCCAACCAGCTTCCAAATTACAAATGGTAAAAAACTTTACCCAATGGAAAATGTGAATGTGAAGAAAGTAGAAAAACAGATCCAATATAATAAGCAAACTGTCACGGAAATCACTTATTCATTTAAAACAGGTAATAAGGATATTATGGTGAAGAAATTCTCAGGTGAACAATTTCCACGTTATATCAAATACACCAGAGATGGTGATGATTATGAGTTAGAGTTTGATGAGTTTGTTAAATAACATCAGATGAGAAAAAGAAGCCACGAAAGATTGCGTGGCTTTTTATTTTATAGCTTATTGTGCATACATAAATACTTGAACGAGAAGAAGTATCGATGAGATAACAAACTGACAGCCTACGATCGGCATGACAAATTTCAACCATTTGTTGAATGGAATACCAAGCATTTGTAGCGTGACAAGGACTAATCCTGTCGGTGCGAGGAACAACATAATATATTGTCCCCAGTTGTAAGCCGATACAACAATGTCTCTCGGGATGCCAACGGTATCAGCCAGCGGAGCCATAATTGGCATGGCGAGTACGGCAAGACCTGAAGATGAAGGTACAACTAACCCTAAGAAAATGAAGACCAAGAGCTGACCAATAATAAAGACGCCACCATTCATTCCACCGACAAGATGTGTCATATAATCGAGAATCGTGTCTGAAATCATTCCTTGTTCCAGAATGATATTGACTGCTCGAGCGAGTCCGATAATCAATGCGACGCCGACTAATTCAGAGGCGCCATGAGTAAACCCATTTACGACATCTTTTTCAGGCAATCCGCTGATGAACATAATAATAATGGTTATGGCTAGGAAGGAAGCCGCCATTTGAGGAAACCACCAGCCCCCAAACATAACACCCCATACCATGAGAGGAAAGGCGCCACTAAATAGAATCAGAATCAGTTTTCTTCTAAAGGTAAATTCAACGGTTGCATTGGGATCGATATCTTTCATATAGAGATCATAGAAGGCTTGGCGATCGTCATACGTATAAGAAAATTCAGGATTGGCACGCAGTTTTTTACAATACCAATACATGTAAGCAATCACACACGCACCACCAAGAATAAGTCCCAATGTACGAAATCCCATTCCTTCCGTGAATGGAATACCCGCAGCATTTGAGGCAATGACAACGGAGAAGGGATTGATTGTAGAGAATGCCGTTCCCATTGAGGCGGCGAGGAATATGGCACCAACACAGACAATGGAATCATAGCCTAAGGCTAAAAAGACAGGAACAAGAATTGGGTAGAAGGCTACTGCTTCTTCCTCAATGCCACAAGCCGTACCGCCTAACAGCATTAACACACAGACAGCAAAGACAACGGAGAATTCATTTCCTTTCGTTTTTTTGGTGAGAGACATTAATCCGGCATTGAATGCTCCTGTTTTGTTTATCACACCAATCATTCCACCGAGTATGAAGATAAAAATCATAATATCCGCGACTTCAATGGTGCCATCCACCATGGCGTGAATCATATCTGTAATGCCTTTTTCGTGTTGTTCAATGCGTTGATAGGTATCGGGGATAGCAATCGGCTTTTTGATAATGCCGTTGGTGAAATGAGAAAGTTGAATTTTGATATTGAGTTGATTAAGCGTTTGTTCTGTTGCTGGATAGCTTTGATCGGGAATTCCGTGGGTTTTGACAATAAAATGATGTTCGGTGTTGTCGTAGGAAAGTTTAGAGTAGGACCCTGAGGGAATAAGCCAAGTAAGACCAATAGCAATAAGAAGAATAATAAAGAGAATGCTAAATGCAGAAGGGAACTTCATCTTTTTCTTTGATGTTTCCATTATGGAGAACTCCTAGTGTTCGGATTAGTGGATAAGCCGAGCGCGTATTCTACATAAAAAGAACCTCAAAGCAAAGAGTGGTTTTTTATAAAAACAATAATATCAGGGTGAGCAATCGTTTACCTAGGCCAGGCTCGGTTGTCATTAAACCTGGCTTAAGTCTATTTTATTTAGGAAAATTGAGTAATTTTTTCACTCAAATCATCCAACATTTCATAACGTTTTCGATACATAGAACGTTTTTTGCTGGCGATTTCTTCCAGTGGTTTGCGGGTGCTTTCAAGCGGTAATTGCCAATATTGACCTTTTAATTGCCCTTGGTTTTCTTGCCAGAATTCATCGTAATTGAATAGAATTTTACTGCGTGCAGATAAACGGTATTTACCTTGTGAAGTGTGAGGAATACCGATTAATTCATATTGCCATTTTTCAGCTAGTAAGCGGAAAACATTCATCAACATAAACATTGGACGAACACCGTGTAATTCTTTTGTGGTTTGTTTTACCGCTTCTTGCGCCTCTTCATAAGAAGGGCCTTGAATTGAGGCGATAAGTAATTTATTTGGCTTTAAGAAGGTGAAAGAAGCATCATAAATGCTACGCCCATCATTATCTTTTAAGTTAATGGAAAAATAACCTTCAAAAGGATCAATCTGGTTGATATTGAAATAGATACCAAGCTGATCTGTTAATTGTGCCAATAAAAGGGATTTTTCTTGTAGCAATTTTTTACAAAATTCTACGCCCATTTTTTCTTCAAGCATTAACAGACTATTGGTAATGGCATTGAGTCGCTCTGTTGCAGAAAAACGTTTGTCACAATAGGTTGCGAGCAATGCATTAAAACGATATGGATTTTGTTGAAAAAGCGGAATCCAAGTTTGGTTTGTATTTAAGAAATTAACCAATGCATCACATTGTTTTTTAAATAAAAATTTGCGTCCATAATAACGGGCTTTATCCCTTAATTGTTTTTTTAATGGATGATTACAAGAATCGGGCAGTAATTCTTGAAAGGTCGCGAAAGTAATAGTTTGTTTTGCTGTCATAATGGGTAAAGTGCGGTTATTTTTTCAAACGTTTTTATTAGGTAAAATCATGCTGATTTTTAACCGCACTTATTGTACCTGTATTCCATGGTTTTTCCAATTAACCATCAATAAAGGTGGTTCTTTACTTGCCTATTTTTCGATTTCTCCTTAATATGCCAAATCCTACCTTGAATTTATGCAACTCATCCCCATATTCAATGAAATTATAGAATTGATGTAAGAGAGATAACTATGAACGCCAAAAGAACTCAACAACGTACACTTCCTGTATTGCCATTACGGGATGTTGTCGTTTTCCCTTATATGGTGATGCCACTTTTTGTTGGGCGCGCAAAATCGATTAGCGCCCTTGATGAAGCCATGAATGAGTGCAAACAATTATTATTGGTGTCACAAAAGCAGGCTGATTTAGAAGAACCTACCGTTGATGATGTATTCGATGTCGGGACGATTGCCAATATTATTCAATTATTAAAATTGCCAGACGGCACAGTGAAAGTGTTGGTGGAAGGGCAACAGCGCGCGAAAATCAATCAATTAAATGATGGTGAAGACCATTTTTCTGCGGAAGTCACACCGATTGAAACCACGTTTGGCGATGAAAAAGAATTAGATGTGGTGAAGGCAGCCGTTTTAAATGAATTTGAAAGTTATCTGCAACTTAATAAAAAAATCCCTGCAGATGTTTTAGGTGCGCTTCAACGCATTGATGATGCTGATCGTTTAGCAGATACCATGGCTGCGCATATTCCAGTGACCGTTCGCCATAAACAAAGCGTGTTAGAACTGGCAGATGTGCAAGAGCGTTTAGAATACTTGCTCGGCATGATGGAATCTGAAGCAGATATTCTTCAAGTTGAAAAACGCATCCGCGGCCGTGTGAAAAAACAAATGGAGAAAAGTCAGCGTAACTATTATCTTAGCGAACAAATTAAAGCGATTCGCAAAGAAATGGACGAAGGCGAAAGCGAAGATACTATTGATGAAGTTGAGCAACTTCGTCAAAAGGTCGAAGCGGCAGGTATGCCAGCAGATGTGCGTGATAAAGTAGAAAGCGAGTTACAAAAACTCAAAATGATGTCAGCAATGTCGGCTGAAGCGACAGTGGTGCGTAGCTATATTGAATGGATGCTTCAAGTGCCATGGCATAAACGTACCAAAGTGAAGAAAGATATCGCAAAAGCTCAACAGGTTTTAGATGCGGATCACTATGGTTTAGAACGAGTGAAAGAACGTATTTTAGAATACCTTGCGGTGCAAGCGCGTTTAAACAAAATCAAAGGACCAATCCTTTGCTTAGTGGGGCCGCCAGGGGTAGGTAAAACCTCACTGGGTCAATCTATTGCGAATGCAACAGGTCGTAAATATGTACGCATGGCATTAGGTGGGGTACGCGATGAAGCAGAAATCCGCGGTCACCGTAAAACCTATATTGGTGCATTGCCGGGTAAATTGATTCAAAAAATGGCAAAAGTTGGTGTGAAAAACCCACTCTTCTTGCTTGATGAAATTGATAAAATGTCTTCGGATATGCGTGGTGATCCCGCATCAGCCTTGTTAGAAGTGCTTGATCCAGAACAAAATACCACCTTCAACGATCACTATCTTGAAGTGGACTACGATTTGTCTGATGTGATGTTTGTGGCAACCTCAAATTCCATGAATATTCCAGGTCCATTGTTAGATCGTATGGAAGTGATTCGTCTTTCTGGTTATACCGAAGATGAAAAACTGAATATTGCGATGCAACATTTGTTACAAAAACAAATTGAACGTAATGGATTGAAAAAAGGCGAATTAACCATCGAAGAAAACGCGATTTTAGATATTATCCGTTATTACACCCGTGAAGCTGGTGTGCGTGGATTAGAGCGTGAGATTTCTAAAATCTGTCGTAAAGCAGTGAAGAATTTATTGGTCAATCCAAAAGTGAAATCGATTACCGTTAATTCAGACAACTTGCATGACTATCTTGGTGTGAAACGTTTTGAATTTGGTAAAGCGGATACCCAAAACCGTGTGGGCGAAGTAACAGGCCTTGCGTGGACAGAAGTGGGTGGTGACTTACTAACCATTGAAACTGCTTCAGTAGTAGGTAAAGGCAAATTAACCTTCACCGGTTCATTAGGCGATGTGATGAAAGAATCTATCCAAGCAGCCATGACCGTAGTCCGTGCACGTGCTGAAAAATTGGGTATCAATTCTGAATTCCATGAAAAACGTGATATTCACATTCACGTACCAGATGGCGCAACACCGAAAGATGGCCCAAGTGCAGGTATTGCAATGTGTACGGCATTGGTTTCTTGCTTAACGGGTAACCCAGTGCGTGCCGATGTCGCGATGACTGGTGAAATCAGCCTACGCGGTAAAGTATTACCAATTGGCGGATTGAAAGAAAAATTACTTGCGGCACATCGTGGTGGCATTAAAACCGTATTGATTCCAAAAGATAACGTGAAAGATTTGGAAGAAATTCCTGGTAACGTAAAAGAAAATCTTGCGATTCATGCGGTAGAAACCATTGATGAAGTGTTAGGCTTAGCGTTAGAAAATCCACCAGAAGGCATTGAGTTCGTGAAAGTGGAAACGAAAGCGAAAGCACCACGCCGTAAAGCTGCGACTAAAACAGCAAGAGCGGTCAATTAATGACTCATTTTTAGGGCTTGTGAAAACAAGCCCTTTTGACTTTTAATTATGCAAAAATTTCCCCCTCTTTCCCTTTATGTGCATATTCCCTGGTGTGTGCAGAAATGCCCTTATTGTGATTTCAATTCGCATGCACAGAAAGGCGCAATTCCTGAACAAGAATATGTGCAACATCTGATCGCCGATCTTGAGGCAGACTTAGAGAAATATCAGGCTAGTATTCAAAATCGTCCACTCCATTCAATTTTTATTGGTGGTGGCACGCCGAGTTTATTTTCAGCGGAAAGTATCAAGTTGTTATTGGCAGAAATTCAACGTCGTATTCCTTTTTCAGAGAATATTGAAATAACTATGGAAGCTAATCCAGGCACAGTGGAGGCGGAGCGTTTTAAAGGCTATGTGGATGCTGGTGTAACACGTATTTCCATGGGCATCCAAAGTTTTAATGACGATAAATTACAACGTTTAGGACGTATTCATAATGCGGAGGAAGCTAAAAGTGCGGTCAGTTTAGCGAAAGTTTCTGGGTTAAAAAGTTTCAATCTAGATTTAATGCACGGCTTGCCAAATCAAGCACTTGAGGAAGCGCTAGATGATTTGCGACAAGCCATTGAGCTTGCTCCACCACACCTTTCTTGGTATCAGCTCACCATTGAACCGAATACCATGTTTGCTTATCGCCCGCCTACATTGCCGGATGATGATGAGCTTTGGGATATTTTTGAGCAAGGCCATCAGCTTTTAACCGAAGCGGGTTATCAACAATATGAAACATCCGCTTATGCAAAGCCGGGCTTTCAATGTCAGCACAATCTGAATTATTGGCGATTCGGGGATTATTTGGCGATAGGTTGTGGTGCACATGGAAAACTGACTTTTCCTGATGGCGATATTTTACGTTTTTCTAAAACGAAGCATCCAAAAGGCTATTTGCGTGGTGAATATCTTTATGAAGAAAAATACGTGGAAAAAAATGACCGCGCTTTTGAGTTCTTTATGAATCGTTTTCGTTTATTGGAAGCCGTGCCAAAACAAGAGTTTGAATATTACACAGGGCTTTCGCAAAGTGCGGTCAAAAATCAAATTGATTTTGCGATCCAGCAGAATTATATTGTGGAAACACCTGATTATTGGCAGATCACCGAACATGGGAAATTATTTTTAAACGAACTATTAGCGCTTTTCTTAGATGAATAAAATTTTTTCATCATCACGAATAAATTTTTACACTTGTTTATTTAATAGGGTCATATTAAAGTAAAGCAAACGTTTACGTTATTATTCAAAATTTAAAAGGGACAGAGAAATGGATCAACTAGAAATGAAAAAATTAGCAGCACGCGCAGCGTTAAAATATGTTAAACCCGATACGATTGTTGGTGTAGGAAGTGGCTCAACAGTGAATTGTTTTATTGAAGCTTTAGGTGAATTAAAAGATCAAATTCAAGGTGCGGTAGCCGCATCTAAAGCCTCAGAAGAATTATTGCGTAAACAGGGCATTGAAGTGTTTAGTGCTAACGATGTATCCAGTTTAGATATTTATGTAGATGGCGCAGATGAAATCAATCCACAAAAAATGATGATCAAAGGCGGCGGTGCGGCATTGACTCGCGAAAAAATTGTGGCCGCTTTAGCGAAAAAATTTATTTGTATCGTGGATTCCAGTAAACAAGTGGATGTTTTGGGTACGACCTTCCCATTACCAGTAGAAGTCATTCCAATGGCACGTTCACAAGTCGGTCGTAAATTAGTTTCTCTTGGCGGCGCGCCTGAATATCGTGAAGGTGTAGTAACGGATAACGGTAACGTGATTTTAGATGTACATAACTTCGCCATTTTAAATCCAGTGGAAATGGAAAAAGAATTGAATAACGTAGCTGGTGTGGTAACAAATGGTATTTTTGCCTTACGCAGTGCGGATATTGTGATTGTTGGTACACCAGAAGGCGCAAAAGTCATCGATTAATAAAAATAAGGAAGCAAACATGACAAACAAAGTGTCACTCGACAAATCAAAAATTAAATTTGTGCTATTAGAGGGCGTGCACCAAAGTGCATTAGATACCTTGCATGCCGCAGGCTACACCAATATCGACTTTTACAAAAAAGCCTTAGATGGTGATGAGCTAAAAGAAGCCATTAAAGATGCGCATTTTATCGGCTTACGTTCTCGTACTAATTTGACTAAGGAAATGATTGAAGCTGCGCCGAAACTTATTGCCATTGGCTGTTTCTGTATCGGTATCAACCAAGTGGATCTTGATGCGGCAAAAATGCGCGGGATTCCAGTATTTAATGCCCCGTTCTCCAATACACGTTCTGTGGCTGAATTAGTGTTGGGTGAGATTTTACTCTTAATGCGCAATATTCCTCAAGCGAATGCAGATGTACATCGTGGTTTATGGAATAAATCTGCCGTGGGTTCTCATGAAGTACGTGGTAAAAAACTCGGTATTGTGGGCTATGGCCATATCGGTTCGCAATTAAGTATTATTGCGGAATCTTTAGGGATGGAGGTGTATTTCTACGATATCGAAAATAAATTACCATTGGGTAATGCTAAACAATTGCACACACTTGAAGAGTTATTGGGTTCTTGTGATGTGATTTCGCTTCATGTACCTGATTTACCTTCAACCCGAAATTTAATGAGTGCTGAACGTATTGCACAGTTAAAACAAGATTCAATTTTGATTAATGCGGCACGTGGTATGGTAGTGGATATTGATGCTTTAGCAGCTGCGCTTGAGCAAGGTAAAGTTCGTGGTGCAGCGGTTGACGTATTCCCTGTTGAACCCGCTTCAATCAATGAAGAGTTTGTTTCACCATTACGTAAATTTGATAATGTGATTTTGACCCCGCATATCGGTGGTTCAACCGCAGAAGCCCAAGAAAACATTGGTTTTGAAGTTGCGGGTAAATTTGTGAAATATTCTGATAATGGTTCAACTCTTTCTTCCGTGAATTTCCCAGAAGTATCTTTACCAGAACACATTGGTACAAAACGTTTACTTCATATTCACGAAAACCGTCCGGGTGTATTAAACAAATTAAATCAAATTTTTGTTGAAGCCAATCTCAATATTGCGGCGCAATTTTTACAAACCGATCCGAAAATTGGTTATGTCGTCGTGGATATCGAAACAGATGACGCATCCCCGTTATTAGCTAAACTTCGTGAAATTGAAGGTACAATTAAAGCACGTGTATTGTTTTAATGTCAAAAATTAAGCGAAAACTGACCGCACTTTGTGTGGGATAGAACGCAAAATGGGCAAAGAAGGTTATCTTACTTTGCCTATTTTTATTAACTGTTTGCGGCTTACATTTATTTGATCATGGCTTTAAATAGATTGCGGCGATCAGAATTAAATGTCGGTTGTGCGGTTGGTATGGATAAAACCGTACGCAAACAATCCTGTGTGAGTTGAGCCGCTTGTTCGTTAGTCAGATTCGGGTCGAGTGGTGAATGTAAGGAACAGCTTAAATATTGCGGTACATTTTCAAGACTACTAACGGTGAAGGTTAGCGCTTTGTACGGCAGTTGAACAGTGAGTTTATCACCTAATTCACGCGGTTCCCATTGTTGTTGAGGACCTGGCAGAATCACCACACTCATCAGCCACGGGGTTAATACTGTACCAATCCATTGGTCTTCAAATAAAACAAATTTAGGGCAAAAACATTCAATGCCTTTGTGATAGAAAGGGAGATCTTGCATTTCAGGCACAATGTTTTTCATTTCGGTAAGGAAAATATCTGTTGGGTTTTCTTCAAAGCCGGTGACAGAGGTTAAAAGTGCGGTAGAATTTTCAGGTGTTTTTTCGTGTCGATACATGGTTTATTTTTCAATATTAATAAGATTAAAGCATAGCAGGTGAAATCTTAAAGAAAGTCCCCCTCTTTTCTAAAGAGGGGAATCTAGATTCAAACCGTATTCCTTAATGACTTGATTTAACGTTTCAAAAACCTTTGGCAACACGTTTTGTATTGTTTCCGTCAAACCAATTCCAGATTCTAGCGATTCTGGTTGGATGCCGATGAGGCAAAGGTGTTTTGGGAATTCATCCGTTAATTTCATTGCAGAAAGTACATCACAAATGCCGAGTTGATGTGGTGAAATTTTGCGAGAGAAAAAGGTAGGCACCTGCTCATCATGTAACACGATAATTTCACCTGGTTGTTTGTTAGCAAGCACGGCATCGACAATAATCAAATGCTCGCGATTTGCCATCGCATCCAGTAATTCCATGCCACAAGTACCACCATCGATGATGTCAAAGTGCGGTTGAATTTCAGGACGTTTTTCAAGCTCCTGCACAACGCGTACACCGACACCTTCATCACTTAACAAAATATTGCCGACGCCTAGAATTAACGGCTTCATTACAACACCTTCACTTCAGTCACTTCACCATTTTCGGTATTAACTACGTGCACGGCACAAGACATACAAGGGTCGAAAGAGTGAATGGTTCTGACCACTTCCAATGGTTTAGTTGGATCTGCCACCGGTGTACCAATAATGGAAAGTTCATAAGGACCCATTTGGTCTTGTTCGTTACGTGGACCTGCATTCCATGTAGATGGTACAACGGCTTGATAGTTTTCAATGCGACCGTCTTTGATCACCACCCAGTGAGAAAGCATACCGCGCGGTACCTCACCGAAACCAACACCACGGAATTCACCGTTTGCTGGAATATCCGTTTTAATATAAGCCGTCATATCACCTTTAGCGATATTATCAATGAGCATTTGCCATTGAGCACTTAAAATATCGTTGATCGCACAGCAATGCACGGTACGGCCGATAATACGTCCAAGGGTAGAATGTAATTGATCGGTGGTTAGAGTATTACCGGTTAATTTTTCATAAATGCCTTTTAATTCGTTGAAATGGGTAACGGTTGGTTTGTCATTCGCTGCCAAGCCGCAAATTAAATAGGCGAGAGGACCTACCTCAACGATTTTTCCGTAGAAGGTTGGGGCTTTTACCCAAGAATATTTACCGTCATCCTGCCATCCAGTGTATTTAGGACGAGTTAAACCAGCCCACGGTTCTAATGGTTCATCATCTTCGTACCAAGCGTGTTTACCGCTCTCTTTGATTCCTTTTACAACGAACTCATCTTTTTGTTGGTCGATAGGACGGAAAGTGGATAAATCGCCGTTTTCGATATAACCACCTTTTAACATGAATTTAGAGTTATCTGCATCAATTGGGTATTCTGGTACAGATAAGTAGTTGCCAGATGTTTTGCCTAAGCTTAACCATTCAGGATAGTAAGCCGCAAATACTGCTGCATCTACTTTATACACTTGGTTAATGAAGTCAGTTAAGCGATCGATACAAGCTTTCACGAACATGAGACGTTCTTGGTTTAGTACCGCTTGGGAATCTAAGTTAATTGGGTTTGCTACACCACCAATCGCCAAGTTTTGAATGTGTGGTGTTTTACTACCGAGTAATGCGACTACACGGTTAGCATCACGTTGACATTCAAGGGCTTGCAAATAGTGCGCGACGGCAATGAGGTTGACTTCTGGTGGAAGTTTCATTGCAGCGTGACCGAAGTAACCGTTAGCGAAAATACCAAGTTGTCCACTATCCACTAATGCTTGAATTTTTTTCTGTACATTGCGGAATTCGTTAGCACTGTTTAATGACCATGTAGAGACACCTTTTAGCATATCTGCTGCTTTTTCAGGATCAGCTTGTAGCGCAGCGGTGATATCCACCCAGTCCATCGCAGAGAGTTGATAGAAGTGCACGATATGGTCATGGATACTATGTGCAGCAAGAATCATGTTACGAATGTACTGTGCATTGACGGGAACTTTTGCACCAATAGCATCTTCTACGGCACGTACGCTGATAATCGCGTGTACTGTGGTACATACGCCACAGATACGTTGCATAATCATCCATGCATCACGTGGGTCGGCACCTTTTACGATATTTTCCATACCACGCCACATGGTTCCTGAGGACCAAGCATTGGTGACGACACCATTTTCAATTTCGCAATCAATACGTAAATGACCCTCAATACGGGTAATTGGGTCAATTGAGATACGTTTTTTTTCTGACATTATTCTGCTCCGCTAACTTTTTTGCTGAATGCCGCTTTTTCGACAATAATTTTTTCTGAGTCTTCGGTATGTTTTTCTTTAAATACCGGCAATACAGGGAATAAACGAATGATTAAAATATAGGCACATACTTCAATAGAAACGAAGCCAATTGAAATAAGCAATTCTTCCGCTGATGGGAAATATTGATAACCATTGCCCGGGTTATACATGATAAGCGAGTAGTTCATACGCCATAATGCTGCACCGAGTAACATGCTTAATGCCGAAATAAATAACCAACGGGAATCTGATTTTTTCTCCCCAAGGAAGAGGGTTAGTAATGGTAATACCATCAACCAGACTTCCATCCAGAACATCCATGCTTCAAATTGAGTTAATTTATCGAAACCTACAACCATTTGCAGTTTGTCGTGATAAATCAACTCACCAAAACGCACCGCTAAGAAACAGAAAATTAATCCTGCGGTAACGCGTGCAAGTTGAGTGAATAAATGACGTTCATCTGGCGTTTTTCCTGCAAGACCCGCTTTAACTAAGGAGCCTTCAAAGATCACGATAGAGAAGCCCATAATGAATGCAGTCAGTAAGGAGAGTATCGGTAAAACTTCATAGCTTTGCCATACTGGATGTACTTTATGACCAGCCACAATCATCAAGGAACCCATTGAAGATTGGTGCATCATTGGTAACAAGGCACCCAAGGCAATAATGAAAAACATGATTTTATTCAGTTTATTAAACCATTTTTTCAAGCCGAAGAAACCAAGCCATACAGGGGCAAATTCTAGGGTCACCACGATAATATACACCGTCATACAAAATGCCGTTTCAAATAGAACGGAATTCGTGTTGAACTGACCTGGAATGTAGAAATATGGCAAATGCCAATAACGTCCCATATCAATGGTGATAGATAAACCACCAAGGGAATAGCCGAATAAACTTGCAAGCAATGCTGGGCGAACAAGAGCGTGATATTTCCCTTTATTGAAAATATACACTGTCCAAGCGAGTGCCCAACCGCCACAGGCAAATCCTGTACCAACAAGTAAGTCAAAGGCAATCCATAAACCCCAAGGATAACCGCCGTTAAGTGCGGTTACAGAACCGATACCAAACACTAAACGTTTTAAAATCAATAAAACGCAAAGCACGGCAAGTGGTGCAAAAAAGAGAATTGCGGTAGAAACAAGGCGACCGCCCACTGGACGTGGATTACTCATGATGCTCATCCTCCGCTTCTTCCATTTCCTTGCGTGCCTGACGCATAGCTTCTTTTTGTGCTGCAATACGCTCAGCAATTTTATCGCCGTGCATATTTTTGTAAGTCATAAAGGTTAGACCCGCAAGTGCCACTAACGGTAAGGCTAAACCGCGATACAAGAAGTGTTGTAAATGCGCGGCACGAGAACCCGTTGCAACTTCATCTAAGTCTGGTAAACCAAGATTAGCAAAAGGTACACCACTTAAGGCGAGCACCTGTGTACCACCACCTTCTTTTTCACCGTAGATGTGATATTGATATGCCGGTACGGTAGCACGGTATTTATCTGTACTATTGACGTGTTGACGTGGGTAATCATATTCAGTACCACGTAATAAGCTTAAACGACGTTTAGCTTCAGCCAATAATTCTTCACGTGTACCAAAAATAATGGCACCAGTTGGGCAAACATGACAACAACCAGGTAATTCGCCTTTATCTAAGCGTTCAACACCTTTTTGGTTACAGAGTTCACATTTGCTGATTTCACCGAATGGATTGTCATAGTCGTATTTTGGCACATCAAAAGGACAGCCGACCATGCAATAACGGCAACCAGTACAGATATCGGGATCATATTTTACGATACCGGTTTTTGGATCTTTGGTAAGGGCTTGAACCGGGCAAACCGCAACACAGTTAGGATCAACGCAATGCATACATTGTTTTTTCACGTAAGCATAGCCGTTTTCTGTTTTATCTTTATTTGTGCCGTCACCATCACTCCATACTTGAATCACGTTACGAGTAAATGGAGTGAGTTTGTCGTTATTTGACCAAGTTTGATCACCTTTTGGATTCACAGGTGTGTGGTTTACGTTTTGACATTCAGCTACACATGCTTGACAACCTACGCAAAGGGTAGAGTCGTAAAGCATTCCTAGTGCGCCAGGAATGGGCTCAACCGTTTCCGTTGCCTGCACACTCGACACAGGCAAGGAGGAAGCGATTCCGCCAAGCATACCAGCTTTTAGAAATTTTCGTCTATCCATCTTATTTACCTGTATGTTGTTCTTTCTCTGCGGCTTTAGCTTCGGAACGGGCTTTATGTTGAGCGCTTAATTCGCGTAAGGTCACAACACTCACGCCTGCTAGGATTGCAGCTGCACCACCTAATAAGCCAATGGCGGTCATGGTTGCACCTGAACCTTCGGTATTATTCACATCTGGTTTTTCAACACGCGGTGTTGGGTTTTCTACGCCCGCTAATTGGAAAATACCTTTGGTAAAGCCCACACCTTTTTCGTTACAACCATAGCAAGGGTGCCCGATACCAACCGGCCAGTTATTACCGCCGACATCACAGAATTCTAAAGTAGAACAGTTACCGTAAGTTTCTGGTCCTTTACAACCGAGATGATACAGACACCAACCGTTGCGGTGACCATAATCGCCGTATTCTTTAGCAAAGCGACCGGCATCAAAGTGCGGGCGACGATAGCAGTTTTCATGAATTAAGCGATCGTAAGCGAATAATGGACGATTTAATTTGTCCATTGCGGGTAGTTTCTTATAAGTAAGAATATAAGCGACAGTTGCAAGGAAGTTGTGTGGATTTGGTGGACAACCTGGAATATTAATCACCGGAGTGCCTTTTGGTAATACTTCAGATAAGCTGCTTGCGCCAGTTGGGTTACCACCGCTGGAAGGTACGCCACCCCATGCTGCACAAGAACCGATCGCAATAATTGCGGCAGCCCCTTTAGCGGCTTCTTGGATGTGTTCTACAATCGGTTTACCTGCTACCATACAATAGACGCCGCCGTCTTTCACCGGAATAGATCCATCTACGACTAAAACATATTTTCCATAATACTGTTTAATTGCATTGTGTTTGTTATCTTCAGCTTGTTCCCCAAAGGCTGCAGAAAGCGTTTCGTGGTATTCTAAGGAAATCATTTCCAATACCAAGTTTTCGACTGTTGGGTGGGTCGCGCGTAGCAAGGATTCAGTACAACCCGTACATTCTTGCGCACCGATCCATAATACTGGTGGACGTTTAGGTTCGGTTAAAGCAGCGGTCATTTCTGCACCCGCTTTTGAACTTAACCCCATGGTCGCCGCAAGTGCGGTACATAATTTCATAAAATCCCGACGGGAAACTTCTGCTAAAGCAGAAAATAATCCATCACTTCGTTGCATATGATCACTCCAAATTGGCACGTTACTTGTATGGTTAATCTAGCTATGATATGCCTTGATGGAGGAACTTTATTTGATCAGAATCAAAAACACCCTTATTTTCCTTACAAAATAAGAGGGTAAGTGATTGTTTTTATTTAATTATTGAGAATGATTGTTATTTGTTGTGGCTTTCTTCACTTGAAGCATATGTTATTGCACGTTATATTTTTCAATCAAAAGAAATGCTTTTGTTACCCTAAAAGAGAAATAACCCGGTGTGAAGATATGCTTTATCGTTTATATTCAAACTTTGGATTAAAAAATCTTTTTAAACATTGACCACAATTAATCTTGTTGAAGTGAGAAAAATGGGCAACAAAGATTATTCGATTTTGCCCATTTTTATAGATTAGTTATTAGCTATTTGTGCTTTTTTACGCTCTAAACGTAATACACCTAAATGTGTCATATAGCAGCAGAAAATACAGCCAGCTACAGCGAATAGTAGTAGATAGAAACCAGCGTCCCAACCGAATTTATCAGCTAAAATACCAAATAATGCAGTACCAGAGAAACTACCTAAGATATAACTTAATAAACCACGTAAGCCTGTTGCAGAACCTGCTGCAAAAGAAGGAACTAGCTCGATAGTTTGAAGTGAAGATAAGAACATTGGCACATAAATTAAGCATCCAATAATACCTGCCCCGATGGTGACGGTTAATAAGTCACTACCGCCCCAGTAAACAAACATTGCTGCGCCCACACCGAATAAGGTGATGATAGCAAGTGGCATACGGCGACCTTTGAAATAAGTATCAGTTAACCAACCTGCTAATAGCGTAGAAGGAATTGCTGCCCATTCAAAGATAGCAAATGCTGTCCCCATTTGAGCTTTAGTGAAACCTTTAGTTTCTAACAAATAAAGTGGTAGCCAGGTTAATACACCAAAACGGATCATATAAGTGAATACGTCGATAAAAGAAACAAACCACACATTAATGTCTTTCATAATGTAATCACGGAAGATTTCCCATGTGGTTAAGTTGACGTTTTCTTCTTTTGTGACAACTAATTCTTCATTTTCACTTTCAAGAATTTTTCCAACTGGTGGTAAGCCTTCATTGTAAGTACGACCCGCACCAAAGATGTAGAAAATAATCGCAACAATAGTAGCAATTGCTACAGGTACAACAAAGTGTGCGGCTTGCCAATGCTCTTGACCCAACCAAGCGATACTTGCACCCGCAATTGGGGCGACTAAACCACCACCTACGTTGTGAGAGATATTGAATATAGCGGTTGTTACACCACGAGATTTACGTGGGAACCAGCTTGCTAGTACGATGTACGCTGGACCAGCACCCATCCCTTGGAAGATACCATTAAGTACACAAAGGAATAAGAATGCCCAAAATGATGCACTGAAGCCCATCATTAAGTTTACTGCTGCCGACATCATTAAGCCGAAAATCATAAAGTGTTTCGGATTTGATTTATCTGCGATTGCAGACATGAAACCTTTACTTAAACCATAAACAATTAACATGGTACCGGAAATAAAACCGATATCTTTTTTGGTGAAACCAAAATCGCTAATTAATTCAGGAGAAGAAAGAAGGAAGTTATTACGTAAAATATAGAATGCTGCATAACCGATAAAGATGCCAAATAATGCATGCCATCTTAAGCGATTATAACGCTCTCTAATTTCAGTATCAGGAACAGGTGTACCTGGATTAGACTTTAGGAATGAAATCATGTGATAATCCTTTAATTTTTAGTACAACAAAACTCATTTCTATACAAAAAATGAGGTAGCGTCGTAATATAAGGAGAAAAATCGAGATGTCAAATAAAAAAATAACACAAACTTTGACCGCACTTTTATTTCGCAAAATAGTCAGTTTTTTGCTATAATTCCGCACAATTTTCATTACAAAATAGAGAAAAACTATGTCAGAAACACCTGTTACGGAAAATGCTTATGGTGCATCAAGTATTAAAGTCTTAAAAGGGCTTGATGCGGTTCGGAAACGTCCGGGCATGTATATTGGGGATACTGATGATGGAACAGGTTTACACCATATGGTGTTTGAGGTGGTGGATAATGCGATCGATGAAGCCCTTGCGGGTCATTGTTCCGATATTATCGTGACCATTCATGATGATAATTCTGTTTCCGTACAAGATGACGGCCGTGGTATTCCGGTAGATATCCATCCAGAAGAAGGTGTTTCTGCAGCAGAAGTCATCATGACAGTACTTCACGCGGGCGGTAAATTTGATGATAACTCCTATAAAGTATCAGGTGGTTTACACGGCGTGGGTGTTTCGGTGGTAAATGCACTTTCTGATAAATTGCAATTAACCATTCGTCGTCAAGGTCACGTGTATGAGCAATTCTATCACTTAGGCGAGCCTCAAGCGCCTTTAACTGTTATTGGTGAAACGCAAGTAACAGGTACAACGGTGCGTTTCTGGCCAAGTCCAGAAATCTTTGCAATTACAACTTTCGATTACAAAATTTTAGCAAAACGCTTACGTGAGCTTTCATTTTTAAATTCTGGTGTATCCATTCGTTTAATTGATAAACGGGATGGCACGGAAGATCACTTCCATTATGAAGGTGGTATTCAAGCGTTCGTTGAATATTTAAATAAAAATAAAAACCCAATTCACCCAAAACCATTCTATTTTTCAGCTGAAAAAGACGGCATTGGGGTGGAAGTTGCATTGCAATGGAATGATGGCGTAAACGAAAACGTTTATTGCTTTACCAATAACATTCCACAACGTGATGGTGGTACTCACTTAGCCGGTTTCCGTGGTGCATTAACCCGTAGCTTAAATAACTATATGGAAAGCGAAGGGTTACTGAAAAAAGAGAAAGTGAGCACTTCAGGTGACGATGCGCGTGAAGGTTTGGTGGCGATTATTTCGGTGAAAGTGCCCGATCCTAAATTCTCTTCACAAACAAAAGACAAATTAGTGTCTTCTGAAGTGAAAAGTGCGGTTGAATCTGCTATGAATGAGCGTATGCAGGAATATTTATTAGAAAATCCAGCCGATGCGAAAATCATTGTAAATCAAATCATTACGGCTGCACGTGCACGTGAAGCAGCACGTAAAGCGCGTGAAATGACTCGTCGTAAAGGTGCATTAGATATTGCAGGCCTTCCGGGTAAATTAGCGGACTGCCAAGAAAAAGATCCCGCACTGTCAGAACTTTACCTCGTGGAGGGGGATTCTGCAGGCGGTTCTGCAAAATCGGGTCGTGATCGTAAAACCCAAGCAATTTTACCGTTAAAAGGAAAGATTCTTAACGTTGAAAAAGCACGTTTTGACAAAATGCTTTCTTCTCAAGAAGTGGGTACATTAATTACAGCGCTTGGCTGTGGTATTGGCCGCGATGAATATAACCCGGATAAATTACGTTACCACCACATCATTATCATGACCGATGCGGACGTGGACGGTTCACACATTCGTACTTTATTGTTGACCTTCTTCTATCGTCAAATGCCGGAATTAATTGAGCGTGGTTACGTGTATATTGCTCAGCCGCCACTTTATAAAGTGAAAAAAGGTAAACAAGAGCGTTATATTAAAGATAACGACGAAATGGTGCAATATGAGTTAATGCTTGCGTTAGATGGTGCTGCGTTACATATTAGTGCTAATGCGCCGGCAATGAATGATTTAGTGTTTGAGAAATTAGTAGGCGAATATAACAATGTTCAGAAATTAATTACTCGTTTAAGTCGTTACTATCCTGAGCCATTGTTACAAGGATTGGTTTACCAACCACAATTAACCATTGATTTAATGCGTAATGAAAGTGCGGTCGAAAATTGGGCGAATGCTTTTGTTGCATACTTAACTGAAAAAGAAACAGAAGCGCATTTATATTCAGCAAGAACCCAATTTAACAGCGAACGCCAAGTATATGAAGCCGTTATTACTGTTCGTAAACATGGTATTGATACTGATTACTTCATCAACTTTGATTTTGTGACGGGCAATGAATTTGCGAAGATTACCGTATTCGGTCAGCAAGTGAATGGCTTACTAGAAGAGGGAGCCTACGTCACTCGTGGTGAAAAAACTCAGCCCGTTCAATCATTTGAACAAGCTGTTGAATGGTTGATGAAAGAATCTCGTCGTGGCTTAGAAATCCAACGCTATAAAGGGTTAGGTGAAATGAATGCTGAGCAACTTTGGGAAACCACTATGGATCCAAATGCTCGTCGTATGTTAAAAGTATCAATTAAAGATGCTGTTGCCGCAGACCAACTCTTCACCACATTAATGGGGGATGAAGTTGAGCCTCGTCGTGAATTCATTGAAATGAATGCGTTGCGAGCAAACTTAGACGTTTAGTCTAATATTCAAAAATATCACTAAAGATAACCGCACTTAGGGAAATCAAGTGCGGTATTTTTTTACTTAAGATATAAATAAAAATAATTTTCAATTAGATCTGTTATTTGTTTATATTCTTGACTATAATTTTCATGATTTTTATCGCTTAAAGGCAATGATACGAAATAGACTTGTTTTTAGTTGTTAGATTGATAGCAAAGTACGCATAGTAATGTGCGTACTTCTTTTTTGTTTTTAGGAGCAATCATTATGATGATAGATAAACGTCTAATTAACACGGTGGCCGACAGTAAAAAATGGATTGGCATCACGGTGTTATGGAACTGGGTGGCGTTAATTGGTGGGATTATTAGTGCCGTCGTGTTTTCTTATATTTTACAGGCCGCTTATTTTAAAGAGTTGACGATGCCAAGTGCGGTGGGTTTAGGTGTGATTTTAATTGCGGCATTGGCATTACGTGCTTTTGCGGGTAAAAAATCAGTGCAGGCTTCTTATTTTGCCAGTACAAAAGTGAAACATGAGTTGCGTAGCCTCATTTATCGAAAATTGGCTTTGATGCCACTAAACCAAGTGAATCAACAATCTACGTCAAATATCATTCAAGTGGCTTCAGAAGGCGTAGAACAACTTGAAATCTATTTCGGACGTTATTTGCCTCAGCTTTTTTATAGCTTGCTTGCACCGCTCACACTCTTCGCTTTTCTGATCTTTTTCAGCTTTAAAACAGCCGTGATTTTGCTGATTTGCGTGCCGCTGATTCCAGTGTCTATTATTGCAGTGAATAAAATTGCGAAAAAACTCTTGGCAAAATATTGGTCCATTTATGTGGGATTAGGCAGCAGCTTTTTAGATAACCTACAAGGTTTAATCACGCTAAAAATCTATCAAGATGATGCTTATAAAGCAAAAGCAATGGATGAAGAAGCGGAACATTTCCGCAAAATCACTATGAAAGTACTGACCATGCAGCTTAATTCCGTATCACTGATGGATTTACTTGCTTACGGTGGTGCGGCAATCGGGATTTTAACGGCTTTGTTGCAATTCCAAGCGGACCAATTAACCGTATTAGGTGTCATTTTATTTATTTTACTTTCTTCTGAATTCTTTATTCCACTTCGTTTATTGGGTTCATTCTTCCATGTGGCGATGAATGGTAAAGCCGCATCAGACAAGATTTTCACATTGTTAGATACGCCCGTAGAAACTCAAACACAAGCGGTCGATTTTGCAGCGAAAAATGCTATTCAGGTGGATATTCAAAATCTGCATTTTGCTTATAGCGAAGAAAAACCAGCGATTACAGGTTTAGATTTAAGTATCTTACCAAATCAGCTTACAGTATTTGTGGGTAAAAGTGGTTGTGGTAAATCTACCTTGGTTTCATTGCTAATGGGCTTTAATAAAGCGCAACAAGGCAAAATTCTATTCAACGGCCAAGAAATTCAATCTATTGATCGCCATTCGTTTTATGAAAAGGTTTCTTTGGTGAGCCATAGCAGTTATGTGTTTAAAGGTACGCTACGTGAAAACATGAAGATGGCGAAAATTGATGCTACAGATGAGCAAATTTATGCGTGTTTAGAGCAAGTCAATCTGGCGCAATTCGTTCGAGATAATGGCGGATTAGATATGCAATTATTAAGCCGTGGCGCAAATTTATCTGGCGGTCAGATTCAACGTTTAGCCTTAGCGCGTGCTTTACTACACAATGCCGAGCTTTATATTTTTGATGAAGCGACCAGTAATATTGATGTGGAAAGCGAAGAAATTATTTTGCAGTTCATTCAGCAATTTAAACAACAAAAAACGATTGTGATGATTTCTCACCGCTTGGCGAATGCGGTAAATGCGGACTGTATTAACGTACTTGACCAAGGCAAATTGATTGAGCAAGGCGCACACGAAACCTTAATGGCAAAACAAGGTGCGTATGCTGAAATGTTCCAACAACAAAAAGATTTAGAACAAATTAGAGAGGTGGCAAATGCGTAAAAATGGTTTTGTTGTAATGGGGCATTTGTTGAAATTAGTAACTCCACTTGCACATATTATGGCGTTTACCATTACTATGGGTACGCTCGGTTTCCTAGCTGCCATCTTTATTATGGTGCTGGGTGCGATGGGGTTAGTGAATCTTCTTAACTTTGACACCCATTTAACTTTCTCTGGAATTTTGACCGCACTTATCGTATTGGCGGTGGCTCGTGGCGCATTGCGTTATTTAGAGCAAATGTCCGGGCACTATATTGCTTTTAAATTATTGGCATTATTGCGCGATAAAGTGTTTTCTTCTTTACGCCGTTTGGCTTTTGTGAAGTTGCAAGATAAACAGGCAGGGCAATTAGTGTCATTAGTCACCAATGATATTGAATTACTTGAAGTGTTCTATGCACACACCATTGCACCAATTATGATTGCGTTCTTTACCTCTGCGATTTTATTGTTGGTCTTTGCGCATCTTTCAGGTTGGTTTGTGCTTGTAGCATTGGCTGCGTATTTAACAGTAGGCGTGATTCTACCGATTATCACCACCAAATTGGCACGTGAAGATGGCAGACGTTATCGTGAATTAGTGGGCGAAATGAATGACTTCTTCCTCGACAGCGTGCGTGGTATGAAAGAAATTCAACTTTTCGGTTATGCGAAACAACGGTTAGATGAAATCCAACAACGCAGCCAAAAAATTGATACAGCTTTTGAGCGCATCAAAGACCAAGAAGCGAAAGTCCGTATTTATACTGAAGTGGCGGTATCCGTTTTCAACATTATTATGCTGTTTACTGGCTTAATTTTATTTAGTTTAGATAAGATTGATTTTTCTGCCTTTTTAATTGGCGTGATTTTATTGATGTCGAGCTATGGCCCCGTTATTGCGTTAAGTAACCTTTCAAGCAACTTGTTACAAACCTTGGCTTCAGGTGAGCGTGTATTGAGCTTGCTAGCAGAAGAACCCGAATTAAAAGATGTAGAAAGTGCGGTCGATTTGAAAGAGGTTTCTCGCATTGATGTTGAGAATGTAAGTTTTGCCTATGGTGAAGAACAAATTTTATCGGATGTTAGCTTGTCTGTGAAAAAGGGTGAAATTTTAGGTATTCACGGCAGAAGCGGCAGTGGTAAAAGTACCCTGTTAAAACTGCTGATGCGTTTTTACGATCCTAAATCAGGTAGCATTAAAATTAATGGCGAAAGCTTACCGAATATCAACACCCGTAGTTTGCGTGACAATATGGCATACATTACTCAGCAAACCTATATTTTTAACGAAACCATCGAGGAAAATATTCGCCTTGCGCACCGTGATGCAACGTTAGAAGAAATTATGGAAGCGGCGAAGAAAGCGTCAATTCATGATTTCATTTTAAGCTTGCCTGAAGGGTATCAAACGAAAATGACGGAATTGGGCGGCAATCTCTCTGATGGTGAAAAACAACGTATCGGTATTGCCCGTGCCTTCTTACACAATGCGCCGATTATTTTGCTTGATGAACCGACTAGCAACTTAGATAGCTTAAATGAAGCGATGATTTTAAAATCGTTGCTGAATGTGAAAGCAGAAAAATTGATTATTCTCGTGAGTCATCGCCAATCGACTATGGCTATTTGTGATCAGGTGATTGGTATTGAGAATGGAAGGATGTCGTAAGGTAGTGAGAAAAAGAGCGGTCAATTTGATCTGACCGCTTTTTTTTATTTTCTTAATTTCACTAACTCAACTTCGTGATTTTCACCTTTTCTAAGAATGAGATTGGCTCGCTCACGAGTCGGCAGAATGTTTTGTTTTAAATTCAATCCATTAATGTTATCCCAAATTTTGCTAGCCGTTTCAATGGCCTCTTGCTCAGAGAGATTAGCGTAATGTTTAAAATAGGAGTCAGGATTTGTAAAAGCACTTTGGCGGAATTTTAAGAATCGTTTGATATACCATTCTTTAAGAAGTTTTTCGTCTGCATCCACATAGATAGAAAAATCTACAAAATCAGATACGAAGGTTTGATTGGCTTTGTTTGAACCTGTTTGGAGAACGTTTAATCCTTCTAAAATTAAAATATCGGGTTGATCGACAATATTGAACTTATTAGGAACAATATCGTAAGTCAGATGAGAATAAATGGGCGATTTTACAGATGGCTTGCCTGATTTGATATCAGCTAGAAATTGAATTAACTTGGCCGTATCATAAGAAATCGGGAATCCTTTCTTTTGTAAGAGATTCTTTTTTTTCAGTTTTTCCAGTGGCAAGAGAAAACCATCGGTAGTAATGAGATCTACTTTCCGCTCAAAGGGCCAATAGGTGAGCAGTGATTGTAAAATGCGTGCTGAAGTGCTTTTCCCGACCGCAACGCTTCCTGCAATACTAATGATATAGGGCACTTTAGGGCGTTGTCCGTCAAGAAATCGATTTAAAACCGTTTGGCGGCGAAGGTTTTCATCAATATAGTAGTTGATGAGACGTGCAAGCGGTAGATAGATAGTACTTACTTCATCAAGAGAAAGCTCTTCATTAAAGCCTAAAAGTGGCTTTAGATCTTGCTCCGTTAATTTTAGCGGAACAGATTTTCTTAATTCAGCCCATTGTTGACGGCTAAAGTTTAAAAAAGGTATAAATTGTTCAGTAATATTCACGGTGTTTTATGTATAGACAGAAAAACTGGACAAAATATACCCTATAAATGAAGAATGATCATTGATTTTTATTAAAATTGATAAGTTTTGTATTCTGGTAATATATTTTTGCTTGTAAATTAGACGAATAATCAAAAAAAACTTTTTTTTTTTAAAAAAAGCTTGTCAGAAGTAAAAATTTCCATATAATACGCCTCACTTGCTTACGACATGCCGACTTAGCTCAGTAGGTAGAGCAACTGACTTGTAATCAGTAGGTCACCAGTTCGATTCCGGTAGTCGGCACCATCCTTTAGTAAACAAGTATTCATTTAGCGTGGAGGGGTTCCCGAGCGGCCAAAGGGGGCAGACTGTAAATCTGTTGGCTCAGCCTTCGAAGGTTCGAATCCTTCTCCCTCCACCATTTTCTAAATGAATTCTGATGGGACAGATGAATTTAGGACTGCGGGCATCGTATAATGGCTATTACCTTAGCCTTCCAAGCTAATGATGCGGGTTCGATTCCCGCTGCCCGCTCCAAACGCTGATATAGCTCAGTTGGTAGAGCGCACCCTTGGTAAGGGTGAGGTCGGCGGTTCAAATCCGCCTATCAGCACCACCTTCCAAATTCCTCTTTCCTTTATTAAATAGTAATGATTTTATTGGTTAATGTGGTTTAATTTACCCATCGATAACCGTGTCTATTTAGAGGGACTCTTTAAATGTCTAAAGAAAAATTTGAACGTACAAAACCGCACGTAAACGTGGGTACAATCGGCCACGTTGACCACGGTAAA
>NZ_JBTGNV010000010.1:0-86452 GCF_054332375.1 Haemophilus sp. SZY H53
GCTGGGGTACTAGGATTCGAACCTAGGGATGCCGAGATCAAAACCCGGTGCCTTACCGCTTGGCGATACCCCAACTAAAATTCTTTGATTGGAAATAAAGAAGATTTTATTTAGATAGTATGGCTGGGGTACTAGGATTCGAACCTAGGGATGCCGAGATCAAAACCCGGTGCCTTACCGCTTGGCGATACCCCAACTACTATTTGACTGCAAGCTGATAAATGGTGCGGGACGAGGGACTTGAACCCACACACCTCTCGGCGCCAGAACCTAAATCTGGTGCGTCTACCAATTTCGCCAGTCCCGCAAACTTGGTGGCTACAGCGAGATTCGAACTTGCGACCCCAACATTATGAGTGTTGTGCTCTAACCAACTGAGCTATGTAGCCATCATTTGCTTTACCTTATCGGCTTTGCGGGGCGTATTATCCTGATTTAGTCCATTCTCGTCAATCATTTTTTTGCAAAAAACGTTTTTTTTGATTTAATTGATTATAAATAAAACGCTTTTGCTATTTTTTGTTCATATCAAGAACGGAGATCATTCCAACAAAACGCTTCCAATGCAAGGTGTTAAATTGCCCTGGAATGTACCAATTAGATATTGTTCCATCAAGATATAAGGCGTCATAACAACCTACTTTCAGCAACCCTTGGCTCAATGTATAAAGGTTAGGCTCACCTTTTATCGTCATTAAGAAAAGTAATTCATTCTGTTTCGTCAAACACACTGCATTACGCTTATGATAGCTTTCTAGGCTAGCTCGAAATTGCGGATTCATTTTTCCATGAATAATCAACATCGGGCCTGATTGCAACGCAAAATCAGGCTTGAGTTTGCTTTTCTGATACGCGACGGTTGTTAAAATGTAGGGCTTATTTCCTGCAATGGCGAATACCCCATTAGGCTGCACATGGAAATTACCTTTGCCTGATTTTGTATTTAACGCATTGAGCTCTTTTCCATGCTCAATCCATAATCCCGCTGGCGTATTATCCATGCTATAAATGCCTGCATTCATAATCATTTTCACGTTATAGCTAGGCTCTAAGGCATTTTTGAGACGCGTTAAACTTTGATAATCGTTACCTTCAGCATCCTTCCAATGTAGCTGTACTTCTTCGGGCTTTGCTTGAAAAATTCCGTAAGTAATATTGCCATCATCAAAGGTTCGGTATTCAGCTAGGGCTGATACACTCATCAGTAGCGATGAGCTACCTAAAAGTGCGGTCAAAAATTTAATCGTTTTTTTCATTTAAAGGATGGGTTAAATGCAAAGCATTTGAAAAGGCATGCAAGCCTTCCGCATTACCGGATTTCATCATGGCTTGCATGGTTTGGGTTGGCGCATGAATGAGTTTATTCATTAACTTATAACTCAATTCTTGCAGAATCTTTTCAGCATTCTCACCTTGTTGAATTTGGTGTAAGGCTTTTTCGAGTAATTCTTGGCGAGTATTCTCCGCCTCATTACGATAATGACGAATCAAATTAGAGAACTGATGAACCTTCAACCACTCAAAGAAATCCGTACATTCTTGTGTAATGATATCTTGCGCTTGCTCTGATGCTTGCTCACGTTGAGAAAGATTGCGTTGAATAATATCTTGCAAATCATCTACGGTGTAATGATACACACTTTCTAATTCCGAGACGTTTTCATCAATATCACGCGGCACCGCAATATCCACCATTAAAGTCGGTTTAAATTGGCGTGCTTTTTCCGCAATTTCAGCCATTGCTTTGGTGATTAAAACATTCGGACTGCCTGTTGAGCTGATGACAATATCCGCTTGATTTAACGGTGTTTGCAACTCATCGAGAGAATATACTTCAATCGGCGTATTGGAGGCTAAAGTCTCTACCAACTGTTCAGCGCGAGATAACGTGCGGTTAGCAATCATCAATTTTTTTACACCGTGGCGTAATAAATGACGGCTTACCAATTCAATAGTTTCCCCTGCCCCAACGAGCAAAATTTGTAATTCACGTAAAGATTCAAAAATTTGACGTGCCAAGCTACAAGCTGCATAAGCCACCGATACAGCGCTTTCACCAATATTGGTTTCAGTGCGTACACGTTTTGCCGTAGCAAAGGTTTTTTGGAACAAACGAGAAAGCGTGCTTGAAAGCGGAATATTCGCCGCTTGATAATAATCTTCACTGATTTGGAACGCTTGTTTCACCTGTCCTAAAATTTGCGGCTCACCCAAAATTAATGAATCCAAACCACAGGCCACGCGCATTAAATGATTTGCAGCTTGTTGATTTTGATGTGTGTAAATACTTTTATTTAATTCATCGACAGAAAGCTGATGAATACTAGCAAACCAATTTGTACAGTTCGTTTGCCATTGCTTACACTCTTGAGGCGAAATTTGACGATGGTGAAGATAAATCTCTGTACGGTTACAGGTAGAAAGAATAACTGCACTTTCGGCTAAATCTTGTTGATGAATTTGTTGTAAGGCAAACTGCCGCTTTTCTTCAGAAAAAGCGACTTTCTCACGAACAGCGACAGAAGCTGTTTTATGATTAATGCCTAGAACAAGAAGGGTCATAAAAATCTAATAAAAACAACCGCACTTTTATCAATATGCGACTTAAGTAGAAAGTAAAAGTTTCGCTATTTTAATGAATTGTTGGGAATTGAGCAAATTTCAAGAGAAAAAACTCAAACAAATAACTAAAACGAGTTAAAGCTTATCTTTCGCTAAACGCCATTGCGTAAATTCGTCTAAATTTTTTGCTTGTAAAAACGGGTTAATTTGTTTCTCTAATCCTATTGTTGTTGGCAAACTCGGTTTACCCTCAGCTCGATAACGTTCCACCAAAACACGTTGATTTTCAACCGCACTTTTATCCGCCAATACGGTTTTCGCAAAAGCTAAATTACCCAGCGTATATTCATGAGCCGGACAAACCACGGTTTCATCTGGTAATTGGTTAAAACGTTGCATAGATTCAAACATTTGAGCAAAATTTCCTGTAAATACGCGACCACAGCCTGCAGAAAATAACGCATCACCGCAAAATAGATGCCCATCCACCAAATAGCTGACATGCCCTGCCGTATGACCACCACTTGGCAAAACTTCAATATGATAATGTGCCGTATTAATCACACCACTCTCAACGATATTGGTTGCCCCTTTATTGGCACATTCTGTCGGACCGAAAACAGGCACATTAGGATAATATTGCTTAAACGCTGCGACACCTTGCACATGATCATCGTGATTATGGGTTAATAACACCGCTTCTACATCTAGCTTATTGGATTCTAAATACGGAATTAAACGGGTTATTTCTGGGATATCGATCACAATTACGGGGAAATTTTCTCGTCTATAAAGCCAAATATAGTTATCATTGAGTGCAGGAATAGGAACTAGCATAAATTACCTGATGAAAATAGGATTAACATTGAATTGGAAAGCCAAATGGCACAAACCACTTCGTTCACCTGAAAGCTGGAAAGAATTACCACAAGGCAATGTCTATTGTAACGTATTGACTCATTATTTTACAGAATGGACACCAAAAATTTTAGGCTATCAAATTCTGAAAGTCGGTGCCTTAAGTGGCGAAATTGCCTTTGACTTGCCTTTACGTCATCAAATTGTGTTAGCTGAAAAAACAGCGCATTTTCCTACCGCACTTTTAAATGAAAGTGATAGCTTGCTCCAAGCATCGCCATTAGCCTTGCCTTTTATTGAAAAAGAAATGGATGCCTGCTTGTTGGCAAACACCTTAAATTTTGCGCAAGATCCTCATCAAATATTGCGTGAAGCACATCGTGTTTTAAAGGATGACGGCTGGATTTTCATCACGTTATTTAATCCGATGAGTCCATTACTTTTCAAACCGAAATTAGGTGAGTTTAAATTCCGACAATATGCTACTTGGCGAGTCATTGACTGGCTATCGTTATTAAATTTTGATGTGATTGCAGAAGAAAGACTAGCCATAAAACAAGAAAAGAGTACGCTCTGCTCTCCGCTTACTGTAATCGTTGCCCAAAAACGAACTTATCCCTTAACACTGAATCCAGAGAAAGCGCGATCAAAAATGCCGGCGTTTTTAGAGCCGGCAGGTGCATTTAAAGAAATCAGAACAGAATGATTATTCTGTCACTTCTTTGATTACTGCAGAAGATGCATTATTCATTACAGACTCAACGCCTTTTTCTGCTGCAGCTTGAGAAGAATAATATTGGCTACGACCAATTTCTTGGTGGTTAGCCGCTTTTAAAATGAAGTAAGGTTTGTCATTTTTCGCTACGCGATATTCAAAGTTTTTCGCATCCACACCATTTTTTTGCACTGATGCAATGCCGTTTTCAGCTGATGCTTTTGTTTTGTAAAGTTCGCTAGTTAAAATAACTTGTCCGTTTGCTGCTTTTAAGTTGAACATAAATTGTCCGTCTTTAGCCACTTTTAATTCATAAAATCCTTGAGCCATGATGTCTCCCAATTGATTGATTTGTTTATAATTTTACCTACACAGAAAACGCCTTTCTGCGCCAAGCTAATTTACCCTTAAAAATCAAGGAAAACAAGCGCTAAAGCGTATAAATTTTATGCTTGATTAGCATCTCAAACTCCCCTATGATCCGAAAGTTTTTTATAACAGGAACAATTATGAACGGACAAACATTTATTCCTGGCAAAGATGCCGCACTTGAAGACAGTATTTCAAAATTTCAACAAAAATTGACCGCACTTGGTTTCAATATCGAAGAAGCCTCTTGGCTTAATCCTGTGCCAAATGTCTGGTCTGTACACATTCGTGATAAAGATTGCCCACAATGTTTTTCTAACGGTAAAGGCGCGAGTAAAAAAGCCGCATTAGCGTCTGCATTAGGTGAATATTTCGAACGTCTTTCCACCAACTATTTCTTTGCTGATTTCTATTTAGGGCAAGAGATTGCTAACGGTGATTTCGTCCACTATCCCACTGAAAAATGGTTTCCTATTGAAGATGACGCCCTTTTACCATTAGGGATTTTAGATGATTACTTATGGGATTATTTCGATCCAAATCAAGAACTAACCCCAGAATTGCTTGTGGATCTGCAATCCGGTAATTACGATCGTGGTATTGTTGCGATGCCTTATGTGCGTCAATCCGATCAAGAAACCGTCTATATTCCACAAAGTATCATTGCGAATTTATACGTCTCTAACGGGATGTCTGCCGGTAACACAAAAAATGAAGCTCGAGTGCAAGGGCTTTCAGAAGTTTTTGAACGTTACGTAAAAAATCGCATTATTGCAGAAGCAATCAGTCTTCCTGAAATTCCAAAATCCGTGATGGATCGCTATCCATCTATTCAAGCCTCTATTACAAAATTAGAGGAAGAAGGCTTCCCTATTTATGCCTTTGATGCGTCACTAGGTGGCAAATATCCTGTCATTTGCGTGGTATTGCTCAATCCAAATAATGGCACGTGCTTTGCTTCTTTTGGTGCACATCCGAATTTCCAAGTGGCATTAGAGCGTACCGTAACGGAGCTTTTACAAGGTCGCAGCTTAAAAGATCTGGATGTATTCTCGCCTCCATCATTCAATAATGATGATGTGGCAGAGCATGCTAACCTTGAAACACACTTTATTGATTCTAGCGGTTTAATTTCTTGGGATTTATTTAAAAATACGCCAGATTATGAATTTGTAGATTGGGATTTCTCAGGTTCAACGCAAGAAGAATATGAAAACTTGATGGCAATCTTTAATGCAGAGGAAAAAGAAGTCTATATCATGGATTACAACCATTTAGACGTTTACGCTTGCCGCATTATCGTACCAGGCATGTCTGATATCTATCCTGCTGATGACCTCATTTATGCCAATAATAATATGGGTATGGACTGGCGTGAGATCTTATTGGATCTACCGCACCATCATCATGATGCTGAAACTTATGAAGAATTATTAGCAGAATTAGATGAGCAAGATATTGACGATGCCACTCGTATTCGCGAATTTATCGGTATCGTTGCACCAAAAGCAAGCGGTTGGACAACATTACGTGTTGGTGAACTGAAATCCATGCTTTACTTAGCATTAGGTGAATTAGAATTAGCCTTAGATTGGGCAAACTGGACGATGAATATGAATAGCTCTGTATTTACACCAGAGCGTGCAAATTACTATCGTGCTTTAATCAGCATCATTGAATTGCATTTAGACAATACTCGCGATCCACTACAATATCGCAGTGCATTTGAAAGAATGTATGGTAAAGAAGCCGTTCAACAAGCTTGGGCTGCGGTGGCAGAAAAAGGTAACCCGTTCTATAACTTGCCAGCCAGTGATGAAACGCTTGAAAACTTTAAAGAACACCAAGCTTTACTTGGTGCCTATGCTAAACTACAAAAAGCCAAACGAGAAAATTGGAAATAGACGATTTTCTCTCAATCGTAAGGCGGACTTAATGTCTGCCTTATTTATTTCCGCATTAAAAAACTGCTTTAAAATCAACCGCACTTTTCACACAAAAACGCTTAAATTTATGCTATAATCCGTCACAATTTTTTGATCAAAAAAGGAATAAAAATGACGGATTCAATCCATTCCTCTATTACTCCAGTCAATATTGAAGAAGAACTCAAATCTTCTTACCTTGACTACGCCATGTCGGTGATTGTTGGGCGTGCTTTGCCCGACGTACGTGACGGTTTAAAACCGGTGCATCGACGTGTGCTTTTCTCCATGGATCAATCTGGCATCACTGCCGGCAAAAAATACGTAAAATCTGCCCGTGTGGTAGGTGATGTAATCGGTAAATATCACCCACACGGTGATTTTGCGGTGTATTACACCATTGTGCGCATGGCACAGCCGTTCTCATTGCGCTACATGTTGGTAGATGGGCAAGGTAACTTCGGTTCAATCGATGGTGACGCACCAGCGGCAATGCGTTATACCGAAGTCCGTATGCAAAAAATCACCCAAGCGTTATTAACTGACTTGGATAAAGAAACCGTGAATTTCTCGCCTAACTACGATGGCGAATTAATGATTCCGGATGTATTGCCAACCCGTATTCCTGCACTTTTAGCAAACGGTTCTTCCGGTATTGCGGTGGGGATGGCAACCAACATTCCACCGCATAACTTAAATGAAGTTTTAGATGGCTGCTTGGCTTATATTGATAACGAAAACATCACCATTGATGAATTAATGCAATATATCCCGGGCCCAGACTTTCCGACAGCGGCATTAATTAATGGCCGTAAAGGAATTGAAGAAGCTTATCGCACGGGGCGCGGCAAAGTGTATGTTCGTGCTCGTGCTAGCGTAGAAACAACGGATAAAGGCAAAGAGCAAATCATCGTGACCGAATTGCCTTATCAAGTGAACAAAGCGAAATTAGTGGAAAAAATTGCTGAGCTTATCAAAGATAAAAAAATCGAAGGTATCAGCAATATTATCGACCTTTCGAACAAAGAAGGGATCCGCATTGAAATCGACATCAAACGTGATGCGGTGGGTGAAGTAGTTTTAAATCACCTTTATGCCCTCACCCAAATGCAGGTGACCTTCGGGATCAACATGGTGGCCTTGGATCACGGTCAACCACGTTTATTCAACTTAAAACAAATCATTGAAGCCTTTGTGATGCACCGTCGCGAAGTGGTGATTCGCCGTTCTTTATTTGAATTACGCAAAGCCCGTGAGCGTACCCATATTTTAGAAGGTTTAGCGGTTGCAACATCAAATATCGATGAAATCATCGACATCATCCGTCAATCGAAAGAGCGTAAAGAAGCGGCAGAAAAATTAATCTCTCGCCCTTGGAAACTGAATAACGACATTTTAGGCTTGCTTGATGCGGCGGCACGTCCGGCTGAATTAGCGGCTGAATTTGGTATTCAAGGTTCTGATTACTATCTTTCTCCAGAACAAGTTGATGCAATCTTAGAACTTCGCTTACACCGTTTAACCGGTCTTGCTACCGAAGAAGTGATCAATGAATACAAAGAGTTATTGGTTAAAATTGCAGAACTTCTCCACATCATCAACAGCCCTGAGCGCTTGATGGAAGTGATTCGTGAAGAGCTTGAACAAGTACGTGCTCAATTCGCTGACGAACGTCGTACCGAAATTACTGCCGCTTCCGGTGATATTGATTTAGAAGATTTAATTGCTCAAGAAGATGTGGTAGTGACCCTTTCTCACGAAGGTTATGTGAAATATCAACCGCTTACCGACTACGAAGCACAACGTCGTGGTGGTAAAGGTAAATCCGCAACGAAGATGAAAGATGAAGACTTCATCGAAAAACTCTTAGTGGCGAATACTCACGATACAATTCTCTGTTTCTCGAGCCGTGGCCGCTTATATTGGTTGAAAGTCTATCAATTACCACAAGCGAGCCGTGGTGCGCGTGGTCGTCCGATTGTAAATATTCTACCGTTACAAGAAAACGAGCGTATCACCGCAATCCTACCAATCTCTGCTTATGAAGAAGATAAATTCGTTATCATGGCAACCGCTGGCGGTATTGTGAAGAAAATTGCGCTAACTGAATTCAGCCGTCCACGTTCAAGCGGAATCATCGCCTTGAACTTACGTGATGAAGATGAATTAATCGGTGTGGATATCACTGACGGTTCTAACGAAATCATGTTGTTCTCTTCTCAAGGTCGCGTGGTACGTTTCGCTGAAAGCGCAGTACGTGCAATGGGGCGTTTAGCAACAGGTGTACGCGGTATTAAACTCGCTCTCACCAACGACATCGCTGACGATGAAAGTGCGGTCGAAATTGAAGAGGTTTCTGACGATAATGCAGAAGAAACCCTCGATCTCAACATCGATAAAGTGGTTTCCTTAGTTGTACCGAAAAATGATGGTGCAATTCTTACCGCGACACAAAATGGTTACGGTAAACGCACGCAATTAAGCGAATACCCAACCAAATCCCGTAATACCAAAGGGGTGATTTCGATTAAAGTGAGCGAACGTAACGGTAAAGTCGTTGCCGCGACACAAGTAGAAGAAACCGACCAAATTATGCTTATCACTGATGCGGGTACCTTAGTACGTACCCGTGTAAGTGAAGTGAGTATCGTTGGCCGTAACACCCAAGGGGTTCGTTTAATTCGTACTGCAGAAGATGAGCACGTAGTCAGTCTTGAACGTGTTTGTGATGTGGATGATGAAGACGAAGGCACTGAAGATGTGACTTCTGAAGAATAATTGATCTTCCATTAAATAAAAGCTCCGCGTTTTGATTCGCGGGGCTTTTTATTGGCATCTAAAAATCTCTTTTAGAGATCTATTCTATTGATGAAAACGACTCGCCTTCCTCTAACTCATCAGCCATTGCAGCCAAAATTTCACGGGTTAAATACGCTAATGAACGATAGAAAGGAAGTGTTGCATAAGTTTCCACTTGGGTTAAGAATTTCGCTGCACAAGGTAATAAGAAATCACCGAATAAATCTTGTTGAGCAGATAGCGATTCCGTGTTGTCTTCTAACCAAGAAGCCGTAAGCAATAACAAAGCGAAATGATCCACATTCTCTGCCTCAGGTACATTACGCGCATGACGAAAATCCACAAAACGTTGCACATCCATATCATAACTAGAAATAGCCGTTGGTACGTTACCGTTTGGGCCAAACAATTTTTGATATTCTTGATCAAGCAACGTTAAATCAATTTTCATTTGTAAATTATCAATGGCTGCTTCGCTTTCTTTATCCGTAGAAAGTGCCCACACTTGACTTAACCCTTGTTGCTGTAACCAATCAAATACCCCACTCAAAATTGGATCTGTGGGGCTGCGATAAAATAAATTGCCAAATAGGCGGCTTATTAAAGAAAAATTATTCACTTGAGTTTCTGACATCTATTTGCTTTCCTATGATTGTGCTCACGATTGAGCTAAAAGTGCGGTCAATTTTGCCGTTGTTTTTTCGGTAGCTTCGTCAAGCATCGCTTGCCGAGCAGCATTATCGATAATATGAATATCCCCAAACAGGGTGTAATCCACATTCTCGATACCGCAATAATTAAATAAACCATTGATCAAACAATGATTAAGAGATTTATCCACGCCGTATTCTTGATATTTTGCTACGCTACTCCCTATAGTGATAAATTGTTGCATCACTTTACCTTGAAGCAGACCTTTGGATTCACCATTTTCTGTTTTATAAGCAAAACCATGGCTTAATACACGATCCAAATAGCCTTTTAGCATTGCAGGAAAACCCATCCACCATAAAGGATAAACCATCGTAATCAAATCTGCTTGGCGAATAAACTCATGCTCTTGCTGAATTTCTACCGGAATAATCCCTTTATTGGCCGATTGTAATTCTTCAAAGGAAATAATCGGATTAAATTCCATGGTGTAAAGATCGCGCAAATGGGTTTCAACACCAAGCTGTTGGCTTGCTTTTACAATGCGATCCACGATGGCGCGACCAAAACTTTTTTGGCTATTGGGATGTGCAAAAATAATTAAATGATTCATTCTGTGACCTTTTTCACTAACAATGTGATGCCATCAACGCGTTCTACTACCACAAGATCGTTCACTGTTAAATGCTCGCCTTGAATACGCCATGTGGTATCGCCAAAGGCACCACGACCAATCCCGTTAGAACCGATTTCTAATACCGTGCCTTTTTTACCTAACAAAGTATGATCTCGTTGATTTAAGGTTGTACGTGATTGATCCTGATTATCTTTGCTATGTTGGTATTTCCACCAAAGCAGCGAGAGAATAATCGCTAAAATCGCATAAAAAACGGCTAAAGCGGTTAAGGATAAACTTGGCACCAACGCCATCACGCCAGCAGCCACAATCGCGGCCAAGCCCCACCACAATAAAAATACGCCAGGTACGAGGGTTTCAGCGATTAATAATACAAAACCTAATACTAACCAATGCCACACCGACCAAGTTGTCAACCAATCTGCCATATCAACTCCTTGAGAGAAAAAGTGCGGTCATTTTTAACCGCACTTTAGGAAATTATGCTTTTTTGTCGCCTTTTAACAGTTCGGCAATGCCCGCTACCGAGCCGATTAAATTGCCGGCTTCAAGCGGCATCATAACCACTTTGCTATTCGGTGAACCACCGATTTGTTTTAAGGCTTCTGTATATTTTTGTGCGATGAAGTAATTGATTGCTTTGGTATCACCGCTAGCAATCGCTTCTGACACCATTTGAGTTGCTTTCGCTTCCGCTTCTGCCGCACGTTCACGCGCTTCTGCTTGTAAGAAAGCTTCTTGACGCTCCCCTTCCGCTTTCAGAATTCGGGCTTGTTTTTCCCCTTCGGCACGTAAAATTTCCGCCTGACGAATACCTTCCGCTTCCAACACTTCCGCACGTTTATTACGTTCCGCTTTCATTTGTGCATTCATGGAATCAATCAATTCACGTGGTGGACGCACATCACGAATTTCAATACGGGTGACTTTAATCCCCCAAGGATTGGTCGCTTCATCCACAATTGCCAATAAACGGCCATTAATGGAATCACGTTGAGAAAGCATTTCATCCAACTCCATCGAACCTAATACAGTACGAATGTTGGTCATGGTTAAATTGATAATTGCTTGTTCCAAATGATTTACTTCATAAGCTGCACTGCGAGCATCAATCACCTGTACAAAACAAACCGCATCAATGGATACGTTCGCGTTATCCTTAGAAATAACTTCTTGTGAGGGAATATCTAATACCTGTTCCATCATATTGATCTTACGACCAACACGATCCACAAACGGCACCACAAAGTTCAAGCCCGGCATTAAGGTGTGGGTATAACGCCCAAAACGCTCAATCGTCCAGTTGTAACCTTGCGGTACGGTTTTAAGTGCCGAAAATAGCACAACAACGGCTAATACAATAAAGACGATTGCGGCAATAGATAAGCCTTCCATAGATTGCTCCTTAATGATGAGGAAATATAAGAAAAGTCTATCAAATTAGACCGCACTTTGTATATAAATATATTTATCGTTTTCTCTTATAAATTCAAAAAGATGCGTAATGCAATTCGGGGCATCTAAATCTTGATGAGAGACAAATAAAAGTTGGGTTTTACTATTATTGACCAGTTGCTCAATAAAATTTTTTACGAGCTTGCGATTTAATCCATCAAGCCCTTGAAAAGGTTCATCTAAAATCAAAACAGGTGGATATTTCACCATCGCACGAGTAATGAGCAATAAACGTTGCTGTCCCCAAGAAAGTGAACGAAATGGCTTTTTGGCTAAATGAGTCAGATTTAAACGAGCTAACCACTGCATGGCTTTTAAACGAATTGCCTCTGGCACTTGTTGATAAATCCCAATACTATCAAAAAAGCCTGAAATAATGACATCTAGCACGGAACAATTCACACGATAATCTAAATGCAGTTGGCTGCTTACGTAGCCAATTTTTTGTTTAATATCCCAAATGGTTTCACCTGATCCACGTTGTTTACCAAAGATCACTACATGATTCGCAAATGCTTGAGGATGATCACCTGTAATTAACGAAAGTAACGTAGACTTTCCTGCGCCATTAGGTCCTTTAATCCACCAATTTTGATTTGGCTGAACAACCCAGTTTAACTGCTCCAAAATGACTTTATCGCCATACTGGACCGTGACATTTTTAAGCTCAAAGTGCGGTTGGTTTTCAGGCAATTTTAGTAATGGTGAGGCTGGCTCAGGCAAAGCTACATCAACAGACTGTTCCGCATAAACTAATTGTTGATAAATACTTTGTTGCTCAATGAATTGGCGTTCACCTTCTAATACTAACTCTAAATTTTCCAACATGGCTAAATGAGTCGCTTCAGCAGGAATATCGGCCAAACGATTAACAATTAGAACAATTGCACATTCTTTTTTCAGTTCGTTTAACATCGTCATCCAATCTTGCACAGATTGTTGATCTAGCCCTTCAAAAGGCTCATCTAAAATCAACAAATCAGGCTTTTGTAATAACGCTTGTGCCAATAACACTTTACGCGTTTCCCCAGTAGAAAGTTTGATAAAGAAACGATCTAAGAGATAAGTAATTCCTAATTTTTCTGCAATTTGTTCACAAAAAGTAAGCGCCGTACTACCATTTAAAATGGTTTCTCTTGCTGTTTGACCAAAAAAATCGGGATCGGTATCATCGTTATTTAAGTTCTTTAATGTCGCTTCAAGAATTTCTCGTTGTTTTTCAAAAGAAAAGAAGTGAACACGTTTAAAGGAATTATAGTACTCCCCTTCCTGTAAAGGCAACTCATTTTGCAAGGCTAAAGCAAACGCCGATTTCCCACTCCCATTGCTCCCCACCACAACCCAATATTGCTGTGGCTCAATCGCAAAGTGCGGTAAGTTTAAGGCCTGTTTTTGATGAAGTTCAAATTTTGCTTGCTGAATTAAAAGTGTCATTCTCTTTCCCTTAAAAACAAAAGGCGAGCAATTGCCCGCCTTGTTAGATGAATTTAATTAACCGTTTTTACGCTCTTCTTCGATACATACTGCCGCAGTAAATAGTACATCAGTTGAAGAGTTAAGTGCAGTTTCTGTTGAGTCTTGTAAGATACCGATAACAAAACCGACACCGATCATTTGAGCTGCAATGTCATCATTAATACCGAATAAGCTACAAGCTAATGGGATTAACAATAATGAACCACCTGCCACACCAGACGCTCCACACGCACAAAGCGCAGCAACAATACTTAATAACAGCGCACTAATGAAAGAGACTTCGATACCTAATGTATGAACAGCTGCTAGCGTTAATACAGTAATGGTAATTGCCGCCCCCGCCATATTGATATTTGCACCCAATGGAATCGCCACAGAATAGGTTTCTTCATCAAGATTTAAGCGTTTTGCTAATTCAATGTTTACAGGAATGTTTGCTGCAGAACTACGCGTAAAGAATGCAGTTACACCACTTTCGCGTACACAAGTCCACACTAATGGATATGGATTACGACGAATTTTCCAATAAACGAGAATGGGGTTAAGTACAAAGGCTGTAAATAACATTGTACCAATTAACACGAATAATAAATGAACATATCCACCTAACGCAGATAAGCCTTTGTCAGATAATGTTTCAGCTACTAAACCGAATACACCGAAAGGTGCAAATGAAATAATCACGTGAACAATTTTAGAAATGCCTTCTGCAAAATCAGCCACCACTTGTTTTGTTGCATCTGATGCATGACGAAGGGCTAAACCTAAACCGATAGACCACGCTAAAACACCGATAAAGTTTGCTTTGAAAATTGCATTTAATGGGTTATCAACCACGTTCAATACTAAAGCAAGCATCACTTGGCCAATAGATTGAGGCGCAGAGCTCGCATCTTCTTTTACCGCAAGCGCTACATCTGATGGGAATGCCATACTTGCCACTACCGCAGCAACAGCGGCTAAGAAAGTTCCCACAAGATAAAGCACGACAATTTCTTTCATATTGCTTTTAGAACCCACTTTCTTATTAGCCAGTGCAGCCATAACAAGGAAGAAAATCAAAATTGGTGCAACTGCACGCAATGCTTTCACAAAAATTTGACCTAACACACCAAAGCTAGATGCAAGATCTATACCTGCTGAATTTTTTACATTCTCATTCACCAACGCAACAAGGATCCCGAGTACCAAACCAATAGCAATTCGTTTTACCAAATTACCTTGAAACAAAAAATGAAATAAACGTGATGTATTCATAATAGTTTTAAATGAAGATTAAGTTGAACCTCAGATCGTTACGATCCACCGAAACAGAGTAAAGATAGCTTAAATTTTGTTTAAAAGAAAATTTTTTCTTTATTATTTTGTTAAAAAATTGAACTTTTTAAGATTGGAATGAATTTTTTCTAAAATTTCCGCCTATAAAAAAATTTTTTCTATGCCCTATTGACATACTGTATTTAACTACAGTATATTGCACCTGTATAAACAACCAATGATTAAAAATACACTAACTAAAAGGAACACAAGATGATGAACTACGCAAATACAGTTGCACAAAATGATATGACGTTTTCTTATCATCCTATGCCATTTTTCAATGATGTTGAAAGTAAATCGACATTTAATAAAAAATTAGATCTCAACCTTTATTGCATAAAACGTCCACAACAAACTTGCTTCATTCGTGTTACCAATCCGAATATGCTTGCTTGGGGAATTGAAATGGGCGATATGTTAGTGGTTGAAAAAAATGACAGCCTTTTCATTGGTGATCTTGTAGTATTAGAAAAACAAGATGAATTCCATATTTATGAATTTGCCGGCGTAAGCGGTAATGAATTTGTATTCATGGCATTAGATTCTAAAGTGGAAAATATTAAAACAACACAATGGACAAACCTTCCATTAGTTGGCACGGTAACGAATACCATCCATCAAATGAAACCAAGAAGAGACTTAATGAAATTTGCGGCTTAAGCCAATAAATGATCTACGTAAAGAAAAAATGCGGTTAAAATTAACCGCACTTTTTTGTTGAAACAAAATTGTCATTACATCACACGACGAGATTGTGTGTAGGTTCTTGCCCAGTAATCTTCATCTAATGAACTAATTGTTACACCTTGGCTTGAACTTGCATGCATAAATTGGTTGTTACCAATATAAACACCTACATGGTTATTTCGACGGAAGAATACTAAATCGCCTTTACGCAATTCATTTTTTTGGATTTGACGACCTAAATAACGCTGTTCTGAAGTTGAACGTGGCAGTTCCATACCGTAAGCATCAAGGAAAGCTGTTTGCATAAATGCAGAGCAATCAATACCACGTTTTGTAGTTCCTCCCATTCTATAACGTGTTCCCACCCATTCGTCATAAACTTGATCAAGTGCTTTATCACCAATTAAACCAGATTTAGGACGGTTTGTTCTTAATTTAGGGTGAAGTCCACCTTTTTTTCCATCTAAACCAGCAATTAACCCTGTTAGCTCCACATCATCAGTCTCTGTAATTACACCATTATGGGCATGCCTAGGACCGTTAGAACAGGCTGTTGTTAATACAGCCAACCCTACAATAATCAAAATCTTCTTTAACATCGCTTTCAAATAATAAAAAAATATAAAAAAAACTGGGTGGATTCTACCAAAAAGTCATTATGCTCGCCAGTCTTTATTGAATTTTTATGCAATTTTGTGAGTGAGATCTCAAAAAAATAAGGGCGGCTCAATGAGCCGCCCTTAAAAAGATTAGAATTGATTATTTTTTCTTCGCTTTTGCATTTGGAAGATCGGTAATTGAACCTTCAAATACTTCAGCTGCAAGACCTATAGATTCATGAAGTGTTGGGTGAGCATGGATAGTTAATGCGATATCTTCTGCATCACAACCCATTTCAATCGCAAGACCGATTTCACCTAATAATTCACCACCGTTAGAACCTACGATAGCCCCACCAAGTATACGGTGAGTATCTTTATCGAAGATTAATTTAGTCATACCTTCAGCACATTCTGAAGCAATCGCACGACCAGAAGCTGCCCAAGGGAATTTAGCCACTTCGTAGTTTAAACCTTCTTGTTTACATTCTTTCTCAGTTTTACCCACCCAAGCCACTTCTGGTTCAGTATAAGCAATAGAAGGAATGACTTTTGGATCAAAGTAATGTTTTTGTCCTGCAATCACTTCTGCCGCAACATGACCTTCGTGCACACCTTTGTGAGCTAACATTGGTTGACCAACGATATCACCGATTGCAAAGATGTGAGGCACATTGGTACGCATTTGTTTATCAACATGAATGAAACCACGCTCATCCACTTCAACGCCTGCTTTACCTGCATCAATCAATTTACCGTTTGGCGTACGACCGATTGCGACTAATACTGCATCATAACGTTTAGTGTCGTTGCATGCTTTACCTTCCATTGAAACATAGATACCATCATCTTTTGCTTCAACTGCAGTCACTTTAGTTTCAAGCATTAACTTGAATTTTTTCTCAACTTGTTTGGTATAAATACCCACCACATCTTTATCTGCCGCAGGAATTACTTGGTCAAACATTTCAACCACTTCAACTTCAGAACCTAATGCATCATATACAGTACCCATCTCTAAACCGATGATACCACCGCCCATGATTAAAAGTTTTTTCGGTACTTCTTTTAATTTAAGTGCATCCGTTGAATCCCAAACGCGTGGATCTTCATGTGGAATGAATGGTAATTGAATTGGACGAGAACCCGCTGCGATAATCGCATTATCAAATTTAATTGTGGTTGGTTTACCATCACGATCACGTGCCACTAATGTATGTGGATCGGTAAACGCCGCTAAACCTTCAACAACGGTTACTTTACGTTGTTTAGCCATGCCTGCAAGACCGCCTGTTAATTTCGCCACAACCGCTTCTTTACCTGCGCGCACTTCATCTAAATCAATGCGAGGCTCGGCGAAATACACGCCGTTTTTGTTTGCGTGTTTTGCTTCTTCAATTACTTTCGCTACGTGAAGTAATGCTTTAGAAGGGATACAACCTACGTTTAAACATACCCCACCTAATGTTGAATAACGTTCAACAAGTACTGTTTCTAAACCTAAGTCCGCACAACGGAATGCCGCTGAATAACCTGCTGGACCAGCACCAAGTACCACAACTTGGGTTTTAATTTCTTTACTCATTTTTACCTCGTAAAAACGTTCAAATTTTTGACCGCACTTGCGATCCTTTCTGTAAGATGTGAGCCTAATCACTCACATCTTACTGCGTTAATTACATCACTAAGCGACGTAAGTCAGCTAATACGCCATTGATATAGCTTAAGAAACGAGCACCATCAGCACCATCGATCACACGGTGGTCGAAAGATAATGATAATGGAAGCATTAAGCGTGGCTCAAATTCTTTACCATTCCATACCGGTTGCATTTCTGATTTAGACACACCTAAAATAGCTACTTCAGGTGCATTTACGATTGGTGTAAAGTGAGTTGTACCAATACCACCTAAGCTTGAAATGGTGAAACAACCACCTTGCATATCAGAACCTGAAAGTTTACCGTCACGTGCTTTTTTGGAGATTTCCATTAATTCACGAGAGAGTTCGATAATACCTTTTTTGTTCACGTTTTTAAATACAGGTACAACAAGACCGTTTGGTGTATCTACCGCTACGCCAATATTGATGTATTTTTTAAGTGTTAATTTTTGTCCGTCTTCAGAGATCGAGCTATTGAAACGTGGGAACGCTTCTAATGCTTTTGCTACCGCTTTCATAATGAACACAACAGGTGTAATTTTCACATCCAATTTTTGTTTTTCAACAATTTTGTTCTGTTCTTTACGGAATGCTTCTAAATCGGTGATATCTGTGCGATCGAAGTGAGTAACATGTGGAATCATTACCCAGTTACGATGTAAGTTCGCTCCGGAGATTTTGTTGATACGGCTTAATTCAACTTCTTCTACTTCACCAAATTTGCTGAAGTCAACTTTCGGCCATGGTAATAAACCTAAGCCCGCACCATTTGCCACACCATTACCCGCAGCTGCAGAAGATACAGTGCCTGTTTCAAACGCTTTAACAGCAGTTTTCACGTAAGCTTGAATATCTTCTTTCACAACACGACCTTTACGACCCGTACCTTTTACGCGATCAAGGTTAATACCGTATTCACGCGCTAAGCGACGAATCACCGGTGTTGCGTGTGCATAGCCTGCGCTTGCGACAACTTGTTCTTGGCTTAAACCAGATACATTACCTGATTGTGCTGCCGGCGCTGCTGCAGATGCTGCTTGAGGCGCAGGAGCTGCCGCTGCCAGATCTGCTGCAGGAGCGGGTGCTGCGCCTGCCACTTCAAATTTCATAATTAATGAACCAGTTGAAACTTTATCACCTGATTTCACTAAAATTTCTTTTACCACACCCGCAAACGGAGCTGGCACTTCCATTGAGGCTTTATCACCTTCAACGGTAATTAAAGATTGGTCTTCAGAAACGCTGTCACCAACTGCAACCATGATTTCAGTTACATTAACTTCATCGCCACCGATATCTGGTACATTCACTTCTTTAATGGCTGAAGCTGTTGGTGCTGCTGCAGGCGCTGAAGCTTGTTGAGCAGGCGCTGCGGCTGGTGCTGCACCCGCTACTTCAAATTTCATGATTAATTTACCAGTAACAACTTTATCGCCCACGTTGATTAAAATTTCTTTTACTACGCCAGCAACCGGAGCAGGCACTTCCATTGAGGCTTTATCACCTTCAACATTGATGATTGATTGGTCTACTTCAACGGTATCGCCTACTTTCACCATAATATCAGTCACGTTTACTTCGTCTGAACCGATATCTGGTACATTCACTTCAACTACACTTGCAGCTGCTGGTGCGGCTGCCGGCGCAGATGCTGCTGCAGCTGGAGCAGGCGCTGCCGCATCCGCTGACTCTAAAACAAGCATTGGGGTGCCAGTTGTGACTTTATCACCCACTTTTACTAATACTTCTTTTACTACACCAGCTTCTGGTGCTGGTACTTCCATTGAAGCTTTATCACCTTCAACATTGATAATACTTTGATCAGCTGTAATGGTATCACCTACTTTCACCATCACTTCTGTTACGGTAACTTCATCACTACCGATATCAGGAATTTGAATTTGTTTTGACATGTTATCTTACCTTTAAAAAACGCAGTTAAAATTAACCGCACTTTATTTGTAGATGATCCTGTGTGCTTTCACACACAGGATATTCTTTATTAAGCGTAAAGTGGATTTAAAATTTCAGTTTTTAAACCAAATTTTGCGATTGCATCAGCGACCACTTTCGCATCAAATTTGCCTTGTTTTGCAAGCTCATGCAATGCTGCAACCACAACATAACGCGCATCCACTTCGAAGTGTTCACGTAAGTTTTCACGGCTATCTGAACGACCGAAACCGTCAGTACCTAATACGTGATAGCTTTGTGCTGGAATGAAGGCACGAACTTGTTCTGCGAACAACTTCATGTAGTCAGTAGCCGCAACTGCTGGTGCATCATTCATTACTTGAGCAATGTAAGGAACACGTGGTTTTTCAGTTGGGTGTAGCATATTCCAACGTACGGCATCTGCACCTTCACGCGCCACCTCTGTGAATGAAGGTGCGCTATACACGTCAGAGCTTACGCCATATTCATTTGCAAGGATTTGTGCCGCTTCACGAACGTGACGGAAGATAGCACCGGAACCTAATAATTGAACATGACCTTTGTTGCCTTTCGCTTCAACGGTTTCAAATTTATAAAGACCTTTACGAATACCTTCTTCTGCGCCTTTTGGCATTGCTGGTTGTTCGTAAGTTTCGTTTAATGTGGTGATGTAATAGAACACATCTTCTTGTTTTTCACCGTACATACGGTTGATACCGTCTTGTAGGATAACGGCCACTTCATAAACGTAAGCGGGGTCATAAGACACACAGTTAGGAATAACCAGAGATTGAATATGGCTGTGACCATCTTCGTGTTGCAAACCTTCACCATTTAATGTTGTACGGCCAGAAGTACCACCGATCATGAAACCGCGAGCTAATTGGTCACCCGCTGCCCACATTAAGTCACCCACACGTTGGAAACCAAACATTGAGTAGTAGATAAAGAATGGAATCATCGGAAGATTATTTACAGAGTATGAGTTCGCTGCCGCTAACCAAGATGATGCCGCACCTAATTCATTGATACCTTCTTGTAATACTTGACCATCTTTCGCTTCACGGTAGTAAGCGACTAACTCACGGTCAGAAGGCACATAGTTTTGACCATGCGGGTTGTAAATTCCGATTTGACGGAATAAACCTTCCATACCGAAAGTACGCGCTTCATCAGCAACAATTGGCACAATTTGTTTACCAATATTTTTATCTTTCAATAAGGTATTTAAGAAACGTACAAATGCCATTGTAGTTGAAATTGGACGCGCTTGCTCTTCCAATAATGGCGCAAACTCTTCCAATGCTGGCACTTTAAATTCGGTCGTAAATTTTGGTAAACGTTTTGGTAAGTAACCGTTTAACGCTTTACGTCTGCCGTGAAGATAATTGTACTCTTCCGAACCTTCTGGGAATGTGATGTACGGATAGTTAGGAATATCTTCATCTTTAATATCTAATTGGAAATGGTCGCGGAAAGATTTTAAACTCTCAATCGACATTTTTTTAGATTGGTGCGCAGTGTTTTTACTTTCTGCTTCAGGAATTTTATAACCTTTAACCATGTGCGCTAAGATCACAACAGGTTTACCTGCAGTTTGCGCTTTATGGAATGCGGCATAAAGTTTTTCTGAATCGTGACCACCACGTCTTAATGCCCAGATTTCATCATCTGTCATATCAGCCACTAATGCAGCAGTTTCTGGATAACGACCGAAGAAGTGTTCACGAACATATGCACCATTCTTAGATTTGAAGGTTAAATAGTCACCATCAAGCACTTCCATCATTAATTGGGTTAATTTGCCGCTAGTATCTTTTGCAAATAATTTATCCCAGCCACTACCCCACATGACTTTGATCACTTCCCAACCCGCACCAGCAAATAAACCTTCTAATTCTTGAACGATTTTGCCATTACCCGTTACTGGACCATCTAAACGTTGCAAGTTACAGCTTACAACGAAGATTAAGTTATCTAAGCCTTCACGTGCTGCGAATGTTAAATCACCTTTTGCTTCGATTTCATCCATCTCACCGTCACCAAGGAAAGCATACACTTTTTGATCTTTAGTGTCTTTTAAACCACGATTATCTAAATATTTTAAGAAACGAGCAGAACGGATAGCATTCACTGGACCTAGTCCCATAGATACCGTAGAGAATTGCCAGAATTCAGGCATTAATTTCGGGTGTGGGTAAGAAGAAAGGCCTTTACCTGGTTCACATTCCTGACGGAAATTATTCATTTGTTCTTCAGTAATACGACCTTCAACAAATGCACGAGCATACATACCTGGCGCTGCGTGGCCTTGGAAGAAGACTAAGTCACCGCCATTCTTATCTGTCGCCGCTTTAAAGAAGTGGTTAAAACAAACTTCATACATGCTTGCTGCAGATTGGTAAGTTGAAATGTGGCCACCTAATTCAAGATCTTTTTTCTGTCCACGCAATACCGCCATGATAGCATTCCAACGAACAGCACTACGAATACGACGCTCAATCGTTTTATCACCTGGATATACAGGTTGCTCAGAAGCGGGGATTGTATTGACATAAGGGGTAGTAAATCCACCTTTAGCAATATTCACACCACCGTTACGAGCCTGTTCAATTACTTGATTCATAATGTAATGCGCACGCTCTACGCCTTCTGCACGAATCAATGAATCAACTGCTGACAGCCAATCCTGCGTTTCAATTGGGTCAATATCGTTTACTAAGGTATCTGACATAGTCTTTCCTTATTTTTACTGAGTGAAAATAAAATTTGGTTCATAACCAAACGCGAAAATGAAAATTAAGCTTGCATCCATGTTACAAACATTTAACAAATGTTGTAAATTTTATAAGATTTTTTATAATAAAGATAGTAAATTTTCATTATACTGGTGCATTTACCCGTATTATTTTTATGCAGATTGTCAATCGTACGATTATTTTAGTACAATTCTGATACTTATTGCCTATTAATATGATAGCGCTGACTAAGATTAATTTAAAGCGTCAATAAAGATTTTTCATTTAGTCCAAGGAAAAATAATGAACACCACTACTCGCCGAATCTTTTCCTATAAGCATATAGCCTTAGTAGCTCATGATAGTTGTAAGCAAAATTTACTTACTTGGGTTCAAAAACATAAATCCGTGCTCACCCATCATCAGCTCTATGCAACGGGCACGACAGGCCATCTTTTATCGAAAGAAACAGGACTAAAAATAACTTCGCTATTGAGTGGCCCTATGGGTGGAGATCAACAACTTGGCGGACTGATTGCTGAGAAAAAGATTGATATGATGATTTTCTTTTGGGATCCGATGAATGCGGCCCCCCATGATCCTGATGTAAAAGCCTTAATACGTATTGCAACCGTTTGGAATATTCCCATTGCGATCAATCAAAGTACAGCCGATTTTCTGTTAACATCAAGCTTATTTGATCAAGAAATCAATATTGATATCCCCGATTATGACGGGTATTTAAAGGCGCGTTTAGATTAAAAATCAAATAATCCCGACCAAATAAAAAAGGAGATAAATTGCTTTATCTCCTTCTGATTATTTAACGATTATTACCTTGTCTGCATTGCTGCGCCCATTATTAACATAAATAATACGCCTTGAACTTGTTCTTCTGGAATCAGTTGACCATTAAGTTTGAGTTCGCCTTTTTCGAGCACTAAGGTAAGCGTCACATTTTTATCGTTATTCACCACAATATTTTGTGCTGCCGCTTGTTTCGCTTGCTCTTCAATTTTCTCTTTAACCAAAGCTTTATCTTCTTCTGGAGCAAATTGTGTCATGATTTTTTCTGCTGTCGCTTTATCTACATGAATATTTACCGCGAAATCCGTAAATTGTTTATATAAACTACCCGCCATTAAATCAAATTTCGGATCTTTCGCTAATGCCACATTTAAATCTAATGACACTTTACCTTGATTATCTGAAATTGACACTGGGTTAAGTTTAATTTGAGGCTGATTATTAAAAATAACCATACCATGATTTTCAACCCATGAACTTAAAATTTCAGATACCACTTCATTCTTCACATTTTTATCATCACTTACTGACTTAAAGACGGTGAAAAGTGCTTCAATCAAAGCATTTGCTGCGTTCGCTTCAATATGGTTTAATTCACCATTATAAGTTAATTTTCCAAAATCCTTCCCATCAACAGCTATCGAGTCTACCGTATTTTCACTTTTGGCACTCACGAAATCACCATCGAGCGAAATATCAGATTTTGCTTTAAAACCCTTTTCGACTACAGTGCTCTCTTTTCCCGCATGATCGAGCGTAGCCATTTCAAAACTGTCAATTAAAGAAGTGCTTTTTCCCGTATAAATGTAAGCCCACTTAGTTGGATTATATGAACCTTCGACTTTCATGCCTTTCATTTTCATTGTGATTGATTTAGGCATATCTTCGCCATCTTGCTCCTCCATAACTTCTGGCAAGACGGTAGCACTCACTTCATTTAAGGTCATATCATATTTGCCAGCGAGATCTTTATTGACATCAAAGCCCATATTGATATTTGACCAAGTGACTTTCGTTCCTGGTGACTCTGGATCAGTTAGCTCTCCACCTGCTAATTCAACTTTACCTTTTGTCGATAAGTTATAGCTAGTAGTTGCTTGATATTGAACAGGTTTATCTGATTTAAGCAAATCAAATAAAGGTTGGGTTGTTTCATTTTTACCAATCACACCTTGTGCTGAAAACATTGTTGGTACAAAGTTGAATTTTTCTAGCTGATTAAGAGGAAATGGACCATGATAAAGCTTAGTTGAAAATGGAATAGTAAATACCTTCCCCTCTTTGGGTAAAGATATAACCACTTCATCTTCCACTTGAGAAGTAAAGAAACCGCGCTCAAACTGTTTATTTTGATAAACAACCTTAAATAAATCAGATGAGCCTAAAGCCTGAGCTTGTTTATTTGCTAATTCAATTTGGCGTAAATATTCAGTTTGTGCTTTTTCGCCTGTAAACCAGGCCCCACCGACACCTACCGCACCAAGAGCCATAATCACACCTAATGCTACGGTTGATTTTTTCATTTTGATTCCTTTGCTAAATTAATAGATGATTAAAATTGTCAGCAATTTATCATAAAACACAATCTTTTTCTTATTTTTCCAAAATAATTTTATATTCCCCCTTGAACTTTGTTTCGTTGGACTTATTTTGTAAAACAAGAACAAAAGCGACCGCACTTTAAGAGGATGAAAAAATTTAAATCAAGCCTCTTGAAATGCGAAAAAATATCCACATCTTATTCATCGTAATGATTTACGACGAATTTAAAATTTACTTAGGAGTAACAAAATGGGAAAAATTATTGGTATTGATTTGGGTACAACAAACTCTTGTGTGGCAGTCATGGATGGCGATAAACCTCGCGTAATTGAAAACGCAGAAGGTGATCGTACTACCCCGTCAATTATCGCTTATACAAATGATAACGAAATTTTAGTGGGTCAACCGGCAAAACGCCAAGCGGTGACCAACCCGAAAAATACATTATTCGCAATCAAACGTTTAATAGGCCGTCGTTTTGAAGATACTGAAGTAAAACGTGACATCGACATTATGCCATTTGAAATCACTAAAGCAGACAATGGTGATGCATGGGTAAATGTAAAAGGTGACAAACTTGCACCGCCACAAATTTCTGCAGAAGTATTGAAAAAAATGAAGAAAACTGCGGAAGATTTCTTGGGTGAGCCAGTAACTGAAGCAGTAATTACCGTTCCAGCATACTTTAATGATGCGCAACGTCAAGCAACAAAAGATGCGGGTCGTATCGCTGGTTTAGAAGTTAAACGTATCATCAATGAACCAACAGCGGCAGCGTTAGCTTACGGTTTAGATAAAGGTCAAGGCAACAAAACTATCGCCGTATATGACTTAGGTGGTGGTACATTCGACTTATCTATCATCGAAATTGATGAAGTAGGCGGCGAAAAAACCTTTGAAGTATTGGCAACCAACGGTGATACCCACTTAGGTGGTGAAGACTTCGATAACCGTGTAATCAACTACTTAGTAGATGAGTTCAAAAAAGAGCAAGGCGTGGATTTACGTAACGATCCACTTGCAATGCAACGTTTAAAAGAAGCAGGTGAAAAAGCGAAAATTGAACTTTCTTCTGCACAACAAACTGATGTGAACTTACCTTACATCACTGCAGATGCTACAGGTCCTAAACACTTAAACATTAAATTAACTCGTGCTAAATTAGAATCTTTAGTCGAAGATTTAGTGGCGAAATCACTTGAACCTGTAAAAGTTGCATTAAACGATGCTGGTTTAAGTGCATCACAAATTGATGATGTGATCCTAGTGGGCGGTCAAACCCGTATGCCATTAGTACAACAAAAAGTAGAAGAATTCTTCGGTAAAGCACCTCGTAAAGATGTGAACCCAGATGAAGCCGTTGCTATCGGTGCAGCAGTTCAAGGTGGTGTATTAGCAGGTGATGTAACTGATGTATTATTGTTAGACGTAACACCGTTATCTTTAGGTATCGAAACCATGGGTGGTGTAATGACTACCTTAATTGAGAAAAACACGACGATTCCAACTAAGAAATCACAAGTGTTCTCAACAGCAGAAGATAACCAAAGTGCAGTAACCATTCACGTGTTACAAGGTGAACGTAAACAAGCATCAGCGAATAAGTCTTTAGGCCAATTCAACCTTGAAGGTATTAACCCTGCTCCACGCGGTATGCCACAAATTGAAGTAACCTTCGACATCGACGCTGACGGTATTATCCACGTTTCTGCGAAAGATAAAGGTACAGGTAAAGAACAACAAATCACCATCAAAGCCTCTTCGGGTTTAAGTGATGAAGAAATTCAACAAATGGTTCGTGATGCAGAAGCAAATGCTGAAGCAGACCGTAAATTTGAAGAATTAGTACAAGCGCGAAACCAAGCAGATCACCTTGTACACAGCACACGTAAACAATTAGAAGAAGCAGGTGACAAAGTTCCAGCTGAAGATCGTGCCGCAATTGAAAGCGCATTAAGCGATTTAGAAACTGCAGCGAAAGGTGAAGATAAAGCAGCAATCGAAGCTAAACTTCAAGCACTTGCAGAAGTGGCTCAAAAACTTGCTCAAGCTGCACAACCACAAGGTGATGCACAACAAGCTCAAAGTAGCAATCCAAATGATGATGTTGTTGATGCTGAGTTTGAAGAAGTGAAAGACAATAAATAATTCACCGCTCTTCTTACCATAAACAAAGGGCGTGGAAACACGCCCTTTTGGTGTATCTAACAAGTTCCCCTCTTTAGAAAAGAGGGGGGGGGGAGGGGTGATTTGATAGCGATATCAAATTTTCTTATGAGCTAAATTTACTTCTGCCAAATCTCCCCCCGCCCCTCTTTGCTAAAGAAGGGAGTATGTTACAAGCGGTCAAATTTACCCAGAATTTTGTAAATTTAAGTAATGGTTATGCCACTTACACTTTATCCACTTGCTAAAATTCGTACGCATAACACAAAGGAAAATCCCGCAGAAAAGATTGGACAGCTTTGGCAGAATAATTTTACCAAATTGCCTCAAAATGAGCCTTATTATGGTGTTTATCTGAATTACGAATCGGATTTTACGGGCTATTATGATGTTGCTGTTGCTCAAGAAAGTAAACCTGAAGGCAGTTTTTCAACCATTGAAATTGAAGATCTGACTTGGTATGAAATCTTCCCTACGACTTATAAATCAGTAGTTCAAACGTGGCAACATATTTGGAATAAAGAAAAGCAAGGCTTATTAAAACGTGCTTATAACGTGGATTTTGAAAAATATTATCCAAATGGAAAAGTGGATATTTACATTTCAATTTGCCCACATTGCTAAAAATAGCGAATGTAAGCGGTCAGAAATGACAAAATATTTGCAAATAAAAATACGGAAACATTATGGCAAAGAAAGATTATTACGACGTTCTTGGTGTTGAACGTGGCGCAGATGAAAAAGCAATTAAACGTGCTTACAAAAAACTCGCCATGCAATATCACCCTGATAGAACCAAAGGTGATAAAGCCAAAGAAGAAAAATTTAAAGAAATCCAAGAAGCCTATGAAATCTTAGGCGATAAAGAAAAGCGTGCTGCTTACGATCAATACGGTCATGCAGCCTTTGAACAAGGCGGCATGGGAGGCGGTGGCTTCAGTGGTGGATTCAGCGGCGCTGATTTTGGTGATATTTTTGGTGATATGTTCGGCGATATCTTTGGCGGTGGCGGACGTGGTCGTCAGCGTGTAGTTCGCGGTGAAGATTTACGATATGACATCCAAATTACGTTAGAAGAAGCCGTAAAAGGTACAACCAAAGACATCCAAATCAATACGCTTGCTCACTGTGATAGCTGCGATGGCACTGGTGCAGAAAAAGGCTCAAAAGTTGAAACATGTCCAAGCTGTCATGGTTCTGGTCGTATTCGTCGTCAACAAGGTTTCTTCGTAACCGAAGCCGTTTGTCCTACTTGTCATGGTTCTGGTAAGAAAATTGAAAAACCATGTAAAAGCTGCCATGGCGAAGGTCGTGTTCACAAGAAGAAAAACCTTTCTGTTAAAATTCCAGCAGGTGTGGATACTGGCAATCAATTACGTTTAAGCGGTGAAGGCGCAGCAGGTGAAAATGGTGCTCCAGCAGGTGATTTATATGTAGTTATTCACGTTAAAGAACATCATATCTTTGAACGTGATGGAAATAACCTCTACTGCGAAGTGCCAATTAGTTTCTCAATGGCAGCGTTAGGGGGTGAAATTGAGGTCCCAACCTTAGACGGTAAAGTAAAACTCAAAATTCCTGCGGAAACCCAAACAGGCAAATTGTTCCGTATGCGTGGTAAAGGAGTAAGCTCTACACGTACTGGCTACGCAGGCGATCTCATTTGCCGTGTGGTGATTGAAACACCAGTAAACTTAAATAAAGAACAAAAAGAATTATTAGAAAAACTGGAAGAAAGTTTGAAAGAACAAAAATCTCATAGCCCGAAATCTTCAAGCTTTTTAGACGGTGTGAAGAAATTCTTTGATAACTTAGGTAAATAATCCTAAACAGAAAGTGCGGTCAATTTTAAAACTATTTTGAAATTGACGGCACTTTTTTTATTGATAAAAAAAGGCATATTGAATATGCCCTCTTCTCTATTAATTAGTCTTTAAGCTTTAACCATTTGCTAGACAATGTTCCGGCTGTCATTGCACCATTCACATTCAGTGCAGTTCGTCCCATATCAATTAATGGTTCAATTGAAATCAATAAACCGACTAATTCTAACGGGAGATTTAAAGTCGATAACACCACAATCGCAGAAAAGGTTGCGCCACCACCTACGCCGGCAATACCGAAAGAGGAAATCGCCACCACCAATACTAATGTTGCAATATAGCTCACCGTAAATGGATCGACACCCACTGTTGGCGCCACCATTACCGCTAGCATCGCAGGATAAATCCCCGCACAACCATTCTGTCCAATTGTTGCCCCAAAGGTGGCTGAAAAGTTTGCTACAACAGGATTATTACCTAGTTTATCTGTTTGAGTTTCAATGTTTAACGGAATACTCGCCGCGCTTGAACGAGAGGTAAAGGCGAAACTCAATGTTGGCAATGCCTTTTTGAAGTAAGTAATTGGGTTAATACCAGATAAACCAAGTAACACACCATGCACAATAAACATCAAGATAATCGCAATATAAGACGCAACAATAAAACTACCTAAGTTCAAAATATCTTCCCATTTTGATGTAGCCGCCATTTTAATCATTAACGCAAACACACCATAAGGGGTTAAACGAATGACGAAGCGCACTAAACGCATGACTAATTTATTTAATGTATCAACCCCTTGTGCGATACGATCACCGAGTGATTGATCTTCTTTGCGTAAACTTAATGCTGCTACACCTAAAAATGCAGAAAAAATCACGGTGCTGATAATCGAAGTTGGATTCGCTCCGGTTAATTCTGCAAATGGATTTTTAGGAATAAAGGAAATCAACATCGCAGGAATAGAAAGGTTGCTGACTTGATCAACTCGTCCTACAACTTTCGCCTGTGCCGCTAACTCACGCTCACCCGCCACTAAACCTTCTGCAGTTAAACCAAACACTTGCACCATAATGATACCGATTAATGCCGCAATCGCTGTGGTAACTAAAAGCACGGAAAGTACGCTAAAACTGATTTTGCCTAATGAACCGGCTTGATTTAAACGCGTAATCGCAGAAAGGATCGACACAAACACCAACGGCATTACAATCATTTGGAGTAAGCGAACATAACCACCGCCCACTACATTGATCCAATCCAAGGCTGTTTTCACGGTTTCTTGCCCACCTAAAGATTGCAGTAATGCACCGCCTACAAGCCCTAATAACAAACCAACAAATACCGTTTGACCTAATTTTTGCGTGCTACGATAGAGATAATTAAGCCCTAAAAGCACTGCGACAAAAAGCACCAAAGTAAGAAATAACATTTTTATTCCTTAAGAAGTTGATAACTAAGTCTATTTAATGGTTTTTATCAAAGGAAATAAAATGTTTTTTAGGAATGAGATATAACTAAGTAGAATTTAAAAGGGATAAACGATTTTATCCCTTTTCAGATTGAAAAGAGAGTGATTGTTAGACGACAGAAATGGCTTTTATTTGTACATAAACATCCATGCCTTGAGCAAAATGCAATTCATTAAACGCCCATTTACTGATACTTGCCCAAACTTTATGCCCCTCCACCAACACCGCAATATCAATGCGATTCTCTTGCGGAACGATTTGTACAATTTGCCCGAGTAAGATATTACGAATACTCGTTTGCTCTGGCTTGCTGAGAGTAAGCGAGACATCGGAACTATAAATACAGACGCGCACTTTTTCATTCGCTTGATGATGTACTTCATTAATCCAAAGCTGTTGTTCGCCCAAAGAAAGTGCGGTCATTTTATAGGCTGGATTATGTAAATATACTGGCAACGCCAACACACTACTCTGCTCCGATTCGCCTTTCCAAGGGGCAAATAACGGACTGTTCCATACATTTTCTAAGGTGTCATAGGCTTTCACTTTGCCATTTTCCATCAGCACAACACGATCGGCCAAACGCAATAATTCGTCCAAACTGTGCGTCACATATAAAATCGGCACATTAATTTCTTTAGATAGACTTTCCAGATATTGCATAAGCTCACGTTTGCGAGGCACATCTAAAGCTGAAAGCGGTTCATCCATTAACAAAATATCAGGATCTGTTAATAAGGCTCGCCCAATCGCCACACGTTGTTTTTCACCACCCGATAAAGTAAGTGGATATCGTTTGAGTAACGGTTCAATACCAAGTAGCTGAACGATATAGTCAAAGTCTTCACGGCTGACATTCTTCATGCCATAACGTAAATTGCCTTTGACGTTGTAATGCGGAAATAAACGGGCATCTTGGAATACGTAACCAATTTTGCGCTGATGCACGGGGAGATTCTCACCGTTCTCCACATCCACCAAAGTGCGGTCATTTAAACGAATAAATCCTTGATCGGGATGAGTTAAACCACTCACCAAGTTAATCAATGAGGTTTTACCCGAACCTGACAAACCAAAAATAGCCGTCACACCTTGAGTTGGCAACTGCAGATCCGCACGTAAGGTCAAGCGACCTAATTGTTGTTGTACATTAATGTGTAGCATCGCCCTGCCCCAATTTTTTCTGCATCCGTTTGCTCAATGCTTCGGAAAGCAATAAAGAAATTAATGAAAGGATCACCGCAAACAAACAAAGGCGTGCAGTTTGTGCTTCGGCGCCTGGTGTTTGGATAAACGAATACATTGCTAAAGGAATGGTTTGAGTTTCCCCCGCAATATTAGATACGAAGGTAATGGTTGCACCAAACTCTCCTAAAGAGCGAGCAAACCCTAATACTAAACCTGCCAATACACCAGGTAGAGAAAGGGGCAATGTAATCGTAAAAAAGACTCGCCAAGGCGAAGCGCCAAGCGTCTGTGCAGCTTGCTCTAATTTAAAATCAATGCTTTCTAAGGAAAGACGTATCGCTCGTACGACCAATGGAAATGCCACCACCGCTGAAGCTAATACAGCCCCTTTCCAGCTAAAGCCGAAGGATAAGCCAAACCATTGATATAAATACTTGCCAATAAATCCATTACGTCCCATGGCGACTAATAATAAATAACCGATAACCACTGGCGGCAATACCAAAGGCAGATGAATAATTCCTGTAATCAAAGACTTACCGTAAAATTCCTTACGAGCCACTAACCAAGCAATAAAAATTGCGAAGGGCAAACTCCAAAGCATAGAACTCAATGCAACACTCATGCTTAAGTGAATCGCATCCCATTCCATCGGGCTTAATTGAAACCAAGAGAGCAAAATATTTCCTTGTGTATATGTCGATATGTCGAAATTTCTTTAGAGATAACAAAAAGGACAGTTGCCTGTCCTTTCTTTATAAAGTCTAGCTCATTATTTCACAGAGAAACCATATTCAACAAATATTTTTTTCGCTGCGCTCGATTCTAAGTAATTAAGGAAATCACGGGTATCCGCATTGTCATGATCTTTTAAAATCGCAACGGGATATTCAACCGGTTTATAACTGTCTTTCGGGAATACACCGACTGCTTTCACGTCTTTACTCACTTTCGCATCGGTACTATACACAATACCATAAGGGGCTTCAGCACGTTCAACTAAGGCTAATGCACCACGTACGTCTTTCGCACGCGCTAATTTATCTTTAACTTGATCCCATAAATTCAATTTGGTTAATGATTCTTCTGCATATTGTCCTGCAGGAACGTGCGCAGGATCACCTACGGATAAATAGCTGTCTTTTAAGCCTTTGATCCATTCACCTTTGGCAATATCCACTGAATTAACAGCACTTTTAGCCGGCGCAATTAATACTAATTCATTGCCTGCTAATACTTTTTCAGTTTCTTTTACAGTGAGATTTTTGTCTGATAAATATTTCATCCATTTGTTGCTAGCTGAAATAAATAAGTCTGCAGGTGCACCTTCTTCAACTTGTTTTGCAAGGGTGGAAGAAGAAGCAAAAGAGAAAACCACGGTATTATTTGGCTTCTCAGTTTGGTATTGATTCGCAATTTGTTGTAACGCATCAGTCATTGAAGCAGCAGCAAACACAGTCACTTTTGCTGATGCAGCAAAAGATACGCCCATGCCTGCAATTAAAAGTGCGGTTGCAAATTTAGTTAATTTCATTATTTATCTCCTATATAAATGAAACTATATATAAAAAAATATACTACGAGTAAATTATAACTTGAATTTTCAAATAAGCATACAGAAAAACTTAAAGATCAAGTAAAATAAACAGAATTGTGTATTAGGAGGAGATGATGAAACAAACTGAAATTTTACTGACGATCAAACTTCATCAAGAATTATTTATTGATCCAAAACGTGTTCGCCTCTTAAAAGAAATTAAAGAATGTGGCTCAATCAACCAAGCAGCTAAAAATGCGAAAGTGAGCTATAAAAGTGCTTGGGATCACCTTGAGGCGATGAATAAAATCAGTCCCAAACCGCTTTTAGAACGCAATATTGGTGGAAAAAATGGGGGCGGTACTTCATTAACCACTTATGCCGAGCGTTTACTGCAGCTTTATGATTTGCTCGAACAAACACAGGAACACGCTTTTCATATTCTGCAAGATGAGACGATCCCACTAAACAGTCTACTTTCAGCAACGGCAAAATTCTCCTTACAAAGTAGCGCGCGTAATCAATTTTTCGGTAAGGTGGCAAGCCAACATATCGTTGACTCCCGCTGCATTGTTGCAGTAAATATTCAGGATTTAGCTCATCCATTACATGTTTCAATCACAATGCGCAGTGCTGAGCGTCTCAGACTCATTACTGAAAAAGAAGTGATGGTGATGTTTAAAGCCCCTTGGGTGAAAATTAGTGCTACCCCATTAGAAGAAAAAAATAACCTTTTCCAAGCAACAATTCTTTCAATAGAAAACGAAGAAGCCATTGTGCAATTAAAGCACAGCTCAATTGAATTTTGTGCCAGCATTCATAGCAAAGATGGTTGGAAAGTGGGACAAGATGTGTGGTTACATGTGGATCCAGAACAGATCATTCTAGCGACATTGAAATAATCCTCAAACAAAAAGTGCGATCAAAATTTATCGCACTTTATTATTTGCGCTTATAACGCAATCTCATCAATCGAGCGTCCAAAACTTGGTAAAAAGACTTGCAAAAAATAATCCATTTCTTGGCTGTGCCATTGTTCCATTAGATGTTCTAAGCGTTTTTTCGCGGTTTTAAATTCATGGTTACCATGCTCTAATTCAAATTGAGCTTTAATATACGCACAAATCAAGTCCGCTTGTTTTACTAAATGCTTTTCTTCTGGGCTAAATTGCTCACTATCTAAATATGGAGCAAAACTCTCTTGCAATTCAGTCGGGAGCAAACTAATTAAATGCAATTCTGCAGCTGCTTCAATATCTTTATAAGCATGCGTGATTTCAGAGTTGAAATACTTAATTGGGGTCGGTAAATCACCAGTGAAAATTTCAGAGGTATCATGATACATCGCCATCACTGCAATACGTTCAGGATTGACTTTACCATCAAAAAAGTGATTTTTAATAATGGCTAAAGCTTGTGCTACAAAGGCTACTTGCAAGCTATGCTCCGCCAAGTTTTCCTTTTCAATATTGCGCATTAATGACCAACGCTGAATTAAGCGAAGACGATCTAAACAGGCAAAAAAGTGGCTGGTTTTAACTTCCACAATACATCCTTAATTAAACGGTAACTCTTCAATAATCACAGGAAGATCAATTACTTTACCTAAGCGAGAAACGGTAACAATGACCTCTGTATGCGGTTTAGTATCACTGATAATTTGCATCATTTCACGAATAGAGAGGTTATCTTGTTTATTTAACCGCAAAATCACATCACCGACTTGTATACCTGCTTTTGCGGCAGGACTATTGGCGGTCACGCCAGTAATCACGATACCACCGTTTGAGTTAGAAGTAATTTCACTTTGCACCCCAAAATAACCACGAATCACGCGTCCATCGCGAATAATTTTATATAACACATCATTTGCAATACTAATTGGAATCGCAAAATTCAGCCCTTCTGCAATTTCATTGGCTGTTTTACCAATACTTAACGTGCTGATCCCCACTAATTCGCCCGCAGAGTTAATCAACGCGCCACCAGAGTTACCACGGTTAATTGATGCATCTGTTTGAATAAAGTTTTGACGACCTAAAGAATCCCCTACGGCACTACGCCCTACCGCACTGATAATCCCTTGGGAAACACTTTGACCGAGGTTATACGGGTTACCAATAGCAAGAGCAATATCACCAACTCGTACCTGGCGTTCTTTATTTTGCGGAATGGTAGAAAGATTGGTTGCTTTGATTTTTAATACCGCAAGATCCGTCAAATTATCCGAACCAATTAAATTCGCTTCATAAATATTGCCGTTTTGCAGTGCCACCACAATTTGATCCGCATTTTGGATAACGTGTTTATTGGTAAGAATATAACCGTCTTTGGTCATAATCACGCCAGAACCTAAGTTATTTACCTGTAATTGATCGCTATCATTAATGCTGGCAGAAGAAAAAGATCGGTTGTACACGTTCACCACAGCAGGCGAAGCAATTCTCACTGCACTATTGAATGAAACAATATCATCAGCAGAGAAAAGGCTGCTGTTATTGAGCTTAGGAACGGCAAATAAAATAACGCCTGCCGCAGCAAGCCCCCAAAGGGCGGAATGGAAAAGTTTTTTAAACATTTTTATTCTTTTATTAATAAGTTAGGTAAATAACTGAGCTTTAAATCATCCCCAATTCTTTCACATTCTTGCAATTGCCACAATGGGGCATCCGCAAGTTTTTCTAAATGCGGGAGTTGGCATAATCCTCGAGCGTTATCCCCCAAGAGTTTCGGGGCGACATAAATGATTAATTCATCTACAGCATGTTGTTCAATCAGGCTTCCCGCTAAATTGGCGCCCACTTCAACCCAAATGGAATTCACTTGTCTCTTGCCTAATTCTGTCATCAATAGATCGAAATCATAGTTTTCTGGCAGTAACATTTGCTCACAGAAATCAGGGAATAGAGACATATCTCGTGGAATTGAACCCACAAGCCAAACTGGCGAATGGGTGCGGAATAATTGATGACTTGGTTGAACTCGATTTTTAGAATCTAAGATTATGCGAATAGGCTGACGCACAGTATCTTCAGCATATTCCGCTTTTAGATCGTCGGGGAATTGATTCCAACGCACGTTCAAGCTTGGATCATCGGCTAACACGGTAGCACTTGTAGATAAAAGTGCGGTCGCTTTGGCTCGCATTTTTTGTACATCCGCACGGGCTGCTTCACCCGTGATCCACTTGCTTTCACCGCTCGCCATAGCTGTTCGGCCATCTAAACTCATGGCTAATTTTAGCTGTACATAAGGCTTGCCAGTTCTCATACGTTTGAGAAAACCTTTATTTAAAGCTTCTGCTTGTTCGTTCAATAAATTGACCGCACTTGGTATGCCTGCATCGGCTAACATTTTTAAGCCCTTGCCCGCCACTTGAGGATTAGGATCAGCCATGGCTGCGACAACTCGACTGACACCCGCTTCAATTAAACCTAATGCACAAGGCGGTGTACGACCATAATGAGAACAAGGTTCAAGCGTCACATAAGCAGTTGCGCCTTTCGCTTTCTCACCGGCATCTGCCAACGCTACTCGTTCTGCATGAGGCTGACCGGCTTTAAAATGAAACCCTTTCCCGACAATTTCACCGTTTTTAACCAACACACATCCTACGGATGGATTCGGCGTAGTGGTGTACTGCCCTTTTGCTGCAAGCTCAAGAGCCAGTTGCATAAATTTCACGTCATCAGGGGAAAAGGTGTCACTCATATTAATCCTTTAAGCTTTCAATTTCTTTGGTAAATTCATTGATATTATCAAAGCTCAAATAAACGGACGCAAAACGGATATACGCCACTTTATCTAATTCTTTCAGCTCATTCATGGCTAATTTACCTACGAGATGACTTGGTACTTCTCGTTCACCCGTCGCACGTAATTGGATAATAATATGGCTGATGGCTTTTTCCACATCATCCGAACTTACTGGGCGTTTTTCTAATGCATGTTGAATACCGCTACGCAATTTATCTTCGTTAAACGGCTCGCGTGACCCATCATTTTTAATAATTTTTGGCACCACTAATTCGGCCGTTTCAAAGGTGGTAAAGCGTTCATGACAATTCCCGCATTCCCGACGACGACGTACTTGATACCCATCAGAAACCAAACGGCTGTCAATCACCTTAGTTTCTTCAGTTGAACAAAACGGACAACGCATTTTAGATCCTTTTCAAAATTATTCTTAAGCCATTATCTTATCAAAAATCCAAGATCTTTTCGATCTGAAGATCCGCTTTAAGACAACATTTCTCCAAACCAAGATGTGGTTTGTTTCACCAACTGCAAAAGGCCTTTCTCTGATTTAAATTGTTCTGTTTGCCCTAACACCCTCGCCCAATAAGGATCAGCTTTTCCATAGCCATAAGGATCATCTTTCGCAAGGGATTCGATATTCGTCAAAACATTGTCAAATTTGACCGCACTTTCATCTTTTTCAATAAACTTCGCTATATTTTCCGTTGGAATGAGCTGAATTTGTTGCTGGCTTTGTAAATAAGCCTCTACATACATTTTCAGTTTCTCAAGTGCGGTTGATTTTTCTATTGTTTTTAATGTTAAATCCTTATCTTTAGCGATAATACGTGGTGGCAGTGCCTGCTCTTTTGTCGCCAGTTGAATGAGATAATAGAGCCATGGGCGAATACGATAACGCTCTTTATATTTTGCAAATCGCCATTCGATTATCTGATTTTCATCGCCAAATAATGGCTCCATATAGCCAAACAAGCGAATACTGCCTTGTGCCGTTTCCACCACAAAATCAACACTCTCACTGTGGGGTGAAGAATAATCCTTAATTTTCTCTTTAAAAGCCAATACATCAGCACGAATGGATTGCGCACAAACTTCCGCAAATTCGCCGCGTGGCATGATGCCTTTTACTCGCTGTTTGGCGAAATAATCGTTAAATTTCGCTTCCTCTAAATGCAATAACTCATTACTAATGCGATAATGATCCAAACCATTTAACGTAAAGTTTTCACTTTCTTCAATGCGATCATCTTCATCTCGGAAATATACGCCAAGCTGCTTTTCAAAAAAGAATTTCACTGGATTTTCAACAAAACTCACAAAACGATCGAGTTCAATTTCCGTTATTGGCTCTTGATTTTCTGCCATCGGCACAACAAATTCATGACATTTTCTTTCTTGGAATTGCGCAATCGGTAGCCATTTTTTTGCAAAAGAGCGGTTAATTTTCCCTTCATTTTGGAAATTACTTGGGCTAAACGCCGTCATTGGATGTTGTTCAATTCTCAAGCCATTGTCTGAATAATGATTAATATAATCAATTAACTGGCTCACCAATACTGAAGGCTCTTTGGGTTGATTATCAATAATTGAACAACCCACATAACTCACATAAAAATGAGATCTTGCGGCCAGCAAGGCTTCAAGGAATAAGTAACGATCATCATCTCGACGAACACGATCGCCTTTTTGATGATGATATTGCATCAAGTCAAAACTATTTGGTGTATGACTGCGTGGGTAATCTGCCTCATTCATCCCAAGCAAACACACCACTTTGAAAGGAATAGAACGCATTGGTAAAAGCGTGCAGAAATTCACTTTCCCCGCTAAGAAACGAAGGCTGTTTGGTGTTTCTTCTAAACGAGCAGACATCACTTCCGCAATCACATCCGCTTGCAAGGTTTCTTCAAAATTGACGGTCTGCAAATCATCGGCAAAGGCATTGATACAATCTTGAATATAAAATAAGGTATCCGCTGTTTCTTCATTTTGCACAAAGAAATCCATCAAAAGTGCGGTCAATTTTTCACGCCATTTTTCAATATTGTGTGCCTTTTGCAAATCTTGATGCCATTTATTTAAGGCCGTAAAAAATTGATTCACTGCACCAACTAACTGCCCTTTCAATCCATAGCTACTATCAAGTCCAAGGCTGTCTTGCCAAACACCTTGCTCTTCACGCATCGCATAGCCTAAAGTCATACGTTCAAGCCCCGCCTGCCACGCATTAAAATTCAGTGTGTTCTGCAGTTTTTCTAAACCAAAGCGAATACCCGACTCTTTCACCCATTCACGAATTTGTTCGAGATCTGCAAGCGCAATGTTAAAACGATCACGGATAGCAGGAATATCCAATAAAGCCAGTACTTCTTCCGCGCCAAACTGACTTTCTCTTAAATTTAACAGGGAAAGATAACTCGACACGATCACATCACTTTCAGACAATTTACTGTCAGAAATTGAGAATGGAATAACAGGTGCGTCCGCACTATTCGCACCAAAGACAGCCTGAATATAAGGCGTATATTGGTTAACATCGGCCACCATGACCACCACATCTTTTGGTGTAATCTGTTCTTCTTTTGGTTTATGTTGATTCTGATTGAATAAATCCAACAAATAATCATGCAACACTTCAACTTCTCGCATCGCGCTATGGCAAGATTTCACGACCAAAGAGCGGTCATTTTTCGCGACATTTAATGCACCATGACTTAACGTCAAAATTTGATTTTGGATCTGCCCTAACAACGTTTTTTCGGGAAGTTCTGCATAGTAATCACGGGAAATAGCTTGAATATTCTCCTCATCTCGCACTAATTGATAGAGAAAATCCCGTCCCATTTTTCCCCAAGAGGCTAAAAGCGGATTTCCGCTGAACAATTCTTCTTGTTGATTGGTGTAATCAAGGTTAGCAGATTCCCATGACACTTGCTCGGCTGAAATTAAAGGCTTCACATCATCACTTGCTTGCACGAAACGCTGTCTTTCTAATAAATAGGATTTACTCAGATCTCGCAAGTCGCCCCAATATTCTTGACATGGATTATTGAAGAATAAATGCACGTCTGTTTTAGCTGAAATACCTTGGAAAATATTGAGATAAACCGTTGGCAATGCTGGAATACCAAAAATAAAAATACGTTCCGGCAAGTTGAGTGTCGCATTGGGATCACGACATAATGCTAAAAATTGTTGATTGAGTGCAGCACGATGCTTTGCTTTTCCACCGAAATCACGTTGAACATCATCCACCAAGGCTCGCCATAAAATTCCCTGCCAGTGAATATTGCCTTTAATTTGAGAAAGAAAGGTAGGATTTAATGCCGAAAGCCCCTGCTTTTGCTGATCAATTTGAGCCAAGATCTTTTCATCGTTATTTTCCTCCCATGCAGCAATCCATTCGGGACGATAGACGAGATATTGGTCAAATAAATCGGCAACTTTTAGGCTTAATTGATAAAGCTTTTGCTGTTCTGATGCAGGTGAAGACGCTAAATATTTTTTTAATGGTTCAAATTCTTTTTGCTGTAAAAAGGTAGGGATTAATCGCATTAATCGCCATAACGTTGAATCTTTTTCAAAAGGGTTTTGCGTAGAAACATTCGGCAAATTATCGGCGTAAAGTTTCCAAATAAAACTGGAAGGCATGGGGAATTGGAAATTCGCTGCAACGCCGCGTTTTTTAGCCATTTCCATTTGCAACCATTGTGCCATACCTGGACTTTGCACCAACACAATGTCAGATTGAAACGGATCATGTTGCGGTAAATTTTCCAACAGCGAAACTAAAATATCCTTTTGAATTTCTGGTTGGTTTGAATAATAAGTAACGAACAAAGTAACGCCCTTTTGAAAGCAAAAACAATGCGTTATTTTACTCGGTTTTCAATAAAAATTCACCTTGAGGATAGCGTATATTCACTTGATGATGACTGCATTGAATTGCAAATTGAATGCCATTTTGTTCTACGCTATTTTCACAAGACAAGCCTAAAAACTGACGTTGAGCCTGATTTTCAGCGATTTGAATCGCCTGAAATTCTTGAAAAATTCTGACCGCACTTTTTCGTTGCTCAGTCGTCCATCGGTTAAAAATCAAAAATAACCCGCTGAAAATCGATAAGGCTAATAAAAGTGACATTAACGACATGCCTTTATTCACTTTGATCTTGCGCACTCAAATCACTCCAACTTTTATCCACCAAACGCCATTGGCTATATTCTTGTACGAGTTTTGTCACCACGGCTTTACCGTAAGCTACCGTCACGCCTCCCTCCAACTTAAGAGAGCCTCCAGTAATCACAGCACCGCTAATACGCCCTTTGCCGATTAAACTTAAATCTCCTTCTGCTAGCAGAATACCACTCACATTCCCTTTAATTTCTAATTGGCTTTGCGTTATCCAATACACTTGTGGTGTTTTTTGAACAGTTAAAGTAGTATCTACTTTCACAAAGTGCGGTTGAAAATCAGCTTGTTTTTCGCTGGAAATAAAATCTCGCAGCATATTTTCATTAATGCCTTTTGTGGGCGATTTCTTAAACAACTCTGCACGTTTACACCAAACAGAATAGGCCACTTTATCCTCTGCCCCTGAAGACTCGAAAAAGATTTGTTTCACTTTTTCAGTACCATTTAAAGGCAAGTTTTGGCAAATGTGTGTTTGTTGTTGCTGACTGATTTTCTGTAAAGGAAGGCTCTGTTCTACGTAATATTTTCGCAAACTCATTTGAGCTCGAAAAAACGCAAAGATCTGTTCATCAAATAATAAGATCAGCGCCAATAAGCCCGAAAGTAAAATCAGTGCCGTCAGTGTCACAATCCCTTTTTTCATCATTCTTCTTGATTTAATAAAGGCACCACAAGCGAAGTTTCATATTGAATATGCTTATGTGTTGCAAGATTTCCCGCGAGTTTGATTTCAATCCCTTTCCCTGCCTTTAACCAATCAAAACGTAATTGAGAAATCTCAAACTCTTTTTCATCCAATAAATCTGTCCATCCACCACCAGCATTACAAGTAGATTGCATTAGAGCACGCTGACATTCTTCCGAGCGACAATCTGCATTTACCGCATTTTTATAAGTTTGTTTGGTTTCGATCATTTTGCCGTTAAGTTTGTAACCAAATAGCTCTTTTTCGATATTTTTTGCCACATTTTTAACGCCATTTACGCAGGTATTTTTTGTGTATTTTTCACCAATACAACCATTAGTATTTAAATCATAAAAAAACAAGACACAACTATTTGATGGTGCATTGTCTGCTTGAGCAATGGTTATTGAAGTACCCTTTTCGTCTAATTCGAATAAAACCAGATTATCCTCGATGAGTTTTTGGTTTACGGCTCGAAAACCTACGCGACGCAGATCTTTACCGATGAGTTGAATGGTACGTTGCAATTCAGACTGTAATTTGAGTTGTAACATTAAACGCTGATTTTGCTGTTGAGTTTGGGCATAAAATTGTGCAACTAATAACAATAATAAAGCGGATAAGCCAAGTGAAATCAACAAACTCACCAATGTTTCGCCTTTTAATGGTTTCATCTTGTACATGCACTCGCTGCTTGATCAGACTTTAATTTAATACTGCCTACATTGAAAAAAGAGAACAATGTTCGATGCTCTTCAGCCTGTAACATAAAACAATTCGTTTCCATGGTATTTCTGGCCCCATTAAATTTCACCGCCACTTCTGACGGATATAATTTAGGGCCGATAAGCATCGTTTTTTCTTCAAAATAAGGATAGTAAAAATGCGCATAAAGGTTTTTAGGACAATTCTGGGGATGAAAACAATCACAAAAATGATCGCTTTTTACTTGAGCTGTGATACACCAACGTTGATTTGCTGTATCTCGATTGGCCAAAATAAACCAAATCGCCGATGAGTTTTCTGCCCTCGCTTGAATATTACGTAAGAAAAAATAAAGCCGTTGTTGCTCTTTTTCAAGAAAATATTTGGGATCGTTTTTCTGCCATTTAGGCAATACAAACGCTAACGTTAAGCTTAAAATAAATAACGCAATCAAGGTTTCTAATAAGGTTATCCCTTTATACATAAAATGCCTTCTTTTTTGACCGCACTTTAAAAGTCCTTTAGAAGAAAGCCAAATTGGCTACTTTATTTTTGCGATACCGATCGCAAATTTCCTTTAAAAAATGGGAAAAACCGTGAATTAAACATTTTCAACTGGCTATTTACTAAAACTCCCTTATAATAGGCGACCTATTTATCTGTTCTTTAAAATCTGGTGGAAATATGAATCCAATGTTAAATATCGCTATTCGTGCGGCACGAAAAGCGGGCAACGTGATTGCTAAAAACTATGAGCGCCGTGATGACATCCAAACAAGTAAAAAAGGTATTAATGATTATGTGACTAGCGTCGATAAAGCCGCTGAAGCTGAGATCATTGAAATTATTCAGAAATCTTATCCTGATCATACAATTATCAGTGAAGAGCGTGGTGCATTAGAAGGCAAAGACAGTGATATTCAATGGGTGATTGATCCACTAGATGGCACAACCAACTTTGTAAAAGGCTTGCCACATTTCTCTGTTTCTATTGCTATCCGTGTAAAAAACCGTACCGAAGTGGGAGTGGTTTACGATCCTATTCGTAATGAATTATTCACTGCTGTGCGTGGTGAAGGCGCAAAATTAAATGAAGTGCGTTTACGTGTCGATAGCCAAAATGAACTTAACGGGGCGATTTTAGCTACCGGTTTCCCATTCAAACAACCAAGCTTGATGCCAACTCAATTTGCTATCATGAATAACTTAATTGATGAAGCAGCTGATTTTCGTCGTACAGGTTCTGCCGCATTAGACCTTTGCTATGTAGCATCCAGTCGCGTTGACGGCTATTTCGAAATGGGCTTAAAACCTTGGGATTGCGCAGCGGGTGATTTAATTGTACGTGAAGCTGGCGGTTTAGTGTGTGATTTCAATGCGGGTCATGGCTATTTACGCTCAGGCAATATCGTGGCTGCACCAGCGCGTATTTTAAAAGAAATGCTAAATAAAATTCAGCCTTGCCTAACGGAACAAGTTAAGTAAATCTTAACAAAAGTGCGGTGAAATTTCACCGCACTTTTTTCTGACTAATTTCTGTCGAGTGGCTTTCTATTTTCTTCCGTTTCTGGCTCAAGATCCAATTTTGCCATAAGAAGCTGATCGCCATCTTCTTCTGGATTACCTGTCACTAACAATTTATCACCATAGAAAATGGAATTCGCTCCTGCCATAAAGCACATGGCTTGCATTTCTTCACTCATGCCTTGACGACCTGCTGAAAGGCGAACATAACTTTTCGGCATAGTAATACGCGCAACGGCAATAGTGCGAACAAACTCTGTCCAATCTAAATCAGCTGCATCTGCCATTGGTGTGCCTTCTACTTTCACTAATTGGTTAATTGGCACGGACTCTGGCTGCGGATCAAGATTTGCCAAACTTGCAATGAGACCAGCTCGCTCTTTACGGGTTTCGTTCATGCCCACAATACCACCACAGCAAACTTTTAAACCAACACGACGAACTTTTCCTAACGTACTTAAACGATCATCAAAACGGCGTGTACCAATGACATTGTGATAATTCTCTGGCGCGGTATCAAGATTGTGGTTGTAATAATCCAATCCCGCATCTTTTAACTCTTCCGCCATACCATCTTGCAACAACCCAAAGGTGCCGCAAGTTTCTAAGCCAATATCTTTTACCGCACGAATAATCGCCGTCACTTTTTCCATATCTTTAGGCTTAGGACCACGCCATGCTGCGCCCATACAAAAACGTCCTGCACCACGTGCTTTCGCAATTTTGGCTTTTTCGACAATTTCATCGATATCCAAGATCTGCTGATTTTGCACGCCGGTTTGATAACGTGCCGATTGCGGGCAATAACCACAATCCTCTGGACAGCCACCCGTTTTAATCGACATCAACGTCGATAACTGTATCGCACCAGGGTTGAAATGCTCTCGATGCACTTGAGCCGCACGATAGACTAATTCTAAAAACGGTGTTTCAAACAACGCTTCGACTTTACAAACAGACCAATACTCTACTGATGGATGGGGCGTAATAGATGAAAGCTGTACTACATTTGTTGTGGTCATTATATTTTCCTCGTTTAAGCTATGTAGCTTTTATTAAGTTGAGCATATTACTCTGCAATATGATAAAAAGAGATCAGATCACTTTTCCTTGATGAATTTCAACCACTCGATCAATATGCCGTTCAATTTCTTGGGGTTGATGCGTCACCAATAACATGGTGAGCTTTTTCTCTTCACATAATTGATCCATTAAATCCTGCATTTCAATACGTAATTTAGGATCAAGGGCTGAAAAAGGTTCATCCAATAATAAAATGGGTTTATCTCGTAGCAAACAGCGCGCTAACGCCACTCGCTGTTTTTGTCCACCCGAAAGTGCGGTCGGTTTTCTCGTTAAAAAATCCTGTAAATTGACCGCACTTGCAGCTTGTTCTACAAGGGCTTTTTCTTCTGCATTTAAGGCTAAATTCGGTTTTAAACCTAAGGCAATATTCTCTTCCACAGAAAGATGAGTAAAGAGATTGTTTTCCTGAAATAACATGGAAACGGGGCGTTCAAAAGGTGCTGTTTTGGTATGATTTTCACCATTTAGCCAAATCTCGCCACTATCCGCATATTCAAAGCCAGCAATTAAATTCAGTAAGGTACTTTTTCCTGCGCCACTTTCACCAATAATGGCGATTTTTTCCTGGGCTTGAATATGTAAATCAAATACCATCGGCATGGATTGATAATTGAAGACCACATTATTTAATTTAATCATGTCGTTCCTTCTGCCCTTCAATAAACATAAATAAACCTAAACATAAGCCCAATAAAATCAATGCCGTCACTGCTGCCTCTTGGCTTCGATATTGCCCGATTTGTTGATAAAGCAAATGAGGCAAAGAAGTAAAATCAGGGCTACCAAATAAGGCTATCGCTGTAAAATCGCCGAGTGATAAGGTTGTCGCGAGTGCCAAGGCATATTTCAACGGGGCTTTTAGCAACGGATATTCAATTAAACGAAAACGCTGCCAACCTGTAATATTCAGCGATAAACAGAGTTTTTCATAATATTGCATCGATTGATTCATTGGTGTATTGAGAATTTTGATCACAAATGGCAAGGCAGCCAAGGCGTTACAAACAGATACCACTACAAACAAATGCCCAGCTGAAAAATCAATATCTTGTAACCAAAGGAATAAGCCGACTGCGAAGACAATCGTTGGAATGGCTAAAATCATCATGCCCCCCGTTAAAATTAAGTGGGCTAATTTGGGATGAGATAACCATTGCAGTTGACGGGAAAGTAACAATAAGAAGAACCCAAATAATACCGATAAAATCCCTGCGGTCGGTGCCATGGTTAATGAATAAGCAAGCGCTTTCCATAATTGTGGGTTTTGCCAATAGCCAAATAATTGGGTAGCTGACAAACCTTGGAAAATAATATTGAATAAGGGACTTAAAATAAATAAGCACACCGAGAATAAGACAAAAACATGTCCAAATTTGACCGCTCTTGAAACAGGTAAAACCCATCGATAACGTTGCGAAATCTGCGTTTCAGGTGCTTTCGCCCAATATTGTGAAAGTGAAAATAATGCAAAACAAAATGCAAATTGTACCAACGCAAAAAATGCGGCTTTGGGTAAATCGAATTCAAAGAAAATGGCTTGGTAAATCGCGACTTCTAATGTGCTATTTTGCGGCCCGCCACCAAGCGCCAATACAATCGTAAAACTGGTGAAACACAGCATAAAAATCAGCACAAAGGCAGACACGATTTGACTTTTCAAATAAGGCCATTCAATTAAGCGGAAAAATGTGAAACCTTTGATATTTAATTGTGCCGCAAGTTGATGCTGTTCGGTCGGCACACTTTGCAAAGCCTGCAAACTCATTCTGGCAGATAAGGGAATATTAAAAAATAAATGGGCAATGAGAATACCACTTAAACCATAAATAGAGGGTTTCCACGAAATACCTAAGGTTTGCAGCAGTTGTGTTAGCCAACCGGCCGTGCCATAAATACCAATCAGACCGAAAATAGCCAGTAATGCAGGCAAAACAAAGGTGAGGGAAAAAATGCGTAAAATGAGTGATTTGCCTTTGAAACCTAAATAGAAAAAAGCGCGTGCAAATAATGTTCCAATTATGCTAGAAAGAATGGCTGATAAGAATGCCTGTCCGATACTAAAGGCGATAACTTGATGCAAATAATCGTCTTTTAAGAAATCAGATAAGGCATAATCGCTTCCAACTGAAAAAACCGCAGAAAGAGAAAAACCATAGAGTAAAACAATAAAAAAGATGACCGCACTTCCGCCCAAATAATGGCGAGGACGAAAATGCGGATGTTGGAATAAGTGCATCAATACTACTTAGATAACGCTTTTTGCCATTGATTGATCCAGCCTTTAAGCTGCCCACTTGTCACCGTTGCGGTATCTAAAATACGCATTGATTTTGAGTGAGAATTAAGCGCATCAATATGACTTTCGATATTGGTCTCTACCACGGGTAACATGACATTATTTTTAGCAATATCCGCTTGGGCTTGCGGAGAAAGTAAGAATCCTAAAAATTCATCAGCACAGGCATTATTACGGTTAGCCACTTTGGCTGCCACTTCAACTTGTAATACGCTCCCCTCTGCAAATTCTGTTGCCACATAATTATCTTTTTGTTCAGACAGAATATGGTAAATCGGTGAAGTATTGACGCTTAAAACCATATCACCTTCACCTTTTAAGAAGGCCCCATAAGACTCGGTCCAACCTTTTGTGACCGTGACAGTATGTTTAGAAAGGGTTTTCCAGGCATTTGCGACATCTGCTGCTGGATAAACTGCATTCATCCAAAGTAATAAACCACGTCCAATACTGCTCGTACGTGGATCTTGATATAACACTTTAAGATCTTGACGCTCAACTAATTCTTTTAAGCTTTTTGGAGGATTAGCCAGCTTATTTTTGTCATAAATAAACGCATATTGCGCATAATCAAATGGTAAAAAAGTTTTATTTTCCCATTTAATCGGTAAACGTAACTGGCTTAAATCCACTTTATTTGGCTCAAAAATATTGAGTTTTTGTGCTTCTTCAATTTGATAGCTATCTAAACCAAGTACCACGTCGGCTTTAATTTTTTTACCTTCTAGACGTACACGGTTAAACAAAGTACCGTTATTGTCAAAAGCCACATAATTCAGCTTACATTGCGGAAACTGTTGTTCAAAAGCCGCTTTAACTTTTGGTCCGGCACTCCAATCCGCACTAAATGAATCATAAGTATAAACATCTAATGTTTGAGGTGCAGCTTGTGCGAAAGCGGAAGCGGTAAAAAGTGCGGTTAAAATGGGAAGCGTTTTCTTCATTATGCGTTCTCCTTATTTTTTGCATAACGAAACAGCATAATGAGATGATTAGTTTCCTACGCCAGCATTATCTGTTTCAGGTTCACGGGTGTTTCTCAGCCATTAGTATTGGCACCCCGACTAAGTGTAATGTAGTCTAACGTAATGGAATTTTATCAACAAGTTATTTCATTTAAAAATGTTAATCCGATCACACTTTTATATCGGGTTTATCATTTTTTGAGCAAAAGAAAACCTGCTAAAAAGCAGGTTTATCTTGGTCATCTATCGTCAATTAAGCTTGATGTTTAGCCGCTACTTCGCTTAATAAAGTTTGAAGTTCGCCTGCTTGATACATTTCTAAAATAATATCACAGCCACCAATTAACTCACCTTCTACCCATAATTGTGGGAAAGTTGGCCAGTTTGCATAAGCCGGTAATTCAGCACGAATATCTGGGTGTTGAAGAATATCAACATAGCCAAAAGGTACTTTGCAGTTCATTAATGCTTCAGATGCACGCGCAGAGAAACCACAAGAAGGCAATTTGGGAGAACCTTTCATGTAAATTAAAATTGGGTTTTCAGCGATTTGTTTTTTGATTTTGTCTAACGTTTCCATGATGTTCCTTGTTCAAATAAGTCTAAATAGGGCGCTATTCTAGCATGAGATAGAACCTGAGTGAAAGACTTGGTCTTACCAACTTCCACCCGCTCCGCCGCCGCCAAAGCCACCGCCACCAAAACCACCGCCGGAAGAACCACCGCCACCGAAGCCTCCACCAAATCCGCCTCCGAAACCGGAACCGCCACCACGTCGACGAGAAATCGTACTTTGACGAATGATTTTATTCAGTTGATCACGTTGATTCGGGCTAATATAGACTTCATCTTTGTGATATTGGAATTCACCAAATAATACAATAGCAATAAACGCCAATACCATTAAGAATGGAATATACTTATCAAACGCATCTTCTTCAACTTGTGACGCATCAAACTCGCCTTTACTTGCCGCAATAATTTGGTTTAAGCCATCATTAATACCTTGGGCATATTGCCCTTGTTTAAATTGTGGCAAAATTGCCGAACGGATGACTTGCGATAAAAAAGCATCCGGCAATACACCTTCTAAACCTTGCCCGGTTGCGATAAAAACTTTGCGATCATCTTTCGCAATCAGCATCAACACGCCATTGTTTAGATTTTTACGTCCAATACCCCATTTATCACCTAAAGTAAAGGTATAATCAGCGATTTCATATTCACCAGTTGTAGGAACCAAAACAACCGCGATTTGTGAACTCGTTTCTTTACTATAAGCAATCAGTTTATTTTCTAAAATTTGCTTATGTTCTAATGAAAGTGTGTTGGTGTAATCGTTTATATAATGGAAAGGATTTGGTGCAGGCGGAAATTCTGCCGCAACAACCATTTGAGCAAAAAAAATAAGGCTAAAAATAACCGCACTTTTCATAAAAGATAAAAGCTTAGCCATTAATAATTACCTCATTAGATAATTCATTCACATCATCAGGTTGAACAGGGAAATGACGAGATAAAATATCACAGATACGATCAATCGCATCGACAATGCCCTGTGTATAAGCTTTTTGTTTAAACTGCTCAATCATTAAATCACATTGTAACTGCCAATAAGCCATATCAACAAATTGATGAATGCCTTTATCACCTACGATTGCACAGAGATGATTTTTATATCCCACATAAATCAACACAGCATTTTGTGCCGCTGTTTTATGCATTTCCAATTCATCAAACACTTCTAAAGCTCGTTCCATTGCAGACAGTTGTGCTGAATCCTTGGGTACTTTGCGTTCAATATAAACACGTACTTCAGCCGAACTTAAGCTTTCGAGGCGACTAATCGCCGCCTCGATTTGCTTTTTATCTACCGGAATTCTGGAAAAGAATGGCATAATAAACCTTAGTTAAAGTTTACAGTTGGTGCATTTTCTGAGCCAGCAGCTGATTTAAAATAAGGTTTTGCTTTAAAACCAAAAATCATTGCTGCTAATTTTGTTGGGAATTGACGTACTTTTTCATTATAAATACGCGCGGCTTCATTGAATTTATTACGAGCGACATTGATACGGTTTTCTGTCCCTTCAAGTTGAGATTGTAAATTCATAAAGCCTTCATGAGCTTTTAATTGGGGGTATTGTTCTACCGAAACAAGTAAACGAGATAATGCTGAACCCACTTGATTTTGGTTTTGTTGGAATTCGTTTAATTGTTCTTCCGTTAAATTAGACGGGTCAATTTTAGTTTGTGTCGCTTTCGCACGAGCTTCAATCACATTGGTTAATGTTTGTTGTTCAAAATTAGCCTGACCTTTTACCGTATTCACTAAATTTGGAATTAAATCAGCACGACGTTGATAAGATGATTCAACATTTGCCCAAACAGAATCAATTTCAGTTTCTGCTTTAACTAAACCATTGTAGCTTGACATTAAGCCTACCCCTGCAGCAATCGCAATAATAATCAAGATAATCCACTTTTTCATTCAAAAATTCCTTCAATTTATAGGTTTAATTTATATAAGAAAAGACCTAAACCGAAGTTTAGGTCTTCTAATGTTAATCCGTTAATGGATAACTAAATAAAATTATTTAGTACCGTTAACTGCGATTTCAACACGACGGTCTGGTGCTAAACAAGCGATAAGTGCTTTACGACCTTTAACCGCATCACAAGTTGCACCTGTAACTGGGTTAGCTTTACCATAACCAGTTGCTGAGATGTCTTGTGCTGGAAGACCACGAGCTACTAAGTAGTTAGCAACAGAGTCTGCACGTTTTTGAGAAAGTTTCAAGTTAAATTGTTCAGAACCGATACGGTCAGTATAACCAGCAACAGCTACTTTAGCACTTTTAACTTGTGCGATTTCACCGTAGATACCTTCTAATACAGCTTGTGCTTGAGGTTTTAAGTTAGCTTTACCGAATGCGAAAGTCACATCATTGTTTAAACTGAAAGTTTTGCTTACCACTTCAGGCGCAACAACTGGTGCAGCACCTTGACCGAAACGGTAAGATACGCCAGCGTTGATAGAACCGATCCATGGGTTGTAATCAGCTGCTTGACCTTCAACACCATTGTAATTGCGTAATTTACCTACGCGAGCTAACCATTGGTATTCTAAACGTAATGCTAACTCAGGTAATGAAGGTAATGCATATTCAACACCCGCAGCAAATAACGGAGAAACACGTAAGCTGTGCTCTTTGAAAGATTTAGCACCATTAGCTTCATATTCTTTATAGTCAGAACGAACTAATGCTGCAGCTGCACGACCATACACATCTAAACCGTCTAAAGCTGATACTAAACCACCAACGTTATAGCTACCTTTTAAACCTAAGTGAGCACCGTGGTTGGTGTGTTTGAATGAGGTTTCACCTGCATCACGGAATTTAACACGACCGAAATCATCGTAACCAACTTCTGCTGCTAAACCGAAGTTATCACGATTTAAAATTTGGTAACCACCGAATACACCGTAAGTTAAAGTGTTACGAAGATAACCTTCACCAAAGTTTAATGCTTTGCCAGCTGAATTAGCTTTAATACCATCGTGGAAAGATGCTTGACCTGCTTTAGCACCTACATAGAAAGTATTTTCTTGAGGAGCTGCTTGAGCTACTGAGGCTGCTGCTAAACCAGCAACGACTAATGCGATTGCAGTTTTTTTCATTTTGATGTCCTCTATTTAGTCATCGTTATTAATAATAAAAGTTTCCTTGTTTATTGTGAACTTTACGAAAAAGAAACACTCTAAACATTTGCTTAACTAGGGTTTTGAATTTGCCCTAACTTATCCTTTTGACAAATTCAATTCCTTTGCCATAGCCAAAGGAACGTTCAAAAGTAAGTCTATTATCCTATAAAAACATTAAAGATCAAACTTTTTTTGCCTTTTTGGTTATTTTACGAACAGATAGTTAATAAAATGAACATCTATTCACAAAAAAAATAGGATGATTCGTAACCCGTTTCCAATTTTAACAAAAAACAGCTATTAAAATCGACTTTTTTTTGAGCTTCATATATCATCAAATTCACTTTCTTCTCTATTATATAGGTGAGTGATTTTATGTTGCCCCGTCTTTCTAATGTACCTCAACTTAATCATGTAGTAAGCGATTATCTTAGCGAACTCCAAAAACAGCATTTTGAAGGTGATATTGCCTCAAATTATGCTGACCGTTTAAGTCTTGCTACGGATAACAGCGTCTATCAACAGCTTCCACAGGCTATTTTGTTCCCTAAATCTGTTGCTGATGTAGTACGCATCACCAAATTAGCCAATAAAGAGAAATACCTTCACTTAACCTTTACACCTCGCGGCGGTGGCACGGGCACAAATGGGCAATCTATTAATAACAATATTATTGTGGATCTCTCTCGCCACATGACAGGCATTTTAGAGCTTAATATAGAAGAACGTTGGGTTCGTGTGCAAGCAGGTGTTGTAAAAGACCAACTCAATCAATTTTTAAAACCTCACGGCTTATTCTTTGCGCCAGAGCTCTCTACCAGTAATCGAGCAACTCTCGGTGGCATGATTAATACCGATGCATCTGGTCAAGGCTCATTACAATACGGTAAAACTTCTGATCACGTTTTAGCATTACGTTCTGTTTTGATGAATGGTGAAATATTAGATACAAGTACGGTCAAATCCGACGATGTTTTAGAAAGCTACCCGCTTGCAGAAAATGGAAAAACGCTACATCAAACGATTTTCCAACGTTGTAAAGAGAAACGTGCCTCAATCATTCAAGATTTACCACAACTCAATCGCTTTCTCACCGGTTACGATCTTAAGAATGTCTTTAATAACGATGAAAGTGAATTTAATCTCACCCGAATTTTAACGGGATCAGAAGGTTCACTTGCGTTTATCTGCGAAGCTAAACTCAATTTATTACCGATTCCGAAATATCGCACCTTAATTAATGTGAAGTACAGCTCATTTGATGCCGCCCTTCGCAATGCGCCTTTTATGGTGAAAGCCAATGCCCTTTCAGTTGAAACTGTTGATTCCAAAGTGCTGAACCTCGCTAAGCAAGATATTATTTGGCATTCAGTGAAAGAACTTTTAACAGAAGAAGAACAAAAGCCAATTCTTGGTTTAAACATTGTGGAATATGCGGGCAACAATCAAGCTAAAATCGACAGCCAAGTGACCGCACTTTGTCAGCAATTAGATGAAAAAATTGCACAAGGCAAAGATCATATTATCGGCTATCAACTTTGTTCTGACTTGCCTTCTATTGAACGTATTTACGCCATGCGTAAAAAAGCGGTGGGGCTATTAGGTAATGCGAAAGGCGCAGCCAAACCGATTCCTTTTGTGGAAGATACCTGTGTGCCACCAGAACATCTTGCGGATTACATTGCAGAATTTAGAGCTTTATTAGATAGTCACAATCTGCAATATGGGATGTTTGGCCATGTGGATGCCGGTGTATTGCACGTTCGCCCGGCTTTAGACTTATGCGATAAAGAACAAGTCAAACTCTTTAAACAAATTTCAGATGAAGTGGCAGAACTCACCGTGAAATACGGCGGTTTACTATGGGGGGAACACGGTAAAGGCGTACGTTCTCATTATGGAGAGAAGTTCTTTACGCCTGAACTTTGGCAAGAGTTACGTTATGTGAAGTTCTTATTTGACCCAAACAATCGTCTGAATCCAGGTAAAATCTGTACGCCACTTAATAGCGATGCGGAACTCTATTCCATTCTCTCGCCAATGCGTGCGGACAATGATCGCCAAATTCCAATTCAAATGCGAGACGAATTCAAAGGCGCGATGAACTGTAACGGAAATGGACTTTGCTTTAACTTTGATGAGCACAGCATTATGTGCCCTTCCATGAAAGTGAGTAAAAATCGCGTATTCTCGCCAAAAGGACGAGCCGCGATGGTGCGTGAATGGCTGCGATTAATGGCCAATGAAAACGTATCGCCTGATCAATTAGATTTTCATAAAATACAAGTGAAACTGACCGCACTTGTGGAACGTTTCCGCAATAGCGTGCAGAAATGGCGTGGTGAATATGACTTCTCACATGAAGTAAAAGCGGCAATGGATACTTGTCTGGCTTGTAAAGCCTGTGCAAGCCAATGCCCGATTAAAATTGATGTACCAAGTTTCCGTGCGAAATTTTTCCATTTCTACCACAGTCGTTATTTGCGCCCAGCCAAAGATTATATTGTGGCAAATTTAGAAGTTGCTGCACCTTATATGGCAAAACAACCGGCATTATTCAATTATTTCACCAAACTGAAAGTTACTCAAAGCTTGGTTGAAAAAACACTGGGCATGACCGATTTGCCTCTCCTTTCAGAGCCAAACCTTCAACAGCAATTAGTGGAAATTGGCTACCAAGGCAAAAAATTAGAAGAATTGGAAGGTCTCAGTGCTGTCGAAAAAACCAATATGCTCTTTATCGTACAAGATCCTTATACCTCTTATTACGATGCCAAAGTGGTACGTGATTTCGTGGCTCTCACGCAAAAATTAGGATTCGATCCAATCCTTCTGCCTTTTAAACCCAATGGCAAAGCCATGCACATTAAAGGTTTTTTAGCTCGCTTTAGTAAAACCGCTAAAACACAAGCGGAGTTTTTAAATCGCGTCGCTAAATTAAATGTGCCTTTGGTCGGCGTAGATCCAGCTATTGTGCTTTCTTATCGTGATGAATATAAAGAGGCTTTAGGTGATTCTCGCGGTGATTTCCATGTACTCACAGCACATGAATGGCTGACCAATCAATTAGAAAGTAACGCATTACAAAGTGCGGTGAAAAATATTGCAAAATCTGACCACACTTTTGAGTGGCATTTATTCCCTCATTGTACTGAATCCACCTTCATGCCAAACAGTCCCAAAGAATGGCAACATATTTTTGCGCAATTTGGACAAACCTTGAACGTTGAAAAAGTCGGCTGCTGTGGCATGGCGGGTGTATTTGGCCATGAAGTACAAAATCAAACCATGTCGAAAGATATTTACGACGTATCTTGGGGCAAAAAATTACAAGGTAAAGATCCGAATCATTGTCTCGCGACCGGCTATTCCTGCCGTAGCCAAGTGAAACGATATGAAAAAGCCATCTTAAAACACCCTGTTCAAGCATTGCTTGAAGTATTGAATCACTAAAATAGATTTTCTACTTACCACAATATCGTAGAAAGTAAAAAAGCGGCCAGATTTTAAATCTGACCGCTTTCTTTTATTGAAATCACAGTAAAATTACCGCTATTTTTAAATTTAAAATAGAAAGTAACATATGAATTATTCCAGATATTTTATACCTCTAATTAAACCTGATTTGTAAATTTAATTTAATATAGTGGCTTTCATTCTCTTTATACAACCAACCAAAATAATATTTTTTCTTAGCATTAGGATCCTTTAGTCCTGGTTGGCTCTCATTCTCACCAGTTGATGCCTGTTCAAACTTTGTGTTATTCAATAAATAATTCCTAAATAAATTAAAATCATAAATATGAAAACAAACAATATCACCATCATTCTTAGCAACAATAACTCCTCCAAATGAATCATATTCCCCAAGCCAAATATTTTCAGAAGTCATCCCCATAGCTGATTCTGCTAAAAACTTTTTTAATTTATAAACATACATTCTCTGCTTATTATCATCATCGGTCTCATAAAAATCTAACGGATCCTCTTTTTCCAAGAGTTCGGCAATCTGGGAAAGAGAAGATTCGTTTTTTAAATATCTATAATATAAACTCCAAGCTATAACCTCTGGTAAATCACCATCAATCATTTTTAAATTTTTCTGTAACTGCCTGGAGTCAATTCTATCAAACGAAATTTTTGTACCTAGTTCATTTAGTTTATTTATTCGCGATACAATTTTGGGTCTATCGATTATAGTACTCTCATTAAATTCTTTTATATTTATAGAGTCTGTTAAAAATTTAACTTCATATCTAAAATTATTACCTGGTCCAGTATTGAATAAAGTAGATTTTCTTCCAAGTAGAGATTTAATGCTAAAACCCAATTCAGTTTCACTGGCCAGACGATGGTCATAAATTCTTAATCTTATGTCGACTTTAGAATTCGAGCTTGCTTTTGCAGTAAGAATACAGTTATCAGATAAAAACTGTTGAATATTAGGAATAGAAAACGTTCTTTCTGATTTAGTTTTTATTGAATCTAATATTTGTTTTGATATCTCATTAAAATCATCAAATGTATATTCCTTCAATAAAGTATTTTCATCATTAATAACACGATATACTTTTAAATGGTTATCTACTCTATCAAATTCCAAACTATAATTCGCCTCGTCCTTAAAAGCTTTTATCACTTGATATGCATTATTACTATCACTACAAAGATTTATATCCGATTGATAAAGTACTCCATCTGATAATAATTTTATCAACACATACAGCTCACTCCATTCGCCAACATTGCCTCTAATTTCCATATTACTATTCCCTAATAACATAATTTTTCTAAAATTTTCTTACCTGTGGCTTGGATAGCCGGCACTGCCACTGAATTACCAAATTGTTTATACGCTGATGCATCAGAGACTGGAATAACATAACTATCTGGAAATCCTTGCAACCTTGCCCATTCTCGTGGAGTCATTTTACGAATTCCTTCACGATTTACCTCCCCTTTAATATTTGTAGTAGGAGTAAAATCCGTAATTCTATGGTCGATTACAAGATTACGTTCACGTCCCATACCTCCAACTACAATCGCATTGGCTATTCCATCATCTGGAATAATTTCATAACCAAAACCATTACCTTTACTCTCATGACGTTCTTTATGTTTTCTTAAAGTATCAATATACTGAGTTGATAGATAATATTTAGTTGGAACAGTTTTTTCTTCCTTAATATCAGCAAAAGTTACAATTTTATCTAAAGGTTCGGGATAACTAAAACTATTAACACCAGTGCATTTATGAAAGCCTACGATATAAATTCTTTCTCTATTTTGTGGAACACCAAAATTCTTAGCATTAATAATTTCTGGCTCAGAGACAAAATAACCTAGATCTTCTCTTAGTACATTCAATATAGTTTTTAATGTTCTACCTTTATCGTGGTTTTTTAATCCTTTTACATTCTCTAAAAAAAATGCTTTGGGCTGATGGCGACGTATAATTTCTGCAACATCAAAAAACAAAGTCCCTCTAGTATCTTCAAACCCTCCACGTTTTCCTGCAATAGAAAATGCCTGACAAGGAAAACCAGCACATAAAATATCAAATTTTTCAGGAATAAAAGCCTTTGTTTCTTCTAAGGTAATATCTCCATAAGGCAAATCTCCAAAATTAGCCTCATAAGTTTTCTGTGCCTGCTCATCCCATTCACTAGAGAAAATGCATTTACCACCCAAATTTTGCATAGCAATACGAAATCCACCAATACCTGCAAATAAATCAATAAAAGTAAATTTTTCTTGTGAATTAGGCTTAGACTCTGGTTCAAATAAACTATATTGTGCAGCGGGTTCTTCTAACAAGTTATCATCTAACACATCTTTCATAAATTGCTTTCTGTATCTCTAAACTAAACTTTTCAGGATTTTTTAATACATCCTTTCCCCAAAATCGAAATATTACCCAACCTTTAGAAATAAGATAATCGTTTACTTTCTTATCCCTATTCATATTATACTCAATTTTTGAAATCCAAAAATCTTTGTTACTTTTGATATCATACTTTCGAATATCCCAATCCTTTCCATGCCAAAACTTACCATCAATAAAAATTGCAATTTTGTACCTTTTAAAACTTAAATCGGGAGTACCAAAAATGCTTCTATCATTCTTACGATATCTTAATCCTAAAGCCCATAAATATTTAGCTAGTAGTAACTCAGGCTTTGTCCCTTTATTCTTACTACTAGCTTTCATACATTTTTACGTTGCTCAAGGGTTAATTTATCCATAGCTGATATACTGTTTAAACAGTAAATTTAAAGCAACCAAATAAGACTAACTACAACGCTTCAATCGCTTTATACTGCTCTTGGATTTTTTCTAATCCAGATTGGTATTCCGCTTGTTTTTCGCGTTCTTTGCCGATAACCGCTTCCGGGGCTTTGGCGACGAAGGCTTCGTTGCTGAGTTTGTTTTCGATACGTTTAACTTCGTTTTGATATTTTTCAATCTCTTTAGCTAAACGGGCAAGCTCTGCTTCTTTATTGATAAAGCCAGCCATTGGTACAAGTAATTCAGCATTGCCAACGAGTTTCGCTACCGCAAGTGGTGCGGTTTCGTTTGCGGCTAATACTTGAACGTTATTTAATTTCGCCATGGCTTTTAAAAGAGCGGTCTGTTTTTCAAGAATTTTTGCGTTTTCTACGCTTAAATTACGGAATAACAGATCTAAGCCTTTACTTGGTGCGATGTTGCTTTCTGCACGAATATTACGTACCGCAACGATCACTTCTTTTAACCACTCAATTTCAGCTTCCGCCTCTGGATCAAAGCCGTTTTCTTCCACTTGTGGGAAAGGTTGTAACATAATGCTGTCAGCAGTAATATCGACGAATCCTTTCACTTTTTGCCAAATTTCTTCGGTAATAAATGGAATCAGCGGATGTGCTAAACGTAATAATTTTTCTAACACGTGAACCAAGGTTTGGCTTGCCGCACGGATTTGTGCTGCATTGCCATTTGCAAATACTGGTTTAGTCAATTCTAAATACCAGTCGCAGAATTGGTTCCAGGTAAATTCATAAATTGCATTGGCACAAAGGTCGAAGCGGTATTGGCTTAATGAGTTACGGAAAGTTTCGACTGTGCGATTGAATTCTGATTGAATCCAACGATCCGCTAATGAGAATTCGATCTCGCCTTCGCTTAAATCTAATTTTTCATTCGTTAAGACGAAACGGCTTGCATTCCATAATTTGTTACAGAAGTTGCGGTAGCCTTCTAAACGTTTCATATCCCAGTTGATGTCACGACCATTTGAAGCCAATGCCGCTAATGTGAAACGCAATGCATCTGTACCGTGAGCCGCAATACCTTCAGCAAATTCTTTGCGCGTTGCTTTAGCAATTTTCTCTGCTAATTGCGGCTGCATCATGTTGCCAGTACGTTTTTCAAGTAAATCGTCAAGGCTGATACCGTCAATCATATCGATTGGATCAAGTACGTTACCTTTCGATTTCGACATTTTTTGGCCTTGTTCATCACGAATCAAGCCTGTTACGTACACCGTTTTGAATGGCACTTGTGGTTTGCCATTTTCATCTTTCACGAAGTGCATCGTAAACATAATCATACGCGCAACCCAGAAGAAGATGATGTCGAAGCCTGTGATTAACACATCGGTCGGGTGGAACATTTTGAGCTCTTTAGTTTGCTCTGGCCAACCTAAGGTAGAGAACGTCCATAAGCCTGATGAGAACCACGTGTCTAATACGTCTTCATCTTGTTTAAGTTCAACCGTAGAATCTAAGTTATATTTTGACCGCACTTCTTCTTCGTTACGCGCAACATAAACATTGCCTTCCGCGTCATACCACGCAGGAATACGGTGTCCCCACCAAAGTTGGCGAGAGATACACCAATCTTGAATATCACGCATCCAAGAGAAGTAAAGGTTTTCATATTGTTTCGGCACGAATTGGATTTCGCCATCTTCCACCGCTTTAATCGCCACATCGGCAAGCGGTTTCACGCTCACATACCATTGGTCGGTTAGCATCGGCTCGATTGGCACACCACCACGGTCACCATAAGGCACTTTAAGATCGTGTGGTTTAATTTCGTCTAATAAACCCAGCGCTTCAAAATCTGCCACAATTTTCTTACGTGCAGCGAAACGCTCTAAGCCACGGTAATCCGCAGGAATCGTCGCTTCATAGCCAGCAAGTGGTTTGCCGTCTGTGCCAATAATTTCCGCTTCATCACGAATATCTGCGTTTAAGGTTAACACATTAACCATCGGCAAGCTGTGACGTTTACCCACTTCGTAGTCGTTGAAGTCATGCGCAGGGGTGATTTTTACCACGCCTGTACCGAATTCACGATCGACGTATTCATCGGCAATAATCGGAATTTCACGGTTAGCCAGTGGCAGAACGACCGTTTTACCGATTAAAGATTGATAACGTTCATCTTCAGGATGCACCGCTACCGCAGTATCGCCCAACATGGTTTCCGGACGCGTGGTTGCCACCACTAAATAATCTTTACCGTCTGCTGTTTTTGCACCATTGGCTAACGGATAACGGAAATGCCAAAGCGAACCTTTGCTCTCTTTGTTTTCCACTTCTAAATCAGAAATCGCGGTGTGAAGTTTTGGATCCCAGTTTACTAAACGTTTGCCTCGGTAAATCAAACCTTCTTCATGCAAACGAACAAATACTTCTTTTACCGCATTGGATAAACCATCGTCCATGGTGAAGCGTTCACGTTCCCAGTCAATTGAGTTCCCTAAACGACGCATTTGTTGGCTGATTGTGCCACCTGAATAGGCTTTCCAATCCCAAATTTTGTTGATGAACGCTTCACGGCCATAATCGTGGCGGGTTTTGCCTTCTTCTGCGGCAATTTTACGCTCCACCACCATTTGAGTTGCAATACCCGCGTGATCTGTTCCCGCTTGCCATAAGGTGTTATGCCCTTCCATACGGTTAAAACGGATTAAGGTATCCATTAAGGTTTGTTGGAAAGCATGCCCCATGTGTAGAGAACCCGTTACGTTCGGAGGCGGAATCGCAATGCAATAGCTCGGCGCGTTTTCATTTTCAGACGGTTTAAAATAACCGCTCTCTTCCCAATGTTGATAAAGGGCTTGTTCTACCGCAGACGGATTAAAACGGTCTGCCATTTCGAATTTTTGTGTCATTGTTATTCTCTTTTTGTAGGGTGGGCTTTAGCCCACCGTTTAAATTGAAATGGTGGGCTAAAGCCCACCCTACATTACTACATTACTACATTACTAATTATTGTAAGGACTTATAAAAATCATTTATTTGTTTATCTATATCTAAATTATATTGGTTGCAAGAATCTATTTTTTCTTGCTCAGATATACTTGAAGGATAAACCCATGCACTACATTTTTTCTTTTGACTTTCCAATTCTTTTATTCTAGTCAGGATAGAACTATTTTTTGAAGGTGCATTTTTGATCAGTTTAGTCTTTTCATTCTTTAATCTTTCATAATCACTTTCTAGTAAGTTATATTTCTTATTAATTTCATCTAGGACTATTTTTTTATTTTCTATGGCACTTTTAAGAATTTGATTCTCACTATTTAATTTATTGATAACACTTTCTTTCTCTATTTCCATCTGAGAAAAATGCTCAATTCTATTCTTTAAGGTCTCATTATTTGTAGAGTTTATATATTGCATAAGAAAAAACATTCCTGTACTGACTGTCATAGCTGTCGCGACTACAGAACCTAAAAGCCATTTAATAGGATTATGACTAATGTTATTCTCAAAACTCATTAATAATCCCCTTGTTTATTTTAAATCTAATAACATAAAACAGTTCTTCAATCGGATAAATCCTCCGAATCACCTGTTTCAATTCCGCCAAACTCATATTCTCCTGCTTCGCATGCTGTTCCGTCAGTTCATCAAGAGTAATCGGCGATACACTTAACACTTCAATCGTGCAGAAATATTGATTATCTTCAAAGCGCCCCACACGTAAAATATCACCTGCTTTAAAATGGCTTTCGGATTTATCTCGAATCGTGATGGTTTTACGCCCAGCGAGAATATCGGCTTCAAAGCGTTGATAAAAGGTAATATCGTTCATAAAGTGCGGTCAATTTTTAAGTGTTTTTTGTAACCATCCCTCTCTTTGGCAAAGAGGGGTGTTTTTTATATCGTTATACCTGCTCCGTGCTCAACGTCCAGCCTAACTGTCTCAGTTGTTTATAACGTTCACGCGCTTGAGCTTTTTGCGTTTCTTCTACCGGTACAAAATCAATTAATTGTGTAAAGCTGTGACTAAAATCCGGCACTTCCATTTGCAAATTGATCAGCAAGTCACGACGTTGGGCATTGCGTTTGCCTTTCCAACTAATCTCAATTGGCGGTGCATATTGTGTTGCTTCGCCTGAAAGATTATGAGGAACAAACTCATTTGGATCCCGTTGCCATAATGCTTCATCAATTAAAAATGCTTGCTCTTCTGTTTCGCACGCGATTAAAACTCGCTTACCTAAACGCCACGCTTGAGCGGCAAGATCACAGGCAAGTTGCTCAACTGTTATCTTCTTTTCTGGATTTAAGAGATAAAATTGTGCGTTTTTTGCCATGATTGCGACTTCCCCATTTATCGTTTTGTAAACTGGCGGATTTTATCAAAAAAGCAGCAAAAAATAAATCATCAACAAGGTGATTAAAGTAAATAGAAAAAACACGGAAATTTTTTACCGCACTTTTATGATCTACATCACAAAAGTAACTTTTAACCTTTATGTTACATTCCATTCATAACTCGCAGGTGTTAGAATTTTCAAGATTTATTTTTATTTTCGATGATAGGAGTATCACATGGCATTTCGTATTGAAAAAGACACTATGGGCGAAGTTCAAGTTCCTGCAGATAAATACTGGGCAGCACAAACCGAACGTTCTCGCAACAACTTCAAAATTGGTCCGGCAGCCTCTATGCCGCACGAAATTATTGAAGCGTTCGGTTATTTGAAAAAAGCCGCGGCTTTCGCAAACTGTGATTTAGGTGTATTACCTGCAGAGAAACGTGATTTAATCGCAACCGCCTGTGATGAAATCCTTGCAGGGAAATTAGACGACCAATTCCCATTAGTCATTTGGCAAACCGGTTCAGGTACACAATCAAACATGAACGTGAACGAAGTGGTGGCAAACCGTGCTCACGTTTTACATGGTGGTAAATTAGGTGAAAAATCATTCATCCATCCAAATGATGATGTGAACAAATCACAATCTTCAAACGATACTTTCCCAACTGCAATGCACATTGCCGCATACAAAAAAGTGGTTGAGCACACCATTCCTTGTGTAGAACGTTTACAAAAAACTTTCGCTAAAAAATCAGCAGAATTTAAAGATGTAGTAAAAATTGGTCGTACTCACTTAATGGATGCCACCCCATTAACATTAGGTCAAGAATTCTCTGCTTATGCTGCACAATTAGATTTCGGTTTACGTGCACTGAGAAATACCCTTCCACACTTAAGCCAATTAGCGCTTGGTGGTACTGCAGTGGGTACTGGTTTGAACACACCAAAAGGCTATGATGTGAAAGTGGCAGATTACATTGCAAAATTCACTGGCTTACCATTCGTGACTGCAGAAAACAAATTTGAAGCGTTAGCCGCACACGATGCGATTGTGGAAACTCACGGTGCAATTAGACAATTAGCGATGAGCTTATTCAAAATTGCAAACGACATTCGTTTATTAGCATCAGGCCCGCGTTCTGGTATCGGTGAAATCTTAATTCCTGAAAATGAACCAGGTTCTTCAATCATGCCAGGTAAAGTGAACCCAACTCAATGTGAAGCATTAACCATGGTGTGTGCACAAGTATTCGGTAATGATACCACTATCGCGTTCGTTGGCTCACAAGGTCACTTCCAATTAAACGTATTTAACCCTGTAATGGTGGCGAATTTCTTACAATCTGCACAATTATTGGGTGATGCTTGCGTATCATTTGACGAACACTGTGCAACCGGTATTCAACCAAACTACCCACGCATTAAACAGCAATTGGAAAATTCATTGATGTTAGTGACTGCACTTAATACACACATCGGTTACGAAAATGCAGCAAAAATTGCAAAAACTGCACACAAAAATGGTACAACCTTACGTGAAGAAGCGATTAACTTAGGCTTAGTTTCAGCCGAAGATTTCGACAAATGGGTTCGTCCAGAAGATATGGTGGGTAGCTTAAAGTAAACTCCCCCAATAATTTGATGTCAAAGGCAGGTATTCCTGCCTTTTTATTTGTGTTTTTTTAGAGGGCTTTTTTGTTATAATCACGGCAATATTTTTGATATGAAAAAAACTATGAAACTGAAATTTATTATTGCTGCCATTTCAGCCTTATTTTCCACCGCACTTTTTGCCCAATGGCAACCTGTCGGCAATGCTGAATACACATGGGGGCCATTCCATGTTTATACTGTCGGCTTATATTCTGAAACGGGTTCCTATGAAAAAAATGAACGTCCGTTAATGTTTTCGATTAAATATGAAAAACCAGTAGAAGGAAAAAACTTCGCCATTGCTTTAACCAAAGAAATGGAATCACAAAATTTAAGTAAAGATGACACCACGGCATGGCTCAAAAAAATGCAGGAAATCTTCCCTGATTTTTCACCAAACGACATCTTAAATTTTGTTGCCTTAGCCGATAAAGGCTATTTTGTATTAAATGACACGGTGTTAGATCACGAATTCGATCAAAAGTTTACACAAGCATTTATTGATGTGTGGCTTTCAGATAAAAGTAGTTTTATCAAATTACAACCGCAATTATTAGGTAAAGAAAAACCGGCTCACGATAGCAAAGAATTTCAACATCAACCTGCAAGCGAGCCTTTTGATGAAGAAAATACGATGCCGGAATTACCACCAAATTACGATTTTAAACAAGACGCAAAAGGATAAACAACAAGGGCGAACATGATATGGTTCGCCCTTTTCCTTTATTGTTTCACTTGCTGTTCTAAAAACAAGATCATCTGCAATGCAATATCAATGCCACTGGTCTTCTCAATCATTTCTAATCCTGGACTAGCATTTACTTCCAGCACCAATACCCCTTCTTTTGAGCGAATCAAATCAACACCGGCTACCGCAAGTCCTAAGGCTTTAGTTGCACGGATGGCGATGGATTTTTCCTCTTCTGTGAGTTTAACTTTTTCTGCAGTGCCTCCACGATGAAAATTTGCACGAAACTCGCCATCTTGTCCAATACGCTGCATTGTGGCGACGACTTTATCACCGATCACAAAGCAGCGAATATCTGTTCCTTTTGCCTCTTCTATAAAATCTTGTAACAAGACAGGCACATTCGCATCTTTTAACGTTTCTAAAATACTGACCGCACTTTGTGGACGTTCCGCCAAGATCACCCCAATACCTTGTGAGCCTTTTAAGGTTTTAATAATCATTGGCGCGGTTGTTTGCTTAATGGCTTGTTTCGGCTCAACTTCACAACCTGATAAGACTGAATTTGGTACTGCAATACTTTGCTCTAATAACATCTGCAAACTGCGCCATTTATCGCGAGCGGCTAAAAATGCTTGTTCTTCATTAAGGCAATAGACGCCTTTTCCTTGGAAATGTCGCAATACCGCACAGCCCATTTGAGTGCTTGTCGTCCCAAAACGTGGTAACACAGCATCATAATCAGGCAATAAATAAAGTTCACTTTCTGCATTTTGTTGATAATACAACGAAAAGTGCGGTTGATTCTTGTCGAGTTTTAAAATGCAACGATTAGGATCCAAAATATCCATTTGATGCCCACAACTTTCTGCTGCTTCTTTTAAACGCTGGCAGCTATAAAGGCGAGGCTCACGGCAAAGCATCAATAATTTCATTCAGTTATATCCTTAGGAAAAGAGGAGTTGATATATTACACCAATCACAATAATCCTGAAAAATGATTTCTGCTTTTGTGGAAATAGAGTAAAATCGTTAGGAATTTTGTTTAAATAAAAGGAAAATTTTATGTTCGTAGTTATTTTTGGTCGTCCAGGCTGCCCTTATTGTGTACGTGCAAAAAACCTTGCTGAAAAATTAAAAGGTGAAGTGGCGGATTTCGATTATCGCTATGTAGATATTATCGCTGAAGGCATTTCTAAAGCAGATTTATCAAAATCTGTCGGTAAAGAAGTGGAAACTGTGCCACAAATCTTTATCGATGAAAAACCAATCGGCGGTTGCACTGATTTCGAAGCATTAATGAAAGAACAATTTAACGTTGTGGCTTAATTTATTCTATTCATATTAAAGTACGGCTTGTGTAAAAAAAACATCAAAAGACGTTTTTCTACACAAGCCGTACTTTTTCTTTTTATCTTATTTTTGATCTGCATCACAAAACCCATTTAATATCACTCTTTATAATTAGCCATTGAATAAAAAACCCTTTAGAATGCACCTTATTTTACTTATTTTTTATTACTAAAGGGAAATCATTATGAAGATAACCAAAGCCGCTGTCGCTGGAACACTTGAGTCTAGCGATGCTTTAATTCGTATTGAACCTGCTCACACGTTATCTATTGAAATCAATAGCTCTGTCGGAAAGCAATTCAGTGAAGCCATTGAACAAACGGTCAAAAATACACTCGCTCAACTCAACGTCACAGAAGCGCTAATTATCATAGAAGACAAAGGCGCATTAGACTGCGTATTACAGGCGCGCGTAAAAGCCGCCGCATTACGTGCAAGCGATGAAACCGTTAACTGGGAGGCCGTGCTATGAAATTAAGAAGAAGTATGCTGTTTGTACCAGGCTCAAACGCTGCGATGTTGAGCAATAGTTTTATTTATAAACCAGATTCCATCATGTTTGACTTAGAAGACGCAGTCGCCCTCAAAGAAAAAGATTCTGCCCGCTTATTAGTCGCACACGCACTTCAACACCCGCTTTATCAAGAAATCGAAACTGTGGTGCGGGTTAATCCGTTGGATTCCGAATTCGGTTTATTGGATTTAAATGCCGTAGTGCGCGCCGGTGTTGATGTGGTGCGGATGCCGAAAACCGAAACTGCACAAGATGTGGTTGATATGGATAACGCAATTACCGACATTGAGAAAGCCTGCGGTCGCGAAGTAGGTTCGACCAAAATGTTAGCGGCCATCGAATCGCCATTAGGTATCACTCAAGCAAACCAAATCGCCACCGCCTCCAAGCGTTTAATCGGTATCGCTCTTGGTGCGGAAGACTATGTGCGCAATCTTAAAACCGAACGTTCGCCGGAAGGCATCGAATTGCTCTTTGCCCGCTGTTCGATTTTACAAGCAGCGCGCGCCGCCGGTATTCAAGCCTTTGATACCGTGTATTCCAATGCCAACAATGAAGAAGGTTTCTTAAAAGAAGCGGCATTAATTAAACAGTTAGGCTTTGATGGCAAATCCTTAATCAACCCGCGTCAAATCGAACTCCTGCACAACTTGTTTGCACCGACACAAAAAGATGTGGAGCAGGCCAAACGTATTATTGAAGCAGCTGAAGAAGCGGAAAAACAAGGTTCCGGCGTCGTTTCCTTAAACGGAAAAATGATTGATGCGCCGATTATTGATCGTGCAAAACTCGTGTTAGAACGTGCGAAATCAGGCATTCGTGAAGAGTAAGGGAGAAAAAAGATGACAACAAGAGAACAACGCATTGCCAAATTCAATGCCAATCGTCCGGTGTATCAAGCAGTTCCAAAAGCCGAATCCCTTGCCCGTACGGCGAAAGACCGCAAACTTTGTGCCTCTTTGGAAGAAGCAATTAAACGCTCCGGCTTAAAAGACGGCATGACCGTATCTTTCCACCACGCCTTCCGCGCTGGTGATTTCATCGTTAATATGGTGATGGATAAAATTGCCGAAATGGGCTTTAAGAATCTGACCCTCGCCTCTTCATCCTTAATCGACAGCCACCACCCGATTATCAACCATATCAAAAACAGCGTCGTAACCAAAATCTATTCTTCCGGTTTACGCGGTGAGCTCGCCGAACAAATTTCCCGTGGTTTATTGGACGAGCCGGTAAACATTCACTCCCACGGCGGCCGCGTACATTTGGTCAAATCTGGCGAACTGAAAATCGACGTCGCCTTTTTAGGTGTGCCTTGCTGTGACAAATTCGGTAACGCTAATGGCTTTAGCGGCAAAAGCAAGTGTGGCTCTTTAGGTTATGCCCGCGTAGATGCCGAATACGCCGACAAAGTCGTATTGCTTACCGAGGAATTCGCCGATTATCCGCACCACCCGATCAGTATCGGCCAAGATCAAGTGGATCTCATTGTGCAAGTGGATGCTGTCGGTGATCCGAAAAAAATCGGTGGCGGCGCTACCCGTATGACCTCCAACCCACGCGAATTATTAATTGCCCGCAAATGTGCCGAAGTAATTTTCGCCAGCGGTTATTTTAAAGACGGCTTTTCCTTACAAACTGGTACCGGCGGTGCTTCCTTGGCGGTAACCCGATTCTTGGAAGAAAAAATGGTACGTGACGGCATTAAAGCTGACTTTGCTCTCGGTGGTATCACTGCCAACATGGTAGATTTACACGAAAAAGGCTTAATCAAAAAACTCATCGATGTGCAAAGTTTTGATGCGGTTGCCGCCGAATCCCTTGCACGTAACCCAAATCACATTGAAGTATCCGCTAACCAATATGCCAACTACAGCTCCAAAGGCGCCTCCGTTGAGCGTTTAGACGTAGTGATTCTTTCCGCCTTGGAGATCGACACAAAATTTAACGTGAACGTATTAACTGGCTCCGACGGCGTAATTCGCGGTGCATCCGGCGGTCACTGCGATACGGCGTCTTCCGCACAAGTGGCCATTATCGTGGCGCCATTAGTTCGTGGTCGTATTCCAACGGTAGTGGAAAACGTGATTACCTGCGTAACGCCGGGTGAAAACATCGACATCTTAGTGACCGACCACGGTGTTGCCGTTAATCCGAAACGTCCAGATTTAATCAATGCCTTATCTGATGCCGGCATCCCGTTATTTACCATCGAACAACTTTGCGAACGCGCTTACAGTTTAACCGGCAAACCAAAAGAAATTGAGTTTACCGATAAACCGGTCGCCGTTGTTCGTTATCGTGACGGAACGGTAATTGATACGGTGTATCAAGTCAAAGAATAATGCTACAAAAAATCGCCTCCTTAACCCTCCTTAATAAAGAGGCGATTTATAGCATCCACAAAAGTGCGGTCATTTTTAAACACGTTTTTAGCGCAATATGACAATTTCCCTAAATCATTTTTCCACCGATGGAACAGAGATTTCTCTAGAACAGCTTTTAACGGCGCGTGAGGAACGAGCAAGTTTACAGCAACAGCTGTTAACCCAATATGGGCAAACCTTGCTTTGCGTCACCCTAACAGCGGTGGGCGGGGTGAAGAAAAATGCCCTGTTGGATTATGTCTTTACAAAAACATTGGAAAATCTGACCGCACTTTTTATGCAGTTGAACATCACGCCCACAAAGGAAATTATTCGTCCGTTAGCAACGGGGCATGAGGCGTTTTTTGTGTTGCCGATTGATGGTCGTGCGCTGAAAGCGGCAACGATCGAATTGGAGGAAAGCATACCCCTTGCCCGTTTATGGGATTTGGATGTGTTCGATGCGAAAGGTAATCTGCTGAGCCGTGCAGATTTTGATATTCAGCCAAGAGCCTGCCTAGTGTGTGGCAATGAAGCGAAAATCTGTGCCAGAACTCGTAAACACGCCGTTGATGAAATTGTGGCAGAAATGCAATCCCGCGCCCAACGCCATTATATCGCGGAATATATCGGTGGGCAGGCTTATTCAGCATTGGTGCAAGAAGCACGCTTGTCGCCGAAACCAGGGTTGGTGGATACCATCAACAACGGTTCGCACAAAGACATGAACCTGCATACCTTTGAGCAAAGTGCGGTAAGTTTACGCCCTTTTTTTACGCAATTCGTACTCAAAGGCATGACCACCGCCCATTTGCCTGAAAAACAAATCTTAGCAGAGATTCGTCCAATTGGTCTATCAGCAGAAAAGGCAATGTTTGAAGCAACAAATGGCATTAACACCCATAAGGGAGCCATTTTTTCCTTCGGCTTGGTGTGTACTGCAATGGGGCGTTTATTAGCTCAACAAAATGTAATTCAAAGTTCAGTAAAGTTTGATATAAACTCAATCTGCTCACTTGTTGCTCAATTTGCTCAGGGTTTAACAGATGAACTCAAACATTATCCCGAGCATTTTCCAGTCACAGCCGGCGTACGCTTATTCAGAAAATACGGTTTAACCGGCGCTCGTGGTGAAGCGGAAAGTGGTTTTAATCTTATTCGAACGTTGTTACCTCAATTTGATGAGTTTCATCAATTGGATGAAGAACATCGTTTACTGATTCTGTTGTTGCATTTAATGGCGACCAATCCTGACACTAACGTGGTTCACCGTGGCGGTTTGGATGGGTTAAATTTTATACAACACACAGCTCGAGATCTGCTTGCAGATCATAAAATTGTATTAGATAAAAATATACTGATACAAGCATTAATGAAATTTGACATCGCCTGTATTGAACTAAATTTAAGTTCAGGTGGTAGTGCTGATTTACTAGCACTGGCAATTTTCTTTTTATCATTTAGAGGTAATTAATATGGCATTATCAAAAAATGCAAAATTGGCGATCTTAGCGGTTATCCCTTTGATCACCTTCTTATTGCCTGCTCCAGAGGGGCTTTCTCTGATTGCTTGGCGTTTACTCGGAGTTTACATTGCTACTATTGTCGGGCTTGTAATAAAGCCTTACGGAGAACCAGTAATTTTACTCGCAGCAATTGCTGTTTCAGGTATCATTATAGGTAATACTGAAGGCGCAAAAGAATTAGTCAAAGTAGGGAATATGTTGGATGGTTATAAATCAGGCACAACATGGCTTATCTTTACGGCTTTTACCTTAAGCTCAGCATTTGTAATTACTGGATTAGGCAAACGAATTGCCTATCACATGATTGGCGCCATGGGTAGCACGACCCTACGACTTGGTTATGTAACCATGTTCTTGGATTTACTGCTTTCACCTGCAACGCCATCTAATACAGCGCGTTCAGGCGGTATCATATTTCCAATCATTAACAGTGTGGCGGTAGCACTTGGTTCAGATCCTGAAAAAAGCCCGAAGAAGGCTGGTCGTTATTTGATGATGAACGTATATATGGTGGTAAAAACCACGTCCTACATTTTCTTAACCGCAATGGCGCCTAATGCTCTCGCACTTTCATTAATGGCTCCAATTTTGGGGTTTGAAACTACCTGGATTAAATGGTTCTTAGCCGCCTCTGTGCCTGGTTTAATTTGCTTATTCTTAATCCCATTAATTTGTTACTGGGTCTCTCCACCTGAATTAAAAGAAGTCGATAATAAAGCTATTGCAAAAAAAGGTTTAGAAGAATTAGGGCCAATGTCTTTCCGTGAAAAAGCACTTAGCGTGTTGTTTGTCATTGCCTTATTCGGTTGGATCTTCTCTGATACGCTTCATGTGAATGCGACTATCGTAGCCATTATCGTAATGGTTCTTTGCATTATGTTAAGTATTGTAACGTGGGATGATATTCTAAAAAGTAAAGGGGCATGGAACACCTTAGTCTGGTATGGTGGTATCATTGGTATGTCGGGTTTACTGGAAAAAGCCGGATTCTTTAAATGGTTGGCTAACACATTAAGTACCACTCTTCAATTTGAAGGACATGGCATGATGGCTCTCATCGTGATTCTGACTTTAAGCGTTGCAGTACGTTATTTATTTGCTTCAGGCGGTGCATACGTAGCAGCAATGGTACCTGTATTTGCAACTGTTGGGCATGTTGCGGGAGCACCTGCTGAGTTACTTGCACTAGGCTTAGTTTTTGCCAACGCTTACGGTGGTTCTGTAACACACTATGGCGGTGGTCCTGGACCAATTGCATTTGGAGCGGGCTATAATGACATTAAATCTTGGTGGATCGCTGGCGCAATCATTGCATTTGGTAGCTTAATTATCCACTTAACTATCGGTATGGCATGGTGGAAATTATTAATTAGCTTAGGTTGGTTATAATATAAATTCAAAAGTGCGGCTAGATCCTTATTTCAACCGCACTTTCCTGCTCGGTTAAACTGCAATCATAAGTACAGCTCATTGTACGATCGTAACTCACAGCAAACCAATGAGTATCATTCCATAGCGTGGAAATAATCTTCTATGTCTACGCAAAAATTCTCCATCACATGCAAGTATTCACAGAAAATTTCGACATTAAAGATCCGATGATACATGCTAAAAGCATTTTCAATGGGCGCATAAAGTGGATCAAATGGAAAAGGATAATTCTCGTTATTATATTGATGGTTAATCTAACGATGAGCTCACAAATCGTGATACTCATTACATTAATTTTCTGGCAATTTTGCCAAGAAAGCATAACCGCCTTTTTCACTCATTATTTCAACATTAGAATCCGCTGTAATAAATGCTGACTCACCTTGTTTCAAGGTAAGTGCGGTTGATTTTTCTTGTATTTTTAGCTCGCCTTGCATCACCAATAAAATGCCTGCACTTTGAAGATTTAATTCAGTATGTTGTTGTGGTTCAACACGAATTTGAGCTAAAGCAAAATCGTTTACTGGCGTTTTATAAGTAAATTCTGACTGATTTTGAGGTGCCGCTGAGATAATTTGAGGTGTTACTTCGCGACAATCCACAATTTTTAATAATTCGACAATATCGACATATTTTGGTGTTAAGCCACCACGAATCACATTGTCAGAACAGGCCATTAACTCCACATTTTGTCCGCGAAGGTAAGCATGAGGAATACCCGCATCTTGGAAAATGCCCTCTCCTTCTTTCAAATACACGATATTAAAGAGATAAAAACACACCAGGCCGGCATCTAATTTTTCAGGCGAAATCGCCATGGCTTCCATGGTATAAAGCACCCAATAATCCGGGTTATCTAGCGCCAACTCGCCATTTCTATAAGGCTGTTGGTTAGCTTCAATAATAGGTAATAGCCAATTTGCGAGCGTTGATTGATCCGCCAACATAACATCTGCATAAAATTCAGCAAGGCTTTGTGTGTCAAGTTTTTCAGTCAAAGGTTGCAAAGGGGGTCGCGCATTTAATGTCGCAAGGATTTGAGCTTTTGTTTTAAAACCATGTAAAAGCCAGAAATCAGATAAGGCAATCATCATTTCTGGTTTATGATTTCTATCTTTATAAGTCCGCGTGCTGTCTGTTAAGGCCACGCCTTTTGCATTTTCAGCCTCAAAGCCCTTTTCAGCTTGCGCTTTAGTTGGATGCAATTGAATCGATAACGGCTTTTCAACATCTAAAATCTTTAACAAATAAGGGAGTTCATCACCAAATTGCTGGCGGCTTGCTTGCCCAAGTGCGGTTGGATTTTGCGATAAAAATTCAATAAGAGATTCTTGGTTACTTACATTCTCAATCACGGAAGGCGCAGATGGATGCGCACCTAGCCACCACTCAGCACAAGGTTGATCTTGCTCTGAATTTAATCCAATCAATGATGCAATATAGTTTTTTCCGCCCCATGCATAATGCTGTACTTGGCCAGTTAATCGATAAATCATTTTTGCCTTCCTCAAAAAGAATAAGTATAAAAAAATCCGCTCATTTAAAGCGGATCTTTTAATCAGTGAATCTTATTTCTTTAAAGTTAGAACAATAGATTCTCCAGCAATCACCTCACCCGATTTTTTCTCAATGCATGAAATTTCATCCATGTTAGAGATAACCACTGGTGTTAAAACTGATTTCGCTTTTGATTCTAATGTTGCTAAATCAAATTCGATTACTGTGTCGCCGCGTTTCACGCTTTGCCCTTCTTGTGCAATACGAGTGAATCCTTCACCTTTTAATTCAACAGTATCAATACCAAAGTGAACAAATAATTCAACTCCCTCTTTTGATTCCATTGAAAATGCATGGTTGGTTTCAAAAATTTTACCAATAACACCATCAACAGGCGCCACAATTTTGTCACCTGTTGGGCGAATTGCGATACCATCACCCACGATTTTTTCAGAGAAAACAACATCTGGTACATCTTCGATATTCACAATCTCACCAGAAAGTGGCGCATAAATTTCCACTTCCACAGCTTTATTTTCTTTTGAACCAAATAATTTGTCAAATAAGCCCATTTTAATCTCCTATCTATTAAAGATGGCTGATATTTTAACGTAAAACTTTGTTTTTGTATCTAGTTTAACGATTTTTCTGCTAAAAAAGCCTGAATTAATTGTTCAATTTCAGCAGATGTTGGTTTTTGTAATGCTTCATCCGCCAAGGCTTTTACCTCTTGATAATTCACATGACGCACTAATTTTTTAATACGAGGTACAGAAATTGCACTCATACTAAATTCATCCAAGCCCATACCGAGTAACAATAAGGTCGCGCGTTCATCACCGGCTAACTCGCCACACATCCCCGTCCATTTGCCTTCTGCATGAGAGGCATCAATCACTTGTTTAATCAAACCAAGTACTGAAGGTGACATTGGATTGTATAAGTGAGAAATTAATTCGTTACCACGGTCAACGGCTAAGGTATATTGCGTTAAATCGTTTGTACCAATACTAAAGAAATCCACTTCTTTCGCTAAGAATTTCGCATTCACTGCCGCAGATGGGGTTTCAACCATGACACCTACTTGAATACTTTCATCAAAAGCCTTACCTTCTGCACGTAATTCGGCTTTTAACGTTTCAAGCACAGATTTTAACTCGCGAATTTCTTCTACCGAAATAATCATCGGGAACATCACGGCAAGTTTACCAAATGCCGAAGCACGTAATACCGCTCTTAATTGCGCATGTAAAATCTCACGACGATCAAGGGCAATACGCACTGCACGCCATCCAAGAAATGGGTTCATTTCTTTTGGTAAATTTAAATATGGAAGCTCTTTATCACCACCAATATCCATGGTACGTAATACTACTAAGCGGCCTTCCATTGCTTCAACCACTTCTTTATAAGCAATGAATTGCTCTTCTTCGCTTGGTAATTGATCACGATCCATAAAGAGGAATTCTGTACGGTATAAACCTACCCCTTCTGCACCATTACGATGTGCCCCTTCACAATCACGAATCGTACCAATATTCGCAACCACTTCAACTTTATGGCCATCAAGGGTCACTGCCGGTAAATCTTTTAATTTCGCTAATTCTGCTTTTTCTTCAGCGAGTTTTACTTCTAGTGTTTTTAATTCGTCAATTTCAGCTTGAGTCGGATTCACGTAAACACGGTTGTTCACGGCATCTAAAATAAGATAATCACCGGTATTCACTCGCGCGGTCACATCATTTGTCCCAACAATGGCCGGTAATTCAAGTGAACGAGCCATAATAGAGGTGTGAGAGGTTCTACCACCAATATCCGTGATAAAACCTAATACTTTTTCTAAGTTTAATTGAGCAGTTTCTGATGGGGTTAAATCGTAAGCCACAAGGATAGACTCTTCGGTAATATCACCAAGATCGACAATGTGCATACCTAAAATATTTTTGATTAAACGATTACCAATATCACGAATATCACCCGCACGTTCTTTTAAGTATTCATCATCAATCTCAGACAACATTTCAACTTGTTGATCGATGATTTTACTTGCTGCCACACTCGCATTTACTTTGTGTGAACGAAGATAATCAATAATCTCTTCTTCTAATTCTTCATCTTCAAGGATCATTAAATGGCCTTCGAAGATAGCCGCTTTTTCTTCACCTAAAGATTTTAACGCGCGTTGATGAATAGAATTAAGTTGCTCAACGGCTGCTTCACGGCCCGCATAAAAACGAGCAACTTCTGACTCGATTTGATCTTCTGAAATTTTTTGGAAATCCAGAACAATTTTTTCTTCTTTTAATACTAAAGCTTTACCAAAAACGATACCTGGCGATGCTGGGATACCTGTAATCATAATTTTACATTCCGAAATAATTTATTAAAAGCTAAATAAACAATAGCCACAGAATAGGAATTCTGTGGCTATCGTCAATTATTCTAAAGTAGGAATTAATGCTACTAAATGTTCAACGGCTTGTTGTTCGTCTTCACCTTCTGCCGAGATGGTAATTACAGTTCCTTGCGTCAAACCTAAGGTTTGTAGCTTAAATAAGCTTTTAGCACTTGCGCTCTTGCCTGCAGAAGTAACAGTTACATCCGAAGCAAAAGCTTTTGCTTCTTTTACGAACTGTGCCGCAGGGCGAGTATGTAAACCATTAGGAGCCGTAATCTCTACATCTTTTGAGAACATAATGTTACCTCTACATAGTAATAGTAAAATTCAAAAAACAATCTTATAAATCCGCAGTAGTATCCCTGTTAAGTATAAAATAATCAAGGAAAAACATAAAAAAAATTGAGCGATATCACAAAATTTAAACGTTTGCTTACTAAGTAAGAATAAAACATATACTACACAGAAAAATGACGTTGTGATTTTGTCTCACTCAGGCTTTCAATGAGGCGATGATAATTTTCATAGCGTATTGGTGAAATCCGCCCTGCCTCTACCGCTTCGCGTAATGCACAGCCAGGATCGTTCAAATGCTTACAATCTCGGAATTTGCACGTCCCTAAGAAATATTGAAATTCACGATATCCTTTGGTGATCTGATCTGGCTCCAAATGCCATAAACCAAACTCACGAATACCCGGTGAATCAATCAAATTGCCGCCTTGTGGTAAGTGGTATAAACGAGAAGAAGTCGTGGTATGTTGCCCTAAGCCTGAGGTTTCACTGATACCGCCTACCTGCGCATTAACTGTTGGTAAAATATGGTTAATTAAACTGGATTTACCTACCCCTGACTGCCCCACAAAAATGGATGTGCCATCACTTAAAAGTGCGGTCAATTTTTCCATATTTTTTCCGGTTTCAGCAGAAATGATGATGGTCTGATAACCAATATCACGGTAAATCTGTAATTGGCTTTCCACTTCCTGCTCTTGCTCGGCATTCAGTAAATCGCCTTTATTCACCACAATGACAGGTTCGATCCCTGCATTTTCACACACCACTAAATAACGATCGATAATATTGAGTGAAAGTACCGGTACAACGGCAGACACAATAATAATACGATCGATATTCGCCGCGATTGGTTTCAACCCATCATAATAATCTGGGCGAGCAATTTCATTTTGTCTTGGGTGAATGGCTTCAATCACCCCACTCACTCCTTGGAGCTGTTCATTGCCTTGTCGCCAAATCACTTTGTCTCCAACCACAAGACTAGAAAGTGTACGACGTAAATTACAACGGAAAATTTCGCCTTGTGCATTTTCCACATCTGCATGAACTGAATAACGCGTAACGACTATCCCATCTTGGCTTTCACCTAGCATATCATCTTGCCATTCCACTTCTTTCTTCTTGTGGCGATGCAAGGCTTTCGCGTTATTTGATTGAATTCGACGAGTTTGATTTTGCGTTAGTTTACGTTTGCTCATAAAGTGCGGTCGTTTTTTCCGATGTTTTTCGTTAAAATAAACGGGATTAAAAATGTTTATAGGATACCTTATATTATGCAATTAGATAAACAAAATCTGATTTGGATCGATTTAGAAATGACAGGATTAGATCCTGAAAAAGAACGCATTATTGAAATCGCAACCATTGTGACCGATAAAGATCTCAATATTTTAGCTGAAGGACCTGTGATTGCAGTGCATCAAAGTGATGAATTATTAAACAAAATGTCGGAATGGTGCGTAAAAACCCACACAGCTAACGGCTTAGTGGAACGTGTTAAAGCGAGCAAACTCACCGAACGTGCAGCAGAATTACAAACATTAGATTTTTTAAAACACTGGGTGCCGAAAGGTGCTTCACCGATTTGTGGCAACAGCATCGCACAGGATAAACGCTTTCTTTACAAATATATGCCTGATTTAGCGGATTATTTCCACTATCGTCATGTGGATGTCAGCACATTAAAAGAATTGGCTTCTCGCTGGAAACCAGAAATTTTAGATGGATTTAAAAAAGGCAATACTCATTTAGCTCTTGATGATATTCGTGAATCAATTAAAGAGTTAGCTTACTACCGTGAGCACTTTATTAATCTGGGTTGATGAAAACTTAGGCAAACTCAATCATTTGCGAAATCTGCGCTTGCGTTGAATAAATTTTTTCGTATAATGTTGCCTCATTCACCAATGTGAAATGCGGGAATAGCTCAGTTGGTAGAGCACGACCTTGCCAAGGTCGGGGTCGCGAGTTCGAGCCTCGTTTCCCGCTCCAAATTTTCACATGGATGCCCTGCGGGAATAGCTCAGTTGGTAGAGCACGACCTTGCCAAGGTCGGGGTCGCGAGTTCGAGCCTCGTTTCCCGCTCCAAATTCTCAATCCGTTGCTGAAAAGCAGCGGATTTTTTATTGTATTTTCCCTACATATTCCCTTCAAAATACGATAAAATCCTCTAGAAACTTTAACCTAAAAAATCACGCTAAGAATGACCGAATTAACCCAATACATTCCTGATGAAGGCACTATGCTCCGTTTTGGTAAAAAACTCGCAGAAGTGCTTGTAAAACAACCGAAAGATAACGCTATTGTGCTTTATTTTAATGGCGATCTTGGTGCAGGTAAAACCACCCTGACTCGTGGAATGGTGCAAGGTTTAGGCTACCAAGGCAATGTCAAAAGTCCTACTTATACGTTAGTGGAAGAATATAGCATTGCAGGAAAAATGATTTATCACTTTGATTTATATCGTCTTGCCGATCCTGAAGAATTGGAATTTATGGGTATTCGTGATTATTTCAGCCAAAATTGCATCTGCTTAATCGAATGGGCTGAAAAAGGTGAGGGCATCTTGCCTGAGGCTGATTTACTAGTGAATATTGATTATTACGACGATGCTCGAAACATTACGCTAATTGCTCAAAACTCAGTAGGCGAGCATATTTTGGCACAACTATAAAACTGACTTACATGAAAGCAAAATTTTCGTTTCTTTTTGGAATATTTTCTCTAATTTCTACTACCGTATTTGCCGCACCACAATGGACAATTGCGATTGATCCTGGCCATGGCGGTAAAGATCCTGGTGCAATCGGAAAAAATTTAGGTATTTATGAAAAGAATGTCACGCTTTCTATTGCTCGAGAACTAAAAGCTTTATTAGATAAGGATCCTAATTTCAAAGGTGTCTTAACACGTAGTAGCGATTACTACATTTCTGTTCCTGAGCGCTCTGAAATTGCACGAAAATTTAAAGCAAATTTTCTTATTTCAATTCATGCCGACTCTTCGTTAAACCCTAACCAACGTGGAGCGTCTGTCTGGGTACTCTCCAATCGCCGTGCTAATGATGAAATTGGGCAATGGTTAGAAGATGATGAAAAACGTTCAGATCTTCTCGGAGGCACGGGTAAAGTACTTTTAAGCCACAATGATAAATATTTAGATCAAACAGTGCTCGATTTGCAATTTGGACATAGTCAACGTACTGGCTATGAGTTAGGAAATAGTATTTTACGTCGTTTTGCACGTGTAACACCTTTAAGCCGAAGCACGCCTCAACATGCTAGCCTTGGCGTATTACGTTCACCGGATATTCCTTCTGTTCTCGTGGAAACGGGGTTTCTTTCTAATATGGAAGAAGAACAAAAACTGAATACTATTACTTATCGTCGCCGTATTGCTTATATGATTTATGAAGGCTTAGTCGCTTATCGCAACGGTAATTTAAAAACGATCGTAGTTCTACCTAGTGACGAGCAAGACAGCAAATCTACAAAATCAAACAATCAAAACAATGAAAAATCTGACCGCACTTCTGATGTGAAAGACAGCGGTATTCGCCATAAAGTGAAATCAGGCGAAAGCATTGGTAGCTTGGCGAACAAATATGATGTCAAAGTCAGTGAAATCATTGAGTTAAATAAACTGAAACGCAAAGAACTTTGGCTAAATGAAACCATTAAGATTCCAGATAATGGCAAAGGCAAAAAAGCGGAAGAACCAACTAAAAAAGAAGAGAAAAACGCCGAAAAATCTGACCGCACTTCAAGTGTTAAAGACAGTGGCGTCCGTCATAAAGTGAAACCTGGTGAAAGCATTGGTAGCCTGGCAAACAAATATGATGTAAAAGTCAGTGAAATTATTGAATTAAATAAACTAAAACGTAAAGAACTTTGGCTGAATGAAACTATTAAAATCCCAGATAACGGCAAAGGCAAAAAGATAGAAGAAAAACCTAAATCGGATGATAAAGCCAAAGCTGATAACAAAGGGAAAAACAGCAAGATTGTTGAAGCTGAAAAAGCCGTTTCTAAAAAAGATAAAAAACAAGAAAAAACCGAGAGTAAAAAAGAGCCTGAGAAAAAAGGCAACGATAAAAAAGACGTTTCTTCAAAAGGAAATGAGAAGAAAGATAATGGCAAGAAAGAAATCCCGCTTTACCATACGGTGAAAGCCGATCAAACTCTCTATGGCATCTCTCGTGAATACAATGTACCGGTTAATCGTCTTTTAAAACTGAACCCAATATTGAAAAACGGCAAAATCGTGACTGGGCAAAAAATCAAACTTAAAGAAAAATAAGGAATCCTATGGCAATCAAAATTCTTTCTCCACAGCTGGCTAATCAGATTGCCGCAGGTGAAGTGGTCGAACGCCCTGCTTCTGTGGTGAAAGAATTAGTGGAAAACAGCCTTGATGCCGGTGCCAATAAAATTCATATTGATATTGAAAACGGCGGCGCCAGCCTGATTCGTATTCGAGATAATGGCAGTGGTATTCCTAAAGAAGAATTAAGTCTCGCACTCGCTCGACACGCAACCAGTAAAATTACCGATCTTGATGATCTCGAAGCCATTTTAAGTTTAGGTTTCCGCGGTGAAGCCCTTGCCAGTATCAGCTCGGTTTCTCGTCTCACGCTTACTTCTCGCACTGCAGAGCAAAATGAAGCATGGCAGGTTTATGCACAAGGACGAGAGATGGAAACTACAATTAAACCTGCGTCTCATCCAGTCGGCACGACAGTTGAAGTCGCAAATCTCTTTTTTAACACGCCAGCTCGTCGTAAATTCTTGCGCACTGATAAAACAGAATTTGCTCATATTGATGAAGTCATTCGCCGAATTGCTTTAGCAAAATTTAATATTGCTTTTACGCTCACTCATAACGGCAAAATGATTCGACAATATCGTCCTGCAACGAATGAAGAGCAACAACTAAAACGTGTTTCTGCTATTTGTGACGATGATTTTGTTCAGCATGCCTTGCGCATTGATTGGAAACATGATGATTTGCATCTTTCTGGCTGGGTGGCGGCACCTGAATTTACACGTTCTCAAAATGATTTGAACTATTGCTATATCAATGGACGAATGGTGCGTGATAAAGTGATCACCCACGCCATTCGCCAAGCTTATGCGGAGCATTTACATACTGAGCAATACCCTGCATTTGTGCTATTTATCGACCTCAATCCACATGATGTCGATGTCAACGTGCACCCAACAAAACACGAAGTTCGTTTCCATCAAGCCCGCTTAATTCATGATTTTATCTGCCAAGGCGTAACAAATGCGCTCAATGCTATTCCTCAAGCTGAATTGGATTTAGCGCCAGCGATAAATGCAGCAAGAGAGCCTTCGGCTTCATATAAACCTAACTATGAACCGAAACCCAATCGGGCGGCAGCGGGACACAATATTTTCGCTTCGAATTATCATCAGCCTCGCGAAAAACAATCAGAAAATCGACCACACTTTTCAAACCGTAGTGAATACGTTCCGTCATATGGTTATCGTGAACAACCTACAAAGACGGAACAACGCTTATATGGTGAATTAGTACGTCCTGTGGAAAATTCTCAAGTTTTAACAAAGTCAGTCGTTGAACAACTCCCACAGACAAGTGAACCAGGCTATTTACGCGCATTAGCATTAATTGAAAATAAAGCATTGCTTTTACAACAAAATCAGCAGTTTTATTTGATGTCATTAGCTAAATTGCAAACCTTAAATTATGAATTAACCTTACAACAAGGTGAAATTTCACAACAACCGCTGCTCATTCCGATTATTTTCCGCTTAGATGAAAAACAATTTGAACAATGGCAAAAACAAAAAGCCTTTTTTCAGCAAAGTGGTTTTGAATTTATTGAAAATGAAGCCCAGCTACGTCTCACTCTAAACAAAGTGCCTACGGTTTTACGTACACAAAATTTACAAAAATGTGTGGTAAGCCTACTTGCGGAAGATCTAGAAAATATGCCTGATTTTCTGACCGCACTTTGTCAGACGCTAGAGATGAAACCGATTCAAGTATTAGCGGATGCGGTCAGCTTATTAAGCGAAACGGAACGCTTACTGAATAAAGCTCATCAAGAGAAATTTAATACATTACTGAAACCGATTAACTGGCAACCTTTTTTAACTGATTTGTAATATGACACAAAAAACTGACTCCAAACCGACCGTACTTTTTCTAATGGGACCAACAGCCTCAGGAAAAACAGATCTTGCTATTCAATTACGTCAAAGCCTGCCAGTGGAAGTGATCAGTGTCGATTCTGCATTAATTTATAAAGGCATGGATATTGGTACGGCAAAGCCTTCTAAAGAAGAACTTGCTCTTGCCCCTCACCGATTAATCGATATTTTAGATCCCGCGGAAAGTTATTCTGCGATGAATTTTCGTGACGATGCGCTCAGAGAAATGGCCGATATTACCGCACAAGGTAAAATTCCGCTTTTGGTTGGCGGCACGATGTTGTATTACAAAGCATTGATTGAGGGGCTTTCTCCTCTTCCATCTGCTGATGAAAATTTACGCTTAGAAATTGAAGAAAAAGCGCAAAAATTTGGCTGGCCAGTACTTCATCAAGAATTACAAAAAATTGATCCTATTTCAGCAAAGCGTATTAATCCAAATGATTCACAGCGCATTAATCGTGCACTAGAAGTATTCTATTTAACGGGCAAATCATTAACGGAATTAACCGAACAAAAAGGCGAAGAATTGCCTTATCAATTTTTACAATTCGCTATTGCACCAGAAGATCGCGCGGTATTGCATCAACGTATCGAACAACGTTTTTATAAAATGATCGAATTAGGTTTCCAAGAAGAAGTGGAAAAACTCTATCAACGAGAAGATCTCCATCCTGATTTGCCTTCTATACGCTGTGTTGGCTATCGCCAAATGTGGGAATATTTACGTGGTGACTATGATCATGAAGAAATGGTCTTCCGCGGTATTTGTGCAACTCGACAATTAGCCAAACGACAAATCACCTGGCTACGCGGCTGGAAAACACCACTAAATTGGCTAGATAGTCTGCAACCGCAACAAGCCAAAGAAATCGTACTACGCAAGATTGACGAACATTTTAAAGGGTAAATTATGGCACTTTCACTTCCGCTTTCGACTGAAAAACTCATTCAACTTGGCGAAGTGCTTTGCCAACATTTCCCTGAAATGAATCTTGATGAAATAACCCAACAAATCGAGCGGGACGCAACAAATCTCACGACACCAATCGGACAAATCAACTATGCCATCAGTCTGTCTGATTTCTTGGAAAAAGTCTTAAAAAAACACCCGCACTTTTTAGCCCAATGGTGGCAAACACCTCCTCAATTTTCAGATTGTCAACATTATGCTAGCCGTTTAGCTGACCAACTCTCCACTATCCAAAACGAAGAACAGCTTTACAAAACATTACGAAATTTTCGTAATCAAGAAATGGCAAAACTTAGTTTCTGTCAAAGCTTGAATCTTGCCACCGTAGAAGACATTTTTATTCGTCTTTCTCAACTTGCTGAAAGCCTTATCATTGGTGCGAGAAATTGGCTATATAAACAAGCTTACGAAGAAATGGGCACGCCTTGTGATGAAAATGGCAATCCTCAGCAACTCTATATTCTTGGCATGGGAAAATTAGGTGGTTTTGAGCTAAATTTCTCCTCTGATATTGATTTAATTTTTACCTATCCTTCACAAGGCGAAACCGTTGGAGCAAGACGAGCCATTGATAACGCCAAATTTTTTACCCGTTTAGGACAACGTCTGATTAATGCATTGGATCAATTTACGCCAGATGGTTTTGTCTATCGTACGGATATGCGCCTTCGCCCTTTTGGCGACAGCGGTACGCTAGCCTTAAGTTTTTCTGCAATGGAGCAATATTACCAAGATCAAGGGCGAGATTGGGAACGCTACGCCATGATCAAAGGGCGTATTTTAGGCGCAAATGAGCAAGATCCCAATGTAAAAACCTTGCAGCAATTACTTCGCCCCTTTGTGTATCGACGCTATATTGATTTTAGTGTGATTCAAGCTTTACGTGAAATGAAAGGTAAAATTGAGCGTGAAGTGCGTCGTCGTGGCTTAAAAGACAATATTAAACTAGGCGCAGGTGGGATTCGAGAAATCGAATTTATTGTGCAAGTTTTTCAACTGATTCGCGGTGGGCGTGAGATCAAACTCCAACAACATGAATTGCTTAAACTTCTTCCTGAAATACGAGATCTTGGTTTAATTACGCCTCAACAATACCGTGAATTAAGAGAAGCTTATATCTTTCTACGACGTATTGAAAACGTGCTTCAAGCCATTGATGACCAACAAACGCAACTTCTGCCAACAGATGAAAAAAATCGCCTTAGATTAATGGTCGGTTGTCGAGAATACACTTATTTAGATGAGAACAATCAGGCTACGATAAAATCTTATCCAATTGAAAACTGGGATGATTTCTATCAAACATTACAGGCACACCAACAAAAAGTGCGGTCAGTTTTTGATGCATTAATTGGTGAAGAAAAAGATGAACCTAACGATGACAATAATCAGTGGATTGATTTTTTAGAAGGTGATCTCGATGATATTGAACAAATGCTAGTCGATAATCACATTGATGAAGATGCGATTTCCGATATCTTAGATAAACTTATTCAATTTAAAGATGGGCTTTCGCGCCGGGTTATTGGCTCTCGAGGTCGAGAAGTTTTAGCTCACTTATTGCCAAATATCTTCACTCAAATATTTGAACAAAAAAATTACCGCACTTTATTGCCACGCATCCTCAATATTGTGGATAAAATTGCGAGTAGAACGACTTATTTGGAATTGCTCTTAGAAAATCCTCAAGCCATTGAGCAGCTAATTGAACTATGTTCGCAATCCCAGATGATCGCTGAACAAGTGGCTCGTCACCCTATTCTACTCGATGAATTATTAAATACTGAAGCGCTACGTAATCCATTGCCATTCACACAGTATCCTGACGAATTAAAGCAATATATGCTGCGATTACCGCAAGATGATGAAGAACAATTTATTGACGGGTTACGCCAATTCAAACAGTCCATTTTATTACGTGTTGCAGCCGCCGATATTCTCGACGTATTGCCTGTTATGAAAGTAAGCGATCATCTCACTTATCTGGCAGAAGCAATCATTGATGCCGTTGTCAATTTTGCTTGGCAACAAGTCAGTCAACGATTTGGGATCCCCGAACACCTTGCAGATAAAACTGAAAAAGGTTTTTTAGTTATTGGCTACGGCAAATTAGGTGGAATTGAACTCGGTTATAAATCTGATTTGGATTTAGTCTTTTTATACCAAGCTGTTGAAGGCCAAACCATTAGTGGGAAAAAATCCATTGATAGTAACCAATTCTATTTAAGACTGGCTCAAAAAATTGTCAGCATTTTTAGCATGAATACCAGTGCAGGCGTACTTTACGATGTTGATATGCGATTACGACCTTCAGGCGATGCTGGCTTACTAGGCTGTTCGCTTCAAGCATTTGAAAACTATCAACTCAATGAGGCATGGACTTGGGAAAAGCAAGCGCTTGTCCGCAGTCGTGCCATTTTTGGTGAAACTGAATTAAAAGCAGAATTTGAAAACATTCGCTGTAATGTACTTTCAGCTCAAAGAGATATTAATCAGCTAAAAATTGAAGTAAGAGAAATGCGTGAAAAAATGTACGAACATTTATCTCACACAAAAGAAGGCTTTTTTAATATCAAAACAGATCGTGGCGGCATTACCGATATTGAATTTATCGCCCAATATCTGATGCTTGCGAATGCTCCAGCTAATCCAATATTAACAAAATGGTCTGATAACGTCCGCATCTTTGATTCAATGGCAGAACATCACATTATTTCTCTAACAGAATGTGAAAAGCTCAAATTCTGCTACGTAACACTACGTAATAAAATTCATCACCTGAACTTATTAGGAAATCCTGTCATTGTTGATGATTCGGCGTTTACAGAAGAAAGGGAATTTGTTTGTTCTTTTTGGAATAAGTTATTTTCTTAAAAGATTAAAGGAGTCTATTCTCAGATATTTGGGATAAACTCCTTTTTATATATTCTCTACGTAAAAACAGCCTAACTTTCTACCGCACTTATATTGTCAAAGTAATCTTTAACAAAACTCCATAAACAAAAACCCCAAGCTCTTTAGCTTGGGGTTCTACATTCAGACCTGGCGGTGTCCTACTCTCACATGGGGAAGCCCCACACTACCATCGGCGCATCGGCGTTTCACTTCTGAGTTCGG